>JAQGNR010000143.1 GCA_028291765.1 Herbaspirillum sp.
GTGAGATGTGCCAAACGAAAAATACTCGCTGCGCTCACACAATATTTTCCTGATTGTTTGGCACATCTCACCGAACAGCAAAAGCTTGCGGCCAGCACGCATTCTCGATATCCCTGGCAGCGACAGGTTGACGCGACCAGTTCGATATCCGATGATCCGGTTTCACAGCCAGCGCCGCAGCTTCTCCTCCTGCACCATGCCCGCCTGAAACTGTCCCGACCCCGATCGGGCATCAAGGCAGGGATAGGCAAATGCTCAGGCATTTAAATTCTTCAAGCGCGTCCAGGCCCGCACCCTACGCAGCATTGCGCGGATTTACGCTAATCGAAGTACTGATGGCGGTCTTCGTTCTCGCCATTGCACTGACCGGGATGATGCGCATGCATCTGAACGCATTGCGCGCGCAACGCCAAAGCAGCTATCAAATCAGTGCTACGCAACTGGCAAGCGACATGGCCGAAATGATCCGTGCCTGGCGCGCGCCCGGCGGCGATCATCCCTTTCTGTTCGACTATCAGCACGGCGACGCCATGCCGGCAGCCAACGACTGCACCGGCGGCGCCTTGTGCGATCCCAATGCGCTGCGTCAGTTCGGCATTGCGCAATGGCTACAGGCAGTGCAAGCGGCGCTGCCCATGGCGCGCGTGCGCATTTGCCGCGACGCGGCTCCTTGGGATAGCAGCAGCGGTTCTGCCCAATGGCCCTGCAGCGGCGGCGCTGGCGCTGGCATTGTGATCAAACTGGGCTGGCGCGCGCAAGCGAGCGGCGGCGCTGCCTCCGTTACCGAACCGGCGCCAAAACAAATCCCGACACCACGCGGACCGCAACTGATATTGCAAGTGGGCGAGCCTGCATCATGAAAAGTACCGCAACACAACAAGGCATGACGCTGATCGAATGCATGATTGCATTGACGCTCGGCATGCTGGTCATTCTGGCCTCCACCGCGCTGTTCCTGTCGGCGCAAAAAACCTATCTGGCCATCGACGATAGCGCGCGCATCGGCGACACCGGGGCCTTTGCGATGGACGCGCTGGCGATGGCGATCCGGCAAGCCGCTTATGCCGACCATAGCGGCGCAGGCACAGTGTCGCCGCCGAAGCCGCCCGGCCAGACGCTGTTCGGACTCGACGACACCACACTGATAGGACGCAGCCTGTACCCCGATCAACGTCGCGGCCGCGGCATCAACGGCAGCGATGTACTGTTCACGCGCTTCATGGCCACCGATTCCGCCGGCGCAATCGATCGAAACATGCTCAATTGCGCCGGCAGTCACAGCGCCAGGAAAGCCAGCATGCCGGTTAGTGCAGAAGCCATCTACAACTGGAGCATTTTTTATATCGCCCTCGATACTGGCGGCGAGCCTGAATTATTCTGTAAGTACCGTGCGAAGAACGATAAATTCAGAGCCGATGCGATTGCCCGCGGCGTCGAATCCATGCAGTTCCTGTATGGCGTGGATCTGAATCAAGACGGCCTGCCGGATACTTTCCTCAATGCCGATGCAATCGCCGCATCGGATTGGCGGAAAGTGGTGGCGGTCGACATTGCGCTATCGGTGCATGGCCATAGCCGTGGCGCTGAATCGAAGATCGGGCGCAGCCGCTCAAGCCGGCTTTTCCATCGCACGATCATCTTGCGTAATCATCCTTATGCACCATAACGGGCAACGAGGCGCAGCCCTCATCATTGCATTATTGATGCTGATCGTACTGCTGATGCTGGGCATCGGCGCCATGCGCATCAGCCTCCAAAGCGAAAAAATGAGCCGCAATCAACGCGACCGGCAAATCGCATGGCAGGCCGCCGAAGCGGCGCTGCTGGATGCCGAATACGACATCGGCAATCCGGCTTCGCCGCGTTACCTGCTGTTCGGTAGTCCGCAGCTCGACGCCATGGCGATATGCAGCCGCAATGGCGCTGCGCCCGGCCTATGCCGGCCGGCTGCCAATGCGCAGCAGGCCGTCTGGCGCAAAATGGGCCGCGCCGATGACGCGCCAGACATCATTTACGGTCGCTACAGCGGACACATCATGCAGACCGGTAGCGGCCCCCTGCCTGCGTACCCGCCGCACTATTTGATCGAACTACTGCCGCCCGATGCCGGCAAGTCAAACGTATCCAAGCCCGATAAAGGCCGACGTTACCGCATCAGCGCACTCGGCTTCGGCCCGGATCAGGAGACACAGGTCATGCTGCAAAGCATCTACCGCAGACAAATCGCTGCAGCCGATCCGACAAGCCCGCCATCTTCCCGGCTAAGCTGGCGTGAAATAGCGTTCTGGGGGCTGGTATGACAGTCAACATGAAACAGCCGCCATGCCGGCAATCGGCGTTCACACTCATCGAGATCATGACCGTGCTGTTGATTATCAGCATCCTGTCGGCGTTCGCCTATCCATCGTATCGGCAAGCCAAACTGAAGACGGCGCGCGCCGAAGGCCGCGCGGCTTTAATGCAATTGATGCAGCAACAGGAACGCCATTACACA
This sequence comes from Herbaspirillum sp., assembly GCA_028291765.1. Taxonomy (GTDB): domain Bacteria; phylum Pseudomonadota; class Gammaproteobacteria; order Burkholderiales; family Burkholderiaceae_D; genus Herbaspirillum. The sequence continues at coordinate 2,495 of JAQGNR010000143.1, forward strand.
CAGCATCATCGTTATCAGCGCTTTACTGCCGACGATGACACAGCGTCATTCCTGCGGTTTTCGGGCGCAACGGCCAAAGCCGGCGCTTATCGGCTGGACGCGCAAGCCTGTGCGCAAGCAGACGATCAGGACTGCATTTTGCTGCGCGCCACGCCCGCACCGGGCTTCAGCGATCCGCTATGCGATGTTTTGACGCTCGATAGCGACGGCGTTCAAGGCACAGCGGGCAGCGGCAATGCAAACGCAAACGCCACAGCGGGTGGCTGCTGGTGAACGCGGTGTTTTCCGGGCGCCGGCACCATACCCGCAAAACCGGCTTTACGCTGATCGAACTCATGATCGTACTGCTCATTGCCGGCCTGGCTGTCACGCTGGCGTTGCCGGGCTTCCAGCAATTAATCCATCGCCAGCAATTAGTCACAACAGCCAATGCCCTGTTCCATGCCATCCAGTTAACCCGCACCGAAGCTATCCGGCGTAACCGCATCGTACAACTGGCGCCGCTTGACGATGCCGACTGGGCCAGCGGTTGGCGCATTTACGTCAGCGCTACGGGTACCGAAGCCGGCCGCTATCGCAAGGGAGATAAGATCATTGCGCAACACGATCGCCTGCCGGCAGGCCTGCGCATTGAAAATCATTTCGGCGCCACGTCCGAAATCTATATCGCCTACAATGGCGGAGGCCGCAGCACCCGCCGCAATCGCATGTCGCTAGTGGGCCACTTGCATCTGCACTTGAAACAGGAAAGCAGAACTATTCCGATCAATTTTCTGGGTCGCGCCCGCATCTGCAATCCAGCCACGGATAAGCACCGTTGCATCAGTAAACAAGATTAATTATCAACTGCCCGACATGACCGCTGAAATCACCCAATCCGCCGCAATGACGCTGGCGCTGCAACAAGCCGAACTGGCCTTATATACCAGCGCGCCGAATCCCCGCGTCGGCTGCGTCATCGTCAAAGACAACAGCATCATCGGCCGCGGCTGCACGCAAGCGCCGGGCGGCAACCACGCCGAAATCGAAGCATTGCGCGATGCCGCCGCCAACGGCCGGGATGTCCGCGGCGCCACCGTCTACGTAACCCTGGAACCCTGCAGCCATTTCGGCCGCACCCCGCCCTGTGCCGATGCACTGGTCAAAGCGGGCGTGGGCCGGGTGGTCGCCGCCATCGGGGATCCTAATCCGCAAGTGGCGGGCCAGGGCCTGGCGCGGCTGGCGGCGGCCGGTATTGCCGTTGAATCGGGCCTGATGGCGGAGGCGGCCTATGAAATAAATATCGGCTTCTTCTCGCGCATGCAGCGCGGCAAGCCGTGGGTCAGAATGAAAACCGCCGCCAGTCTGGACGGCAAGACCGCATTGCATAACGGCCTTAGCCAGTGGATTACTTCGCAACAGGCGCGCGACGACGGCCATGCCTGGCGTGCGCGCGCCGGCGCCATCCTGACCGGTATCGGCACCGTGCTGCAAGACGATCCGCAGCTCAATGTCAGGGCAATTGCCACCCCATCCCAGCCGCGCCGCATTCTGGTCGACAGCCTGCTGGCGATCGGGCCGGAAGCCAAAATCCTGGCCGGCGGCGGCACCTGGATCTTTACCGCGGTCGATGACGCGGCTAAACGGCGCACGCTCGAAGCGGCCGGCAACGAAGTGATCGTAATACCGAACCGTGACGGCAAAGTCGATCTGCCGGCGCTCATTGCCGAACTCGGCAAACGGGACATCAACGAGCTGCATGTCGAAGCAGGCGCCAAACTGAACGCCTCCCTGCTCCGCGAAGGCTGCGTCGACGAACTGCTGGTCTATCTGGCGCCGGCCCTGATCGGCGACGCGCGCGACATGTTTGCGCTGCCCGCACTGACCGATCTGAAACAGCAGATCAAATTAAAATTTCACGACGTGCAGCGGATCGGCCCGGATTTGCGCGTGTTGGCGCGTTTCTGATCCGGTGCCACCCACCCCGATTAATCGTTTAGTTTGAATTAATACTTTCTTAAGGCAATTTTATGTTTACAGGCATCGTCGCCGCGGTCGGCAAAATCACTTCCGTCAATCCTCTTGGCGCTTCCGCGGATGCGGGCGTGCAACTGGCAATCGATGCCGGCGGCCTGCCGCTGGAGGACGTCGCGCTGGGCGACTCGATTTCCTTGAACGGCGCATGCATGACGGTGGTTTCCAAAACAGCCGGCAGCTTCACCGTCGATGTCTCACGCGAAAGCCTGGATTGCACCACCGGTCTGGATGCTCCCGGCCCGGTCAATCTGGAAAAAGCGCTGACCCTTGCCGAGCGCCTGGGTGGTCACCTTGTGTCGGGCCACGTTGACGGTCTCGGCATCGTGCAGAAATTCGAGCCGGTCGGCGAATCATGGGAACTGATTGTGCTGGCGCCACGGGAATTGGCCAAATACCTTGCCTATAAAGGCTCGGTCGTCGTCAACGGCGTATCGCTGACCGTCAACAGCATCGACGATGCCGCCGATGGCTGCCGCTTCTCGATTAATTTGATTCCGCACACCATCGAAGTCACGACACTGCGCTACCTGACCGTGGGCGGTAAAGTGAATCTGGAAATCGATTTGATTGCGCGGTATGTCGAGCGGATGCTCAGTATTTCTAAATCGTGAACTGCAGCGGCAACCGCACATAGAGAATTTTCCGTTCAACCACCAAAGAACGGCTCCGGCAGCCCCGGAACCTCCACATCGATAGCAAAAATGGAACCGGCCAACGGCTGCTTTCGCAACGCGCTGTCCGAAAGCGGAAAACGCGCCGTCGTGATGTACAGCGTCTTCAGGTCGGGGCCGCCGAACGCGCACATCGTGGGACGCTGCGCATTCACGCCAATGACGCGGTCGATCACACCATCCGGACGGTAGCGCGCGACATGCCAGCCGCCGACGTGGCAGATCCAATAGCAGCCCTCCGCATCCACCGCCGCGCCGTCCGGCCGCCCTTCCTGGATATCGATTTGCAGGAATACGCGCTGATTGGCGATCGCGCCGCTGGCCTTGTCGAAATCCCAGGCCCAGACATAATCTTGCCGGCTGTCCGAGTGATACATGATGTCGCCGGCCGGGCTGAACGCCAGTCCGTTGGAACAAATCAACCCATCCACCATGCGCGTGCAACTGCCGTCCGGATCGTAGCGGAACAGCGCACTGACGCGCTTGTCCATGCTTTCGATATTGCTGCCGGCCCAGAAGCGGCCACCGGGATCGACTCTGCCATCGTTGAAACGGAGATCCGGATTCGACAGCTCGTAATCGTAGACTCTGCGCCATGCCGGTTCCGGCAGCAGGTCGATCATGAATATTCCCGATTGCATGCCGGCGATCAGCCCGCCATCGCGGCGGAAGCCGAAGCAGCCTATGCGTTCCGGCATCATCCATTTCCGGTTCGCGCCCGTCAGCGGATCGAAGCGATTCAGCGACGGCTCGTAGATATCGACCCAATACAGCGCCTGTTCCACCGGATGCCAGCGCGGACATTCGGCAACCCGCGCCTCCGCTTGCAATACGCATTTCACTTCGTTCAAGCCGTTCTCCCGCATGTGATGAATATGATGAATCAGGCGCTGCGCTTGACGATCGCGTCGATTTCGATTTCGCACTGGCGCGCCAGCGCGGTGACGCCGACGCAGGTGCGCGCCGGCCATTTACCGGCGTCGAACAGCGTCGCGTAGACCGCGTTCATGCGTTCGTAATGTGCTTCAAAGCGGGTCAGGAACACCCGCACCTGCACCACGTCGCCGCCGCCGAAGCCGGCTTTGTCCATGACGCTGCGCAGATTGGCGATGACCGTGCGCGTCTGCGCTTCTATGCCTTCCGGCACCAGGCCGTCCGGCCCGATCGGCATCTGGCCGGTCAGGAACAGCCATTCACCGCTCTGAACCGCATGGCTGTAGGGGGCGACCTTGACGGGCCCGTCCTGGAAAACATGATAGATCACATCAGACTGCACATCAGACATTGGAAGACTCCGTTTGGGAAACTTGCGGTTGAATTGACGGCGCATAGAACGCGTCTGTTTTCTGCATCTCGCGCACCTTTTGCTCGACCGTCTTCTGGCGCTCGCCGACCGCCAGTTCAGCGCTTTCAATCACGGCGTCGCAGATTTTTTCGCCGAAGGCACGCAGCACGGCCTGGTCGGCCGCGTCGCCGTCGGTCGTGCGTTGCGGCACTTTCAATATGGTTTCGTTGTTGTACGTGGGAACGATGCGGGTGCCGTAGGTTTGCGGCTGGTGCGGAGAATTGCCGTCCACGACGCGCGCGATGCCGCTGCGGATCTGACGCCGCAGCATCGCGACGCCCTTGTCCGAGGCAGTCATGTGCTCGGCGCTGCGCACGGCGACCGGCCCCTGAGCGATGATAGCGTCCCAGTCGCCGGGACTGCGCTGGCGTTCATGATAAGGGCGTTCGTCGGTCTGGCCCATCAGATCGATCTTGCCGAGCCCGATATCTTCCTCACGACCCTCGTGACGCGGGTCGATCACATCATTGAAATGGCGCCAGCCGATAACCCAGCAATTGATATCATCGACCGGCGTGATCCAGCGCGTGAAGGCAGCGCACAATGCAAACTTTTCCTGTTCGCCGTCAACGAATCCGGTGCCGAACTGCGCGATGTTGGGCAGGATCACGTCGCTGGCGCGTATCCACAGGTTGTCGCCGCAGCGCCGGGTGGCAATGGCCAGCAGCCCCAGTGGGGTTTCCTTGAACGCCAGCACCGGCAGCGCGCTGAAGGACGGCGTGAATTGCACGCCGCTGACGATGGAATGCAAATAGGCGGTGTGAATCGGATCCGCGGCGTTTTCGTGGACCTGCAGCCAGTTGCACGGCATCTCCAGCTTGTACGGTACCAGCTTGTTGTCGTCCGGCCAGACCAGTGTGTCGTAGACCGGGAAATCCGGCACGCTGTCGGGCGCTCCCATGTACGCGAAGATCAGGCCGCGGTGTTCATGCGTGCGATAAGCGCCTTGCATAAAACGTTCCCGGATCGTGCTGCCAGGCGCTTCGCTGGGCGTTTCCAGTATCCTGCCGTCGATCGCGTAGGCCCAGCCGTGGTAGGCGCAGCGGATGCCGTGCTGGCCGATGATGCCGTATTCCAGCGAGGTGCCGCGATGGCTGCAATGCTTGTGCACCAGTCCCAGTTGCCTGCTCTTGTCGCGGAACAACACCAGGTCTTCGCCCAACACCCGGATCGGCAAGGGCATGTCGCCCAGTTCGGACACCAGTGCGATCGGATGCCAGTAGCGGCGCAGGTATTCACCGCCGCCGGTGCGCGGCGCCACTTCAGTCAGCGTGGCATCGTCATCGTGGCCGCGGGGTTGCAGATAGCCCCCGAAAGGAATCGGTTGAACTTTCGTCATGATCATTTCACTCCTGTAATCTGAAATTCAAATAAGGTTTAATGTCCCGTGGACATGTTTTCACGCGCGACGCGCCACGGCACAAAGATGCGCTCGGCTTGGCCGACGATAAAAAATAACAGCAGGCCGACCACCGACAGGATCAGCAGCGCGGCGAACATGCGGACCGCATCGAACTGTCCCTGGGCCATCAGGATCAGATAGCCCAGTCCCCGCGTGGCCGCCACAAATTCGCCGACGATGGCGCCGATCAGCGCAAGCGAAATCGCCACCTTCATGCCGGCGAAGAGCGAGGGCAGCGCATGCGGAAAGCGGATGCGCCAGGTAATCTGCAGCTTGCTGCCCTGCATCGAGCGCCCCAGGTCGATCATGTCCGGATCCACCGAACGCAGTCCGTGCACGGTATCGATCACGATGGCGAAGATGGCGATCATCGCCGCGATTGCGACTTTGGGCGCCATACCGGTGCCCATCCAGATGATGAACAGCGGCGCCACGGCGACCTTGGGAACGCTGTTGAGCAGCACCAGCAGCGGATACAACGTGCGTTCGATAAAGCGGAACTGCACCATCAGCATCGCCAGCGCCACGCCGATCACCACCGCCAGCGCGAAGCCGACCAGCGTAGCTTGCAACGTGTACGCCGCGTGATACAGGAACAGCGAAGGTTCGGCGGCGATCTCGCTGAAAATGTCGGAGGGCGCCGGCAGCAAAAATTTCGGCACCAGCTTCAGTCGCGCGACCAGTTCCCATAGCGCGACGCAGGCCAGCAGCGTGCCCCCCAGATAGCGGCTCGCATACAACTGAAGCAGCATGCGCGTTTTCATACGTGATTCCTCAGGATGCCGAGTTCTACGAAGGTTTGCCGAATGATCGTGCCGTACTGCGCGAACTGCGGCGTTTCCCGGATCGATAACGGACGCGGCTTCGGCAGATCGATATCCAGCACCAGTGCGATGCGGCCTGGCCGCCGGTCCATCACGACCACTTTGTCGGCGAGAAAAATCGCTTCGGTAATGTTGTGCGTGATGAAGATCGTGGTGCTGTTGGTCTTCAGATTGATTTTCTGCAGTTCCAGGTTCAGGTCGTCGCGTGTGAATGCATCCAATGCGGCGAACGGTTCGTCCATCAGCAAGAGCTCCGGTTCATCGAGCAGCGCGCGGCAGATCGCCGCGCGCATACGCATGCCGCCCGACAGTTCCCACGGATAGCGGTTGTCGAAATCGTTCAGGCCGAACAGGTCCAGCAGCGCATGCGCGCGGGCGATGCATTCCCGCCGCGGACGGCCCCGGAAATCCGCGCTCAGCATCACGTTGTCCAGGATCGTGCGCCAGTCGAGCAGCACGTCTTTCTGGAACACCATGCCCATGCCGCGCATGGGCTTGAGTACCGTTTCGCCTCGCAGCCGGATCGAACCGGAGGACGGCTGCTCCAGGCCGGCGATGCAGCGCAACAGGGTGCTCTTGCCGCAGCCGCTGGGTCCGAGCACGCTGACGAACTGTCCCGGCTGCACCGTCAGCGATACGTCGCGCAGCGCTTCTACGGTGCCGCGCTTGGAGCTATACACCTTCGATACATTGCGGATCTCGACGTATGCCGGGGGCGCCGGCGCTACGGTCGCTTCGACCATCGAATATTCCTGCATGCCGTTGTTCACAATGCCTCCTTTTCTCTGCTGCCGGCGGCATCGCACGCCGCCGGCAGCGGTTCCGATCTCAATGCGCGGCGGGGATCAGGTCGTTGGTAAAGTAGTCCGACGGCTTGGTGCCGGCCGGCACCAGCTTGGCCGCTTCCAGCGATTTAATGGTCGATTTCCAGTCTTCGGCCGATTGCGCGCCCAGCGGCATGCCGGCCGTATTGGCGGTGTGAAAGTATTTGATGTGTTCGCGGATCGACATGATCAATGCATCGCGGTCGAGTTTCGCGTCCGGCCGGCGCTTGATGATGATGTCGGCGGCTTCCGCGTACGCCGATTCGCCCCCGGCGATGATCTGGCTCCACGCTTCGTAATAGGCGGCGACCAGTTTTTGCAGCGCCGGCGCACGGGTCTTCAACGAATCTTCGCGCACCACCAGGCCGTATGACGGCAACGCCAGGCCGTAGTCGGCGAACAGGATGAAATCGGACGGACGGTTCTTGATCAGATATGGCAAGCCGAACGGAATCGAGGTCACCATCCCGTCGCCGCGTCCGGCCGCATAACTCGGGATCTTGGCGGCAGCGTCAACGCTGACCAAATTGATTTTGTCGCGGCTGGTGCCGCCGTTACGGAAAAAAGTATCCATGAACGGACCTTCGAACGACGTCGCGGTATAAAGGATCTCCTTACCTTCCAGATCCTTCGGCGTTTTCAGGCCGGAGCCCTTGGGCACGAACACACCCAGCGAAGTCTTCTGAATCATGCCGCCGATCGAGATCACCGGCAGCCCCTTGCCGCGCGCGATTGCCATCACCGACACATCGGTATAGCCGACATCCACCTGACCGGTGCCGACCAGTTGCACGGTGGTGGACGAGCCGTTGCCGTCCTGGTAATCGATCGTGACGCCGCGCTTGGCGAACAGGCCTTTTTCCAGCGCCCAGTTCCAGCCGGCCTGCAACCCGCTTGGCGTCCAGCTGTCGCGTACCGAAAAATGCTCCTGCGCTTGCGCGCAGGAAGCAAGCAGTGCGAGTGAGAATATGGCGGCGTTGGCGATTTTGCCGAATGGCTTCATGGTAATACTCCCCTTGCGAAACGATATAAATCAAAAACTGCGTAAAAACCGCAGCGAAATTTTCGTGCTGGAATTCATTTGCATGCAATAGCAGGGCGGCGCTTTGTTTTGCGCTATCGATGAATCGAGTATGGCGAAACGGACCGTTGAAACCGAACGATAAATTTTGACGACCCCGGCGGCGATACCTAACATCCCCCGCCGCGTGCACCGGTAATGCACATTTACCGCACGGGCTTGGTGCTTGGCGGCGGGAAATCGCCATAAAAGTCCGCAAAACCTCGACGCAGCAGCACTGCGGGTCTGGTGCGTATATTGCTTGTTGCATATAAACAGAGAATGTCATCCATCGACGTTTTTAAATCGCCTGCAGTCATTGATCAGCCCGCGAGGAGCACCTGGCTGATGTGCGCGATAGCCGGTGTTGTCTGGAATATCAGAACCTTCTGGAAACCTAGCCCTATGTACAGGAAACTTCCGCCAATTTCCCTACTGCGCACATTCGAGGCGGCGGCGCGCTGCTGCGGATTCTCCACTGCGGCCAAGGAGCTCTACGTCACGCACAGCGCCGTCAGCCAGCAGATCCGCACGCTGGAAAGGCAGGTCGGCTATTCGTTGTTCTATCGCTCCGGCAACGCCATGCTGCTGACCGAGCCGGGCAAACGCCTGCTGGAGCAGGTGCGGCAGATCCTGGCCCAGATGGAAAGCGTATTCCCGTGCGAGCCGACGCGTGACGCGACCGAAGACAAGACGCTGATTATTGAAGTAATGGCGCCGATCGCCGAAAAATGGCTGATCCCGCGCCTGAAGCGCTTTCACGAATTGAATCCGGATATCCTGCTGAACATCCGTATCGCACCGGACCTGGTGGCGCTGGACGACGGCATAGCCGACATCTGTTTGCGCTACGGCGACGGCAACTGGCCCGGCCTGGAAAAAATCAAGCTGTGCGACGAACAGGTGTTTCCCGCGTGCAGCCCGGCGTTCATCGCGGAGCATCCGGAAATCTCGCTGGACAATCTGAAACAGCTACCCCTGCTGCGGCATTCGCTGATCCCGTGGGGGCACTGGTTCGAGCAAGCCGGACTGAGCGCCGCCGATCCGGAAAACGCATTGACGTTCAACGACGTCGCACATGCGATTAATGCCGCCCTGACCGGGCAGGGCATCGTGCTGGCGCGCCATCTACTGGTCAAGGAGCATCTGCGCAACGGCGGCCTGGTCAAGTTGTTCGATATTGCGGCGCCCGGCACCTATAGTTATTACCTGGGCTGGAAATCGAACCAGTCCAGGGAGAGGCTGGTGGCGCGCTTTCGCAAATGGGTGATCTCGGAACTGGCCGACGACGACTGGCGCGTTCCGGATATCGCGGCGGTCGGGCGCCGCAATGAAGCACGAAAGAGCGCCAGCCCGACAGCGCCGGCTTATCAGGCCTCCTGATATTTTAGGCGTGGCTTGGGAGGCATGTCGGACGCCTTCATCCTGAAGCGTCTGAGCCGTCCCCTCTTCGACGAAGATACTTCGCAAAATTACGCACAAAATCATCAGGGCCGCTTAACCAGACAGCGGCCGCGATTGCTTGCCAGCGGATTCAGTTAGAATGATCCCGCAAATCAATAAACTACCACTTAAAATTAATAATAAAGAGGAGATTATGCGCACAATCAAGAGCAGATTGCTGGGGTTCGGCTGGGTCGCTTTGACGATCTTCGGCGTGTCAGCAGCAAGTCCGGCCGGCGCGGCCGGCTATCCCGATAAACCGATCAAGCTGATCGTGGCGTTCCCGCCCGGCGGCATTTCGGACATCACGGCACGCATCGTAGCGCCGGCCCTCACCAAAATTCTGGGCCAGTCCGTCATCATCGAAAACCGCGGCGGCGCCGGCGGTAACGTGGGCGCCGCCGCAGTGGGCATTGCAGCGCCCGACGGCTATACCTTCCTGGTCACCATTACTGCCTTTGCCGTCAATCCGGCGCTGTGGGGTAAAGATGCCGGCTACGACGCAAAAGACTTCGTCCCGGTATCGAATATCACTTCCCAGCCGAACGTGATTGTAGTCAACGACGCAGTACCGGCAAAGACGCTGGCCGATTTAAGGGCCTTGTGGCCCACCCTTCCGCTCGCGTACGGCACGCCTGGCCTCGGCACCACTCCGTCGCTATCGGCAGATAATCTGTTTCACATTATCTGGAAATCGAACATGACGAGCGTTCCCTATCGCGGCGCCGGCCCGGCGGCAATTGCTGTACTCAGCGGCGAAACACCGGTGTCTTCGGTCGCGCTGGCGTCGGTCGTGCCGTACGTCAAACAAGGCAAGCTCAGAGCACTCGCGATAACCAGCAAGGAGCGCGTAGCGGCCATGCCGGATGTGCCTACGCTTTATGAATTGGGTTACCAGGATATCGAGGATTACAACTGGACCGCAATGCTGGCGCCGAAAGGAACGCCCGCCGACCGCGTCAAGATCATGAGCGACGCCATCGCCAAGGCCTTGGCAATGCCGGAAGTGAAGAGTCTGCTCGACGCGCAGGTCTTGACCGGTGTCGGCAGCACGCCCGCGCAATTCAAGGCCTATCTGGATGGTGAAATCGTGCGCTGGGCCAAAATCGTTCAAACCACCGGCGCACAGCGGGAATAGATATAGGTCGAAAAGCAGGCGGAACAATTATTCCTTTCCGATAATAAAACTTGACTCTGTAATAAGTTTTTATCTTTTTACATTCGAGGCAAAATCCACATTATTCAAAATAGCCCGGCTACAATTGTTGGCACTGTTTGAGACTTTGCGAAGTCTCGCAAAAAACGTCAGATGACGTGGCATCGACTATTGCCAAAATCGACTGGAATCCGCCGATGAGCATTTCCCGATCACTCTGCAAAAAATTGCTTTTGCCTTTGTGCCTGGCGCTCGCATTCAGCCCGCTGCAAGCGCAGCCATCGCTTGCAGCCAAGCTTCCCGACGCTGCTGTTACTACTGTTACTGCCGTTCCTGCTGCCCCCTCTCTTCCCGTCATCAACTATGACATCGGCGAGGCCATCATCTCGCCGGTCCATGCAAAACACGGCATGGTTGCGACCGAACAACGGCTCGCCACACAAATAGGGATCGATATTCTCAAGCGAGGCGGCAATGCCGTCGATGCCGCCGTCGCGGTCGGCTTCGCACTGGCCGTAGTGTTACCGGACGCCGGCAATCTCGGCGGCGGCGGCTTCATGATGATCCACGACGCGAAAACAGGCCGAAATATTGCGCTGGATTTCCGCGAGATGGCACCCTCCGCCGCCACTCCCGATATGTTCCTCGACGCGCAAGGCAATCCGGTCCCCGGCAGTACCACCTATTCCCATTTGGCCATCGGCGTGCCGGGTACGGTTGCCGGTCTGGCCCATGCATTGAAAAACTACGGCACGATGCGGCTGGCCGATGTCATCGCGCCTGCCGCCCGCATCGCCAGGGATGGTTTCATCGTCAGCGAAACACTGGACGAGGCGCTCGGCGGCGAACGCGATCACATGAGGCAATGGCCGGCCAGCCGTGCCATTTTTTTTAAAGACGGCAGGCCGCTGAAAGCCGGTGAAAAGCTGGTGCAAAAGGATCTGGCGAAATCACTGGAACTGATCGCGCATGATGGCCCCGCCGCATTTTACGCAGGTCCGATCGCTCAAAAAATCGTCGCCGAAATGGCGCGTCACGGCGGCGCAATCAGTGCGCAGGATCTGAAAAATTATCATGTCGTCGAACGTGAACCGGTAGTCGGCAACTACCGCGGTTATCAGGTGATGTCGATGCCGCCGCCAAGTTCCGGCGGCATTCATATCATCGAAATGCTCAATATTCTGGAACATTATCCGTTACGCGAATATGGCCCCAACAGCGCCCAAACCATCCACGTGATGGCAGAAGCGATGAAATTGGCCTATGCAGATCGCGCCGAACATCTGGGCGATCCGGATTTCGTCAAAGTGCCGGCTAAAGGATTGGTGTCCCGGGCCTATGCGGATCAATTGGCGGCGCGCATCGATCCCGAGCACGCCACGCCCTCCAGTGAAATCAGGGCCGGCCAGCCGCAAGCCTACGAAAGCGATCAAACCACCCATTTTTCGATCGCCGATGAGGCCGGCAATGCAGTCGCGATGACTTACACATTAAATCTGAATTTCGGCAGCGGCATCGTGGCCGATGGCACCGGTATCACACTGAACAACGAAATGGACGATTTCTCGATCAAGGCAGGCGTAGCCAATACCTTCGGCCTGACCGGTGGCCAGGCCAATGCCGTCGCCGGCGGCAAACGTCCGCTCAGTTCGATGTCGCCGACGATAGTCCTGAAAGACGGCAAGCCCTTTCTGGTCACCGGCAGCCCCGGCGGCAGCCGTATCATCACGACAGTGTTGCAGACTATTTTGAATGTGATCGACCATCAGATGAATGTGGCCGAAGCCAGCATTGCGCCGCGCATTCATCATCAGTGGATGCCGGACGTCCTGCGCATTGAAAAAGGCCTGAGCCCGGATACACTGCGTTTGTTGCAACAGCAAGGCTATGTTTTGTCGCTGAAGCCGCCGATGGGCCGCACGCAAACCATCCAGCTGACGCCGGACGGACTTTACGGCTACTCCGATAGCCGGAACCCGGATGGCATGACACTGGGTTATTAGCGGGTTATTAGCATCGGGTCATAAGAATTACATGCACTCCAATTACGAAAGAAATAAAAATACTATGCTGCAGCCATCCCTTTACCAACGTCTACGCGTTGCATTACTGGACGACCATGCAGCAATACGGCATGGCCTGGCCACCCGGCTTGCGCAGGAAAACGATATCGATATTGTCGGCACGTTCAGCGGCAGTCAGGAACTGATCGATGGGCTGCAAAGCGCGCCTGCGGATTTTCTGTTGATCGATTACGCGCTCGGGCATAACGATATCGACGGCCACAATCTGATCCGCCTGCTCAGAATCCGCTTCCCGAAAGCCAAAATCATCGTCACCTCGGCCCACGATAATCAAGCGACCGTCACGCTGGCGATGCAAGCCGGGGCCAACGGTTTCGTCGGCAAGGGGCAGGATCTCGATGACTTGATCAAGGCGATTCGGGTTATTGCCAAAGGCGGCACCTACCTGCCGCCGGAGATTGCAGCCGAATTAAGCAGTAAAAACGGGCAGCAGCAAATACCATCGGCAGCGCCCGCTTCGGCCGCCGAAGACGGTGTGCCGGGCGACGCCAGCATCCTGAAAGGCAACGCCGAGCTGACGCCGCGCGAACGCGAGGTGTTGCGCTGCTTTTTGAGCGGGATGTCGGTGGCGCAGATTGCCGAGAAATTTTCCCGCAGCAACAAAACCATCAGTACGCAAAAGCAGGCCGGGTATCGCAAATTGGGCATCCGCAGCGATGCCGAATTTTTTCAGATTCGCTACCAGCTGGATAGTTTGTAATGTCCTGGCTGCACAGGCTGCGCTGCATCGCATGCCCGGCAGCGTTGACACCGCTCTTGCTGGTCTGGCCGCTCTTGCTGAGCTCGCTGGCCTTGCCGGCGAACACCGAGCCGGCCGCAGCGCCGCAGCAGAGCGCAAAACAGGCTCCACTATTTAATGCACAGGAACTGGCATGGATCGCGGCCAATCCGGTAGTCCATATCGCCGTCGATCCCTATTTGCAGCCGCTGGAATATGTCGAGAACGGCAAGTATCAAGGTTTGACCTCCGACTATATCGCCGCCATCAGCCGTGCCAGCGGCCTGCGCTTCGAGATGGTGCCGGTGGCCGCAAACAAGATCGCCGGTGCGCTCGAAACGGGTGACATAGATTTGGTGACGGCGGTGTCGCCCACCTTTACCGAATACGCTATCCGCAGGCAGCTCATTATCAGCCCGCCCTACTTTGCCGGCGGCACCATTATCATCACACGCGGCTACGACGAAATCATCTTCGATCCCCACAAACTGGACGGCCGAACCGTCGCGCTCAAGGGCGGCGGCATGTATGAGCAAACATTGCGCAGGCTCTATCCGGCCATCACCATGAAACTGGTCGATACGCCGGCGCTGGCGCTGGCGGCCGTCGCCGCCAAACAGGCCGATGCCGCCATCGGTATCGATTCAGTGCTGCTGCCTATCCTGCATACCAAATACCGCGACCAATTGCACGTCTCCGGCTCCATTGCCGATGTCCCGGCGGTGATATCGATCGGCGTGCGCGAACAATTGCCGCAGTTGGCCTCCATCGTCGGGAAAACGCTGGCGTCGCTCAATGCCAGACAAACCACCGCCATGACCGATCACTGGCTGGCCCACAATCCCTATGGGCCGCCATCCTGGGCGCAATTCCTGCGTTACCGCTGGCTCGAAAGCACTCTGGTATTAGTTGCGCTGCTGTCGCTCCTGCTGGCGGCGCAACGCGCGCGGCATGCACGGCGCGTCGCCGAAAAAAACGACCGGGACAAGGCCCGCTTTCTGGCCGTGATGAGTCACGAAATACGTACGCCGATGAACGCCATCCTGTCTTCGGTCGAACTGTTGGCGCGCAGCAAGCTGACGCAACAACAGCGCCAGCTCAGCGATCTGGCCAGCAACGCATCCGAAGCGCTGCTCGAATTGCTGGACGACGTATTGGATCTTTCGAAACTGGAAGCGCGCCGGCTGACGCTGACCAAAGTGCCGACCGATCTGCAGCAACTCGCGCGAGGCGTGGTCGACATCGCCGAATTGCAGGCGCGCACCAAACAGCTGGATATCGCGCTGGTAGTCGATTTACCGGCGGCAACCGATCTATTGCTTGATCCGGGGCGGATCAGGCAAATTCTGATCAATCTGACGTCCAATGCGGTGAAATTCACCGAACACGGATTGGTGCAGGTCAGTATTGCGCTGGAGCATAGCGAACCATCCCAGGCGCCGGAGGCCACGCTGCTACTGAGCGTCAGCGATACCGGCATCGGCGTGCCGCTCGACCGGCAGAAAGATCTATTCCGTCCTTACCATCAGGCGCATCGAACCAGCACGCGGCGTTTCGGCGGCACCGGGCTGGGATTGGCAATTTGCCGCGAACTATGCGAACTGATGGGCGGCAGCATCCGCTTTGACAGCACACCGGACGTCGGCAGCACCGTGATCTGCCGGATTCCGGTCGAACTGGCGCCGCAAATACCCGCTGACGAAGCGCCATTACCGCTCATCGCTGCGCCCGCAGCAGGCCTGGCGCCGCATATCCTGGTGGTCGAAGACCATCCCGGCAATCGGATGGTCTTGCAGCAGCAATTAACGCAACTGGGCTACCGCTTCACGATCGTCGGCGATGGACTCAGCGCGCTGGAACAAACCGCCCATCAAGCATTTGCGCTGATGTTGCTGGACTGCTATCTGCCCGATATCGACGGCTATACCGTGGCCCGCAGGCAGCGTGCGCGCGAAGCCGGAAAGAGCCATTTACCGATCATCGCCATTTCGGCTGCGTTCGATCAGGAACATCTCGATACCTGTATCAGCAGCGGCATGGACGGCACCTTGCGCAAACCGCTCCGGCTGACGGCACTGGAAAAACTGTTGAACGGCTGGTGCGGCCCAGGGCACATCCTGCCTGCGGCGGAGGCAGAGGCGGGGACGGAGGCAGAGGTGGAGGCAAATCAGGCATCGCCCGGCGATGCCGATCCGGTAGAGATATTCATGCGGGCCGCACGCGACGATCTGGCCGATCTGGAGCAAGCGATCAAACAGCGAACGTATGACCGGGCAGCACGTGTGGCACATCGGATGCGCGGCGCGGCGCTGGTATGCAAATGGCCGCACATCGCCGATCTCGCCTTGGCTATCGAAGCAGAATTTAAAGGCCCGACAGACCAGGAAAAGATGGCGGAGATCATTGCCAGACTGCATTTGGCGCTCGAAAGCGATACGTCCGGGCGCTGAAAAAACGGCAACTTCGCACCGACTTCGAACCCTGGATTGTTGTAGGTATCCGCTGACAGGTCTGACAAGAAATTCTTACGGTTGTATCAGCCAATCTCGTATGGCTACGCACATTGCCGCAGCCTAAGATCACTCGTCGCCGTCATTAAATGCATGCTTATGGCGGTGGTGTGACCTCTTGCGAGGAATTTTACTTCTACCAATGTGAGGAAGTTATTATGAGTAAGCAAAATCAGGATCAAAACACCAACCCAAATCAAGCGCAACATGGCGGCCAACAAAATCCCGGCCAGCAAAATCCAGGGCAACAGCAGAGCAATCGTCCTGGATCGCAACAACAAATGGAAACCGATAAACAGAATCAGGCTAATGCCGGAAATCAAAAATCGGGCAATGCCCCCGGTTCCGGCGATACCAGGAGCAATCCATCTGGACAATCACAAAATCGTCCAAATCAAAAGTAGGCATTTTTGCCTGCGCCTGCCGGCAATCGCTTTCCGGCCTTAAAAAACCGCTACGGCGGTTTTTTTGTTTTCAGACACCGGACAATTGTGAAATAACGACAGGAATCACGCCAATTATTGTCGTATTCTGACAATTTTTCGACGTCATACGTCCTAAATAATTATGCGTTAAAATTGTCGAAATAACATCTAATCCATGATCGAATTCGGCAAGGCATCAAGCTAAATAATGGCGCTCACTGTACCGACCAATGCCCCTCTATATCTCCTGCTGCAAATTAAAAAAGACATAACAGCCAAACGGACCGATGAGTGGATATGCGATCAAGATGGCGACCTGACACTCAGCGACCCGCGCTGGAACAACAAAGCATGGTTCCGTCCTCATGTGAAAGAAGCCAAGCTGGTATTTGGCATCATCCCCGCCATCGAGCCAAAAATGAGCACTGCGCTATTCGCCTTTTATCATGGGCGATTGCTGGAAACCTTAATGGGACGCTATCATCATCTGGTCGGCGAAACGTCGACCTCTGCCTTTGCCAGTAAATTTTACGATCTGTAAGATCCTCAAACATTGCCTTAAAACAACCATAACGGCGCTTCGTCCATCAGCGCAATCTGCTCACGCAATTCCAATATCCGATCCTGCCAGTAGCGCTGGGTATTAAACCAGGGAAAGGCCACCACGAAGGCCGGATCGTCCCAGCGCCGCGCCAGCCATGCCGCATAGTGAATCAGACGCAAGGTGCGCAGCGCTTCGATCAAATGCAGTTGCCGCGGATCAAATTCGAAGAAATCTTCGTAACCGGCCAACAGATCGCCCATCTGGCGCACCATGGCCCCGCGCTCGCCTGACAGCAACATCCATAAATCCTGAATCGCCGGTCCGTTGCGGCTATCGTCGAAATCGACGAAATGCGGTCCGGCGTCGGTCCATAGCACGTTGCCGCAATGACAGTCACCATGCAGACGCAGCGATGTCGCGCTGCTGCCGGCGCGATCGAAGCCGCGCCGCACGCCATCCAATGCCTGATTGACCGTGCCGATATACGAAGCGCGCAAATCATCGGGAATAAAACCGTGTTCCAGCAAATAATCGCGCGGTTGCTCGCCGAAGCTCGCCACATCCAGCGCCGGACGCGCAACGAACGGCCGCAAAGCGCCGACGGCATGAATGCGGCCGATAAAGCGCCCCATCCACTCCAGCGTGCCGGGACTATCCAGCTCGGGAGCACGCCCGCCGTGACGCGGGAAAACCGCAAAACGGTAACCGTTGAAAACATGCAGCGTGGCCCCGTCTGCATTCGCCTGGGCCCCGATTACCGGTATTTCGCGCTCGATCAATTCGGCGACAAATGCATGCTCTTCCAAAATGGCGCTATCGCTCCAGCGCTGCGGGCGATAAAACTTGGCCACCAGCGGCGGCCCTTCTTCCATACCGATCTGATAGACCCGGTTTTCATAACTATTCAAGGCCAGCAGGCGGCCATCGCCGTGATAGCCGATGCTATCAAGCGCATCGAGCACCGTATCGGGAGATAGATCGGCAAAAGTGGTAGGTTCAGTCATCGGCGCATTGTACTGGACAGTATCCAGCAACGAACTCATTTCATAGATAGGCAGAAGTGTGAATGAGGCTATTTGGCTGGAGTGCAAGGCGTGTCGCGCAGCCCAGGGAGGTTCCCTGGGCAAGCGGCGCAACGCAGCAATCCAGTCAAATAGTCCATTCGCGCTTTTGCCTATTTATGAAATGAGTTCTACACTGCCGTCTTTACAGTTTTCGAAAATGACATCATGCGACTCGACCAGCCCCTTTCCGACGAAGAATTTGAAGAACTGGACGATTTTTTACTCTCCGATCGTTGCGCTGAAGACAGCATGACGATGGATACCCTGCACGGCTATCTGACGGCGCTGGCGATCGGTCCGCAGGAAGTCCTGATGGAAGAATGGCTGCACCGTGTCTGGGGGCCGCAGGCCAAAGATGCGCCGACGTTCAAGAACGCCAAGGAAGCCGAACGCATTACCAATCTGATCGCGCGTTTCATGAACGAAATCGCCATCACGCTGGAAGTTGCCCCGAAAGAATACGAGCCGCTGTTTTGCGAGCGCGAATGGGAAGGCAAATCGCTACTCGATGGCGAAGCTTGGGCTTGGGGATTTTGGGAAGGCATGGAATTGCGCAAGAAGGAATGGGACCCGATCTGGCATTCGAAACTGGCCGATTTGTTGCGCCCGATTTATCTGCTTGGCTCGGACGAACTGGAAGAGGAAGAATTGGCGCTGGTCGATAGCCCGCTCAAAACGCATAAGCTGACGGTTGAAATGGAATCGGCGATTCCGCATATTTATCAGTACTGGCTGCCGCATCGGAAATCGGCGGTGGTGCAGGTCAAGCATGAGACGCCAAAGCTTGGGCGTAATGATGACTGTAGTTGCGGTAGTGGGAAGAAATATAAGAAGTGCTGCGGGGCGGAGAATGCTGCTTTACCTAAATAAAACCACGTAGATTTGGAGATAGAGGTGACCCTCCCTTCGACAGGCTCAGGGCTATCGGAAACCTACGGACGGCTCAGGGCGAACGGGTTTTAGTGAAAATTTAAAAAAACCCCGTTCGCCCTGAGCCTGTCGAAGGGTTACCACCGGCTTTACTCCTTAATGAAATGCTCCCGGTAATACCGAAGCTCTTCCACCGATTCAATAATATCGGCCAGCGCCGTATGTTTCTGATGTTTCTTAAAACCGCTAGCCAATTCAGGCTTCCAGCGTTTGCATAACTCCTTAAGCGTCGACACATCCAGATTGCGATAATGAAAGAACGCTTCCAGCTTCGGCATCCCGCGCACCATGAAACGGCGGTCCTGGCAAATCGAATTGCCCGACATCGGCGACTTGCCGGCCGGCACATATTTCTTCAGAAATTCAATCAGCGCAGCTTCAGCATCGGCTTCGGTCACAGTAGAGTTCTTGACGCGCTCGATCAAACCGGAACGGCCGTGGGTGCCCTTGTTCCAGGCGTCCATACCGTTCATAATTTCATCGGGTTGATGAATCGCAAATACCGGACCTTCAGCCAGGATATTCAATTCGGAATCGGTCACTACCACGGCAATCTCGATGATACGATCGGTATCGGGATCGAGACCGGTCATTTCCATATCGCACCAGATCAGATTGAATTCATTCGGACGGACCGGCGCGGACTGCACTGCTGCGGCTTCTGTGGTTTCTGTGGCTTGTGACATAATTGTTCCCTCATCATTTAAGCCGCCATTTTCTCACAGGGTAACAATGTATTCACTCACGTTTTCGGTTTTGTTTGTGGCTTTTCTGTTTTTAAGCCTGGCTGTGCGCTTTTGGCTCGGATCGCGCCATATCCGCCATGTGCTGGCGCATCGGAGCCAGGTGCCGGAGCGATTCGCCGAGAAAATCCCGGTGCAAGCGCATCAGAAAGCCGCCGATTACACCGTTGCCAAAACTAAATTTTCGCTGCTATCGCTGCTGATCAATACCGCCGTGCTGATCTGCTTTACCTTCATGGGCGGCCTGCAAGCATTATCCATTGCCCTGTTGCGATGGCTGGGCACGCCGGGTATGGCCTACCAATTGCTGCTGATCGCCGCATTTGCCGCGATCTCGGGCGCCATCGAGCTGCCGTTCGACTATTACCGCCAGTTTGTGCTGGAGCAACGCTTCGGTTTCAACAAAATGACGCGCCGTCTGTTTTTTACCGATTTGATCAAAAATACCCTATTGGGCGCCGTGATCGGCCTGCCGCTGTTGTGGGTGATCCTGACACTGATGAATGACGCCGGCAATCTTTGGTGGATCTATGCCTGGCTGGTATGGAGCGGCTTCCAGTTGCTGATGCTGGTGCTGTATCCAACCGTCATCGCGCCGCTGTTCAACAAATTCACACCGCTCACAGATGACACATTGCGCCTGCGCATCGAAGCATTGATGCGGCGCGTCGGCTTTGCCTCGAAAGGCCTGTTTGTCATGGACGGTTCCAAACGCAGCGCCCACGGCAATGCCTATTTTTCCGGTTTCGGCGCCGCCAAACGCATTGTGTTTTTCGATACCTTGCTGGCGCGTCTGACGCCGCAGGAAGTCGAAGCAGTGCTGGCGCATGAACTGGGCCATTTCAAACTCAAACATATCGTCAAACGTATTTGCGTCATATTCCTGGTATCGCTGGCGTTTCTGGCGCTGCTCGGCTTCCTCAAGAGCCAGGTATGGTTTTATACCGGTCTGGGCGTGACGCCACTGCCTTTCGGCAGCAACGATGCAATGGCCCTGATTCTATTCATGCTGGCGCTGCCGATCTTTACCTTCCTGTTGTCGCCGCTTTCGTCGCTGACTTCGCGCAAGCATGAATTCGAAGCAGACGCCTTTGCCGTCAAGCATACCAATGCGCCGGATCTGGTTTCGGCGCTGGTCAAACTGTATGAAGATAATGCGTCTACGCTGACGCCCGATCCACTCCATTCGGCGTTTTACGATTCGCATCCGCCGGCTACGGTGCGCATCGACCGATTGCTGGCGGCCACTTGACAAAACGGCCCGTCCTCCACACCCCACATCCCACAAGGATTGCATCATGACAACCACCGATCTGCTCGAACAGAAATGCACGCCCCAAACGCAGGCATTATCCGCGGCCGAGCTTGAACAACAGATCTCCGCGCTCGATGGCTGGACCGTGGAAAACGGCAAAATCGTGCGCGAATTCGGATTCGGCGATTACTACGAAACGCTGGCATTCATCAATGCGATCGCCTACGTCATTCACGCTGAAGACCATCATCCGGAACTGGTGGTGACCTACAATCGTTGCATCGTGCGTTTCGATACGCATAGCGTGAATAACGGCAAGGGCGGCTTGTCGATCAACGACTTTATTTGCGCGACCAAGGTCAATGCTATTTTTCAGCAGTCGTTTTCATGAAGCAATTGCTGGGCGGAAAAGGCGAAACCAAGACGGAAACCGGCATCGTTATTGCTGCACACGGAAGACACTATTTAGTGCAATGCGGCCAACAAAAGCTGCAATGCGTGACGCGCGGTAAAAAAGGCGACGTGGCAGTCGGCGATGTTCTGCAACTCCAGCGGACTTCGCCGAATCAGGGCGTGATCGACAGCATCGACGAACGAAAAAGCTTGTTGTACCGTTCGGATCAATACAAATCCAAACTGCTGGCGGCGAACGTCACGCAACTATTCATCGTGGTGGCGACCGAACCGGGTTTCACCGATGACCTGATCTCGCGCGCCTTGATCGCCGCCGAATCGGCCGGTGTGCAGGCGCATATCGTGCTCAATAAAACAGACGTCGCCGCGTTGCTGCCGAGAACATTGCAGCGTCTGGAACTGTATGCCGCGCTGGGTTATCCGATTCACCAGGTCTCCGCACGCGGCGCACCGGAAGCCACCCGCGAGACGTTTATGCCATTGCTGGCGGGACAATCGACCATTCTGATCGGCCAATCCGGCATGGGCAAATCGTCGATCATCAATCTGATCGTGCCGGATGCCGAGATTGCGGTGCGCGAAATTTCCGCCGCGCTCGATACCGGTAAACACACCACCACCTTTACCCGCCTCTACCCGATCGGTGAAGACGCATCGATTATCGATTCGCCCGGTTTCCAGGAATTTGGCCTGTATCAATTAACAGAAGGCATGCTGGAACGGGCATTCCGTGAATTCAGGCCCTATCTCGGGAAGTGCAAATTTTACAATTGTCATCACCTCAGCGAACCGTCTTGCGCGGTGCTGGAAGCCTTAAAAGAAGGCAAAATCGCCCCAATGCGGCACGCTTTGTACGTGCAATTGCTGCATGAAGCATCCCAGACCCTGTATTGAGTTCGAATTGCGTGCGAATTGAGTGCACTCGCGGGATCGCACCTCAAGCGTCAATTTGACGCTAAAATCCCTTATAATTGAATTGGTTACAATTATCGGCGGCAGAATTTACACTGGCCGCCGTTTCTATTTATGCCTTACGAGACAGAACGCACCGGATCCGATGCAATGCGTACCAAACACTTCTTACAAATCGCCGACTTCACGCTGGACGACTACGAGTACGTGATTCAACGCGCGCACATCATCAAGCGCAAGTTCAAAAATTACGAAACCCACCATACGTTGATGGACCGTACGCTGGTGATGGTATTTGAAAAAAACTCCACTCGTACCCGGCTGTCGTTCGAAGCCGGCATGCAGCAATTAGGCGGCGCCGCCATTTATCTCAATACCCGCGACAGCCAGCTCGGCCGCGGCGAACCGGTGGAAGATGCAGCGCAAGTGATGTCACGCATGTGCGACATCATCATGATCCGCACTTTCGGCCAGGACATCATCGATCGTTTCGCGGCGAACTCGCGGGTACCGGTCATCAACGGGCTGACCAACGAACATCATCCATGCCAGGTATTGGCCGATGTATTTACCTACATCGAACAGCGCGGCTCGATTTCCGGCGCGACTGTGGCATGGATCGGCGACGCCAACAATATGCTGTACTCATGGCTGCAGGCGGCCGAAGTCTTCGATTTCCATGTCAATGTATCCACGCCTGAAGGCTATAACATCGATCCGACGCTGGTCTCCCCTGCCAATGCCAATGCGCACTACACACTCTTTGCCTCCCCTTCGGACGCTTGCCAGGATGCCGATCTGGTTACCACGGATGTCTGGACCAGCATGGGTTACGAAGCGGAAAACAACGCACGCCTGAAAGCATTCGACGGCTGGATCGTCGATAGCGCCAAAATGGCGCGCGCCAAAAAAGATGCATTATTCATGCATTGCCTGCCGGCGCATCGCGGCGAAGAAGTCTGCGCCGAAGTGATCGACGGCCCGCAGTCGGTGGTCTGGGATGAAGCCGAGAATCGCCTGCACGTGCAAAAGGCATTGCTGGAATATCTGGTGCTTGGCAAAATAAGCTGAAGCGTCAGCCTATCCTGCTCTGCGCATAGCCGATCAAATTACTATTCAATACCTCGTTTTAAGGACTCAACATGTCAGATGTGAAAAAAGTCGTCCTGGCCTATTCCGGCGGACTCGACACTTCGGTGATCCTGAAGTGGCTGCAAGACAATTATCAATGCGAAATCGTGACGTTTACCGCCGATCTCGGCCAGGGCGAGGAGCTGGAACCGGCGCGTCAGAAAGCGCTGAAATTCGGCATCAAACCGGGAAATATTTATATCGATGATGTGCGCGAAGAATTTGTGCGCGATTTCGTCTTCCCGATGTTTCGCGCCAATACGGTGTATGAAGGCGAATATCTGCTGGGCACATCCATCGCGCGCCCGCTGATCGCCAAACGGCTCATCGAGATCGCCCGCGCCACCGGCGCCGATACCATTTCGCACGGCGCCACCGGCAAGGGCAATGACCAGGTTCGCTTTGAACTGGGCGCCTATGCGCTGATGCCGAATGTCAAGATCATTGCACCGTGGCGTGAATGGGATTTGCTGTCGCGTGAGAAATTATTGAAATACGCGGAAGACGCCGGCATCGCCGTCGATATGAAACACAAGAACGGCGGTGCGCCGTATTCGATGGATGCCAATCTGCTGCACATCAGCTTTGAAGGCCGCCATCTGGAAAATCCAAGTTCGGAAGCCGAAGAAAGCATGTGGCGCTGGACCGTCAGCCCGGAAGCGGCGCCTGATGCAGCCGAATATCTGGATCTGGAATACGAAAAAGGCGATATCGTCAGCGTCAACGGCAAGCGCCTGAAAGCGCACGAAGTGCTGACCGAACTGAACCGCCTCGGCGGCAAACACGGCATCGGCCGCCTCGATCTGGTCGAAAACCGTTATGTCGGCATGAAATCGCGCGGCTGTTATGAAACGCCGGGCGGCACCATTATGCTGCGCGCGCATCGGGCGATCGAATCGATCACGCTGGACCGCGAAGTAGCGCATCTGAAAGACGATCTGATGCCGCGCTACGCCGCCCTGATCTATAACGGCTACTGGTGGTCGCCGGAGCGTCTGGCGCTGCAAACCTTGATCGACCATACGCAAAGCAGCGTCAACGGTTGGGTTCGCATTAAACTGTATAAGGGCAATGTGATCGTGGTCGCACGCGATTCCAAAACCGATTCGCTGTTCGACATGCAAATTTCGACTTTCGACGAAGACGGCGGCGCTTACAACCAGGCCGATGCAGGCGGCTTCATCAAATTGAATGCACTGCGCATGCGCATTGCCACAATCGCCCGCGAGAAACGAAACAGCGGCAAAAAGTAAATAAAAACCACCGGCGCGGCGCTCGCTGTTATCAGCCTGCGTCGTCCCTTACGATTTATTCAGGATGAGTATGAGCACCCAATTCGATCACGTTTCCGTTATTAAGAAAGCCAATGTTTATTTCGATGGCAAATGCGTTTCTCACACTATTATTTTTGCCGACGGCAGCAAAAAATCGGTCGGCGTAATTTTGCCATCGACGTTGACATTCAATACCGGCGCGCCCGAAATTATGGAAATCACAGGCGGCAAATGCCGCGTGAAATTAAAGGATCAAACTTTGTGGCGCAGCTATGGAGAAGGTCAGCGTTTTGAGATTGGCGCCAACTCCAGTTTCGACATTGAGGTTAGCGAGACCGTAAATTACGTTTGTCATTTCGGTTAAGCGCTTAAAAAAGATTGTTGCGAAATTCAGGGCGTCAGGCGGGCTGTGGTGGATGGTTGTGCGTAGTGAGGTAAAGAAGGGAGGGGCCGCAGGCCCCGGAATGACACGAACGGAGTACAACCATTCGCCACAGCCCGCCTGACACCCTGAATTTCGCAACAAGCTCTAGATAAATACCGGCTCCGGTTCCAGCATCACGCCGAAGCGCATCTGTACATCTGCTTGTATCGCGCGCGCCAAGGCGACGATCTCGGCGCCGGACGCCCCGCCATTGTTGACCAGCACCAGCGCCTGCTGGGGATATACCCCGGCGGCGCCCATCGTTTTACCCTTCCAGCCACACTGATCGATCAGCCAGCCTGCCGCCAGCTTGAAGCTGCCGTCGGCCTGTATATAGCTAATCAGCCCCGGAAAATCCTGCAGCAGATCATTGCGCTGCTGCGCCGGCACGACAGGATTTTTGAAGAAACTTCCGGCATTGCCGACCACAGCGGGATCCGGCAACTTGGCGCTGCGGATCGCGATAACTGCCTGGCTGATTTGCGCCGGCGTCGGCTGGCTTGATCCACCGGCTGCAAGCGCCTTGGCCAGCTCCGCATAGCCGATCTGCGGCTGCCATTGCCGCGGCAATGCGAAAGTGACATCGAGAACCACCGCGCGACTGCGCAGCGCATGTTTGAAAATACTGTCGCGATAGGCAAATTCGCAGTCCGCATTATGCAGCGTCGAAATCTCATCGCTGATGAAATCGTAGATTGTCAGGCTGTGCAGAATGTCTTTTATCTCAACACCGTAAGCGCCGATATTCTGGATCGGCGACGCACCGACATTGCCCGGTATCAGCGACAAATTTTCCAGCCCGCCCAAGCCCTGCTCCAGCGTCCACAGCACCAGGCGATGCCAATTCTCGCCGGCGGCAGCGCGCACATAGGTTGCCCTGTCATCGCTATCGACGATAGCGATGCCGGTATTGCGCATATGCAGAACCAGCCCCGGAAAATCGCGCGTCAGCAGCAGATTGCTGCCGCCGCCCAGCACCAGCCGCGGCAACGCCGCCAACACCGCATCGTTACGCACTGCGCGCAATAAATCCGCGTCGACGACAGGCAAATAAGCATCTGCTGCAGCATCGATGCCGAAGGTGTTTAAATTGCGCAGAGGAAAATCGCGCTGTAGTGGGATTGGAAACATAAGCGCCGAATTATAGTCCTGCCCGGCCGTTTAACGGAAATCGTCAGGAAATGACATAAAATAATGCTTTTGCAGTTAAAGGGAATTAGCATGCCATCATTCGATACCGTCTCCGAAGCCAATATCGTCGAAGTAAAAAATGCGGTCGATCAAGCCAATAAGGAAATCACGACCCGTTTCGATTTCAAGGGCAGCGATGCCCGCGTTGAACAAAAAGAACGCGATCTGACTGCTTACGCAGATTCAGAATTCCAACTCGCCCAAGTGCGCGACGTGCTCACCGGAAAAATGGTCAAACGCAACGTCGATGTCCGCTTCCTGGACATCGGCAAGATTGAAAAAATCGGCGGCGACAAGGTCAAGCAAGTCATCAAGATCAAAAACGGCATTGAAACCGAAGATGCCAAAAAGATCGTGCGCATTATCAAAGACAGCAAGATGAAGGTGCAGGCCAGTATTCAGGGCGACGCCGTACGCATCACCGGCGCCAAGCGCGACGATCTGCAAGCCGCGATGGCGATGCTGCGCGGCAAAGTCGAAGACCTGCCGCTGGAGTTCAATAATTTCCGCGATTAAGAAATATCTGCTTTGTAGGATCCTGCGTTGACAACGATAGAGAACTATCTCAGGATAACGAAATGGAAGCTAAAGTCGCAAAACTGGAAAACGCTGTTGAACATATGCAGCGCGATATTTCTGAAATAAAAATGGACATCCGGGAAATCCAAAAAGATTTTCGCACCGATTTTCGCCTTCTTTTCGGCGCGATAATCGCAGTTGCCTTAGGGTTAACCGGTTTGATCGCAAAGGGATTTCACTGGGTTTAAATACGCTGCCTTGTTACGCTGCGTTGTTAGGCTGCATTAAATAGACGAAAAAAAACGCCTTGAAAAATCAAGGCGTTTTTTTATTGGCTGTTACAGTTCACTAACTCAAGCCTCCCGCGCACCCACCAGACGCCGTTGCTTAACCGCATCGGCCAAGCCCTGCAATAGGCCCACGCTGTCATCCCAGCTGATACAACCGTCGGTAACGGACTGGCCGTAGACCAGTTCCTTGCCCGGCACCAGATCCTGACGTCCGGCCACCAGATGCGACTCCACCATCACACCGATAATACGGGAATCGCCGCCAGCGATCTGATTGGCGATATCCGCGCAAACCGGAATCTGATTCGCCGGATTTTTGGAACTGTTCGCATGCGATGCGTCGATCATCAAACGCGATGCCAGACCGGCTGCGGCGATATCCTTGCAGGCCGCTTCAACGCTGACCGCGTCGTAATTCGGCGCTTTGCTGCCGCCGCGCAGGATGATATGGCAATCCTCATTGCCGTTGGTCGAGACGATCGCTGAATGCCCCCCCTTGGTGACGGACAAAAAATGATGCGGCTGCGAAGCCGCTTTGATCGCATCGACGGCGATCCGTACATTGCCGTCGGTACCGTTCTTGAAACCGACCGGGCACGACAGACCGGAGGCCAGCTCGCGATGAATTTGCGATTCGGTGGTGCGTGCGCCAATCGCGCCCCAGCTGATCAGATCGGCGACGTATTGCGGGCTGATCACATCCAGGAATTCGGTCCCGGCCGGCAGGCCCAGCTCATTGATATTGAGCAGCAATTCACGCGCGGCGCGCAGGCCGTCGTTGATGCGGAAGCTGTTATCCATGAATGGATCGTTGATCAAACCCTTCCAGCCCACCGTAGTGCGCGGCTTTTCGAAATAGACCCGCATCACAATTTCCAGTTCGCCCTTCAAGCGTTCACGCTCAACGACCAGGCGGCGCGCATATTCCATCGCGGCTTTCGGATCGTGAATCGAACACGGGCCGATCACGACCATCACGCGATCGTCCTGGCCATGCAAGATACGATGCAAGGCGGTACGGCATTCGGCCGTCGTATTCTCCACTTGCTCGGATACCGCGTATTCCCGAATCAAATGCGAAGGCGGCGTTAATTCTTTCATTTCTCGTATGCGTAGGTCGTCGGTGCGTGGCATTTTTTCTTCTCCTGGATTTGAATACTGAAATGGGTCTTAATCGCTTAATCGCTTAATCTCTAAGTGAATAAAAAAAACCGCCATCACTGGCGGTTTTTTGAAAATCTGGTTTCGAATTCTGCTTACGAACGCTTACCGCTTTTCACCGCCTTGGGGCTGGAATAGCTAAAGTAAAAGAAAAAGTAAGCGTTTGAGAATGACATTATTCGGTAAATCTCTTAAAAGTTGCGCAATATTGCCTGAAATAGAAAAATTTGGCAAGGGGGCCGTTATTACGCCGTACCGCCGACCGTGACGCCATCCAAGCGCAATGTAGGCTGTCCAACGCCTACCGGCACGCTCTGGCCTTCCTTGCCGCAGACACCGACGCCCGGATCGAGCGCCATATCGTTGCCGATCATCGAAACCCGGTTCAACACATCCGGCCCATTGCCGATCAGCGTCGCGCCCTTGACCGGATAAGTGACCTTGCCGTTTTCGATCATGTACGCCTCGCTCGCGGAGAACACGAACTTGCCGTTGGTGATATCGACCTGGCCGCCACCGAAATTGACGGCGTACAAACCATTTTTAACCGATGCGATGATTTCAGCCGGGTCCTTGTCGCCATTCAACATGTAAGTATTGGTCATGCGCGGCATCGGCAGATGCGCAAACGATTCACGCCGCGCATTGCCGGTCACCGGCATCTTCATCAGCCGCGCATTCAAGGTGTCCTGGATATAACCTTTGAGGATGCCGTCTTCGATCAAGGTGGTGCATTGAGTCGGATTGCCTTCGTCGTCGATATTGAGCGAGCCGCGGCGATCCGCGATCGTGCCGTCATCCACCACGGTAACGCCTTTGGCCGCTACACGTTCACCGATGCGGCCGGCGAATGTGCTGGAACCTTTGCGGTTGAAATCGCCTTCCAGGCCATGTCCGATCGCTTCGTGCAGCAAAATACCGGGCCAGCCCGAACCGAGCACCACCGTCATGGGGCCGGCCGGCGCAGGCCGTGCGTCCAGATTGACCAGTGCCGAGGCCACCGCTTCGGATGCATATTTTTCCAGCAGCGCCTCGCTGAAGTAAGCATAGCTGTAACGGCCGCCGCCGCCGCTGCTGCCCATTTCCCGCCGCCCGTTCTGTTCGACAATGACCGTGACCGACACCCGCACCAGCGGACGGATATCGGCGGCGATCACACCATCGCTGCGCGCCACCAGTACGACGTCATATTCACCGGCCAGACCCGCCATGACTTGCACGACCCGCGGATCCTTGGCGCGCGCGATTTTCTCGACGCGTTCCAGCAATTTCACTTTCGCCGTAGCGTCCAGCGACACCAGCGGATCGTGCTGCAGATACAGGGAACGGCCACCGCTTTGCTGCATGCTGCCGGCAACCTTGATCTTGCCGCTGCCCTGACGGGCGATGGTGCGGGTCGCCGCAGCCGCTTCCAGCAGGGCGCGTTCGGAAATTTCGTCGGAATAAGAGAAAGCCGTCTTATCGCCAGAAACGGCGCGCACGCCAACGCCCTGATCGATCGAAAAACTGCCGGTTTTGACGATGCCCTCTTCCAGGCTCCAGCCTTCGCTTTTGGTGAACTGGAAATACAAATCCGCGTAATCGACTTTATGACTGAACATATTGCCCAGGGTTTTGACCAGCGTCGATTCATCCAGGCCGAACGGCGTGAGCAATATATCGCGAGCAACGCCGAGCGCGCTCATGTTTGGTTCAAATGGTTTCATAGTAGCGATCTATCTAATGAGGTGAAGCATGCAGGATGAGGCATGTAATACGGCGGGTGGAACAACGTCAAAGTTTTCTGTGCTGCAACGCCGGTAAAATTTCTCTGACATATTGTAGACGATGGGGATCGATATCGCCGATCACAAGGCCTTCGCCCTCCGGCAGCACCGATATAATCTCGCCCCACGGGTCGATCAGCATGGAATGGCCCCAGGTACGGCGGCCGTTCACGTGTTTGCCGCCCTGCGCCGCGGCCAGCACATAACACTGGTTTTCAATCGCCCGCGCGCGCAGCAAAAGTTCCCAGTGCGCCTTTCCGGTGGTATAGGTAAATGCCGAAGGCGCCACCATCAGCGCGCATGCACCCATCGCCCGATACAGCTCCGGAAAACGCAAATCATAGCAAACCGACAAGCCGACCCTGCCGAACGGCGCATCGAAGGTTTTGACCGCGGCGCCGTGTTCGATGGTATTGGCTTCGTCGTAGTACTCTTCGCCCTTGCTAAAGCTAAACAGATGGATCTTGTCGTAGCGCGCCGCGACCTGGCCCTGCGGGTTATAAACCAGAGTCGTATTCAATACCTTGGCGGCGTCGGTGGTAGCCAGCGGCAAGGTGCCGCCGATCAGCCAGATGCCGTTCTCTTTGGCCATGGCAGCCATCTGCCTCTGGATGGCGCCGCCGTCCTGCTCGGCCAAGGCCAGTTTGTCGGTATCTTTCAAGCCCATTACCGGCCAGTATTCCGGCAGCAGCACCAGCTTTGCGCCCTGCTGCGCCGCGTCCCGCACCAGACGCTGGGCGACCGCATAATTCTGCGCTGGCTCCGGCGTCGAAACCATCTGGATTGCAGCGACCTTGAACAGATCGCGATTCAATTCGCTCATATTGCCTCTCATAACGAAAAACCCGGCTTTAATCGGTCTTATTATCGTCCAAACCGGGCTTTGCCATTTTAGTGACCACGGGATCGGTCCATGAGCCCGCAATGTTGTATTCAAAGGTAAGCTGTTTCATCAAGGGATTGCGCAGGAACAACTGCGCCAGAAAGGTGCCGACGCCGACCACCGGATTGATCGCCAGCGCTACCAGCGATGCGGTACCCAGATTGACTTCGGGGATCACCACCACCTGCAGTTGCTGCGTTTCCTTCGCCACATCGGCCTGACCGCTCATCAATACCGTCGCGGCGACACTGGTCATTTTCAAATTGTCGGTGCTGGCGATACCGCCGACCACATTGGCGCTGCCGAACAGACGATCGAAGGAAAAGCCTTCGGAAAATACATCGCGGAAATCCAGCGTCAGGCGGCGCGGCAAGGCCTGCAAATTAAGCACGCCGAGCAGCTTGGCCGCGCCCGGATCGACCTTCAGGAACTGGCCGGATTCGAGATCGAGATGGATCTGCCCGGTCAAGGATGGAATGTCCAGCGCAAACGGCAAACCGTTCCATGTCACGTCGCCATCCAGCTGGCCTTTGCCGCCGCGCATCGCGCCTTCAAAACCGAAACGGCTCAGCAGCTTGCCCGCATCGTGAATATCGAGCGCATAGGTCAAGTGCGACGTATTGTTCTTATCTTTGGCAATCCAGTTGCCGGATGCTTTCAATTCTGCATCCGGATTACCGATCGACAATTTACCGATGCGCCATTCGCGGCCGGCCGCGGCAGGTATATTGTCGGCCACCAATTCCAGCCGCCCCAGCGATTTACCGAGCAAATGAAAATCGTCCGCGATGATATCCAGGGCAGGGATCTGCGTGCCCGCGTCTTCGCGGCCCAATAATTCACCCACGCCGCTGGCTGTCGATTGCCCAATCGTCAATTTGGCCAGGCGCGCAGTGATTTTGCCCAGCGCGCGCCCGGATGGCGATTCGCTCCAGGTCACATAGCCGGAAGCCTGCGATGAATCGAGATTGAGTTGCCACAGATTGCCGTTATGCGATGCGCCCAGCACGACATGATCGAGCTTGCGGCCCATCGCCTGCAACTCGTCCGCACGCACCGCCATGGCAGTGGGCTGCAAATAGCCGGCCATTCCCGCACGCACTGCCGCGCTGCTGCCTTGCACCGAGGGGCCGCTGATACTATTAATGAGACCGCTCCAGTCGTCGATATTGAGCGACTTGGCATTGATCGCCATCAGTAAGCCGCTATCCGGCATCACCGCCGGCCGGTTGATGCCGATGCCGGCGCTGGTGACACGCGGTATGGCATGCCGATCGGCCGTTTTTTCACGTAAATAATGGGCATCGATCATGCTGCCGACACTAGCCTTGATCTCATCGCGCATGATGCCGGGCTGATCTGAGGGCACGCCGGCGATCTCGAATTTCAGCGGCAGGGTTTCGGCCTGCTCCTTGGTCAGCGGCGCCGGCAAGGCAATGCCGATCCCCTGCAAAGTAGACTCGACGCTTATTTTCGGCGAGTGGTTTTTGACCTGAATCGTGGCTCTGAAACGGGTGCTGCCGCCAACCTTATCGAGCACAGGCTTGATTTCCGGCATCGGATACGCGCGCCGCAAACCATCGGCCGAAGCACCGCCATCGACCGTCACCAAGGTGCTCTTGTCAGGCAAGGTGCCGCCGGCAATGCCGACCGGCTCACCCAGAAATTGCCCCTTGAGATTGCTCAGACTGAAACCGGTTTCCTTGAAATTGAGCTTACCGCTAGTGCGATAAATCATCGGAATGCTATTTTGCAAACTGACGTCGTTGTTCAAGAATTGCAGCGTGCCATCGACCTTGGCGTCGATGACGTGCGCCAGCGGCAACAGCAGTTTGAGCTGGAGATGACCGTCACCGGTGGCGGTAGTCTCTTCGGTAAAGTGATCGATCCAGTCGGTTACATGGCTGGCATTCACATAGGCCAACAGATTTTGCATCGCGCCGGCAGCATTGCCGTTGATTCCCAGCAGCGCTTTCTGGGTGTACATATCCGTGATTGTCGCGCTGACGTCGGATAAATCGACGCCGTTGGTGCGTGCGGTATCGGCATGAATCGCCAGACCGCCCCGATCGAATACGATCGTGCCTTTGCCCTGCTCCAGCAACGGCCATGCCGGCGATTTTCCATCGGGACCGAACTCCTGCGGCGTGTAATTCATAGTCAGATTGTCAAACTTGCCGCTGATGTTGAACTGCCCGGCGCTCTTGCCCTTATCGCCGGCATGCGCCGTCTGGAACGGGAAATACGACAGATCGCCCTGCAAGCGCACATCCGCATCGCTGACCCTGCCCTCCAGCAGTGCGCCGGTGAGCCAGTCGCGCACATGCTGCGGCGTCTGCAGCGGCAGGTAGCGGCCGATGGTATTGATATCGAATTGCACCAATTTACCGTGCAAATCGCTGACCCCGGGCCGGTCGCCCCGCAGCGGCCATAAATGCGTCCCGGCAATCGTGCCCGCCAGACCGGGCCGTGCGAAATCCATATGATCGATCTGCAGCTTGAGCATGTCCTGCTTTTCGAACGACCAACTGGCTTGCAGATCGAGCTGATCGAAGGGCATCGCCGGTTCGGCGAAATAACCCGGCAGTTGGAATGTCAGTTGTTGCGACGCCAGCGTTAACGCGCCGCCTTTTTCGGTCAGTTCGACCTGACCGCTGAGATTGTCGAAACCGGGAATGCCGGGCGCGGCAGCCTGCGCCGGCGCAGTAGCCGTTTTCGGTTTCGCCAGATGCGGCGGTTGTGCATGCAGGCCCAACCCTTGAAACGCCCCCTTGAGACGATACGTTTCGATTCGCGGATAAGTGCCCTGCCACTCGGCTGAGAATGCCCGCAGTTGACCACGCGGCGCCAAATCGTCCAGTAATTGCCGTTGCGGCCCGGTCAGCGGTAAACGGCCGGCCAGATCGCTCAATATCTGCAGATCCAGAAATTGTGCACTGGTGCTGAATTTTTCAGACTGCGTGCCTTGCGCCGGCACAAAGGTTTCGCTGATCGTGGTCGGCGGCAGTATCGCGCCGTCGCTGGTTTTCAATGAAAAATTTTGCAGCGACACGCTATAGCCATGGGCGCCGATGCCGATACTCGACGTGCCTTCGACGATACTCCCCAGCGGTTCGGCGCCGATCACACGTCCAGCCACATTGGCAAGCTGCAGCGGCTGCAATCCCTTGCCCAATTGCGCCGACAAATCATTGAGACGCAGATCAGCGGTAAAGTCGGCCACCCGCGCCTGATCCAGCGTCAGCCAGGCGCGCACCGAACCGGTACCGCGCTCCAGCACAAAGGGAAAATCGACATACTGCTTCCATAGCGCCAGATCGGTATTGCGCAAATCCGCATATAAAACACCGCTCCATTGCTTGATATCCGCGATATCGCTGCCGAACACCGCATGCCGGAAATCGGCGCGCACATCGAGCGGCGCGGCCAGCGATGCCGGCGGCGTCGCATTCAGGGCGACGTGGTGACCGCGCCAGTCATTGCGCACGACAAGATCGAGATCCTCCAGGCGCAACTCCGCAGCACCGCGCGCCTGATCTTCCCAGCGCAGCCGCCCCTGCCGGATCACAATTTCACGCTGCGCCAGCACCCATGCCAGCCCGCCGTTATTTTTATGATCGGTTGTCACCGGAATACCGGCCACAAAAATACGGCCCTCGGCATCGCGCAATATCGACAAATCGGGACGGGTAATCGCTAATGTATAGAAGCGCAGATCGCCGACCAGCAGCGTTTGCCAGGAAATACTGGCGGCGACCTGCGGCAGCGTCAGCGCGCTACGGCCGGTTTGATCGTGAATCACCACATCGCTCAGTGACAAACGTGGCCGCAAACCGTCCCAGGAAGCACCGACCGTCACAATCGTCACCGGATTGCCGATGGCGTGACTGGCGATACGCTCGATGGCGCCCTTGTAATCGTCGATATGGGGGAGAACAACGTAGCGCAATGTCAAGAACAGTACGCAAAATAGGAAATAAGCCAGTAATAACAGCTTACAAAGCGCGCCGAACACGTGATAGGTAACGCGATTGACGCGTTGATAGCCCGTGCAGAACGCACGTCCATAGGCGGCCAAACGGGTTTTGAATGCGTGATTCGGATCTGCAGACATTAAAAAGCATTAGTAAATCAGCAATCGCACATAGTCGCACGAAATACGGGGATTTCGCACAAGCACGGCCCGCTTCGGCGTGATTTTTCTGTCTTTTTATTGTGTCGCCATCCAAGCCTGCCTTTAACTATCACTACCACCATTAAATGATGCATTCCAGTTTGAACCATCGCCTAAATTAAATGTCGGCACGCCCCAAGCATTCCCCCGGCGGCGCTGGCATACTCTATGCCATTACCATCAAAAGAGCCGCACTGTGAAGCCATCCCTTG
>JAQGNR010000159.1 GCA_028291765.1 Herbaspirillum sp.
GATCGGTGGTGTGCGTTTCGCGCGCTGCGGCCTTGATCAAAACCTGGAACAAATCGATTTCATAATTACTATGCACATGCTGCAATACCGCGGCCAGACGCTCCAGCCCCATGCCGGTATCGACGCACTGTTTCGGCAACGGCGTCAAGGTGGCGACACCCTGCGCATCGATTTGTCGATCGAATTGCATGAACACGTTATTCCAGATTTCGATATAGCGATCGCCATCCTGTTCCGGGCTGCCCGGCGGGCCGCCCCAGACATCGGGACCGTGATCGTAGAAAATTTCAGAACAGGGGCCGCATGGGCCGGTATCGGCCATTTGCCAGAAATTATCGGAGGCATACGGCGCACCTTTGTTGTCGCCGATACGCACTACCCGCTCTTTCGGCAAGCCGATTTCATTAACCCAGATATCGTAGGCTTCATCATCGGTTTCATACACCGTGGCCCAGAGTTTATCGGCCGGCAAACCATAGACTTGGGTGAGTAGCTCCCACGCCCATTTCAGCGAATCCCGTTTGAAATAATCGCCGAACGACCAATTGCCCAGCATTTCGAAGAAAGTATGGTGACGCGCGGTATAACCGACGTTTTCCAGATCGTTATGTTTACCGCCGGCGCGCAGGCAGCGCTGCACCGAAGTGGCGCGCACATAATTGCGTTCATCGGCGCCGAGAAAGACATCCTTGAACTGCACCATGCCGGAATTGGTAAACAACAAAGTGGGATCGTTGCCTGGCACCAGGCTGGACGAACGGACGATGGTATGCCCTTTGGATTCGAAAAATTTCAGAAACTTGTCGCGAATTTCGGCTGATTTCATAGAGTAAGCAATGCGGTATAGGGCAAAACAGCGATTATACGTGCGTCTGCGCAAACAAATCGAGTCTATCGGTGCAGAACCCATCCACGCCCCATCCCAGGATCTCGCGGGCGCGTGCCGGCTCGTTGACGGTATAGCAGAACAAGCCATACCCGGCCCGCTTTACCTCCGAGGCCAAAACAGCGCTCAAATGACGCTGATTAGTATGCAAAGCGATCGCCTCCAAGCTCTGCAATTGCGCCAGCCAGCCATCGGCAATCACATCGACCAGCCAACCGCGCGCGATATCCGGCGCGACCTGCTGCGCCGCGCGCAAGGCCTCGAACGAGAAAGAGGAAAGCAGCGGCAATGCGGCATCGTTGACACCGGGTTCATGCGCCGCAAGCTGCGGCGCGAAGAATTGCCGTACCTGCGTCGCAACCACGGTACCGGTCTCGACCGCCACCTCCGGCGTGGCAGGCTTGATTTCGACATTCATCCAAAGACCGTGTTCGACGCAAAACTGCATGACCTGCAATAGCGTGCAAACCGGTTCACCGCGAAAAGTCTCGCTCAACCAACTACCGGCGTCGAGCGCCGCGAGCGCCTGCGCCGGATAATCGAGCACACCGCCCGGCGCGCGGATAGTCCGGCCGAACAAAGGATCATGCATCAAAACCGGCACCCCATCCTGCGCCAGCATCACATCGAACTCAACCCCGCGAAACCCGTAAGCTAAGCCGCAACGCATTCCGGCCAGGGTATTTTCCGGCGCCAGAACACCGCCACCGCGATGCGCCACTTCACGCGGATAAGGCCAGCCTTTTGTGCTCATCACAACTCCCGACCGATGATCAAGCGCATATATTCCCACGCCGGCGACAAAGCCGCCACAACGCACAATACACATGGAGAATGGAGAATGAAGTTGCACAAAAATACAGACAACGACAGAATCCAAGCTGACATGATCGAGACTCCCTTCAAGCTGCCATGACATACCCCAAGCCCCCCTACATCGGCCGCTTCGCTCCCTCCCCATCCGGCCCCCTGCACGCCGGATCACTGGTAGCCGCCATGGCCAGCTATCTCGACGCCAAACTCCACAACGGCACCTGGCTGCTACGCATAGAAGACATCGACGAAACCCGCACAATCCCCGACGCCGTCCCCGCAATTGAGCAAGCATTACTGCGCATGGGCATGCAATGGGACCAAAACATCGTTACCCAAAGCGAACGCAAACCCCTATACCAATCGGCCTGCGACCGCCTGACGGCACATATCTACAACTGCGCCTGCACCCGCAAGGAAATCCTGGATTCAATCACCCGCACAGGCCAGCCGATGGCGGCCGACGGCGCAGCCATCTATCCCGGCACCTGCCGCAACGGCATAGCGAACGGAAAAATCGGCCGCACCCTACGAATAAAAGTCCCGGACGCCGACGACCCGCAACGCCTGATCCGGTTCAACGACCGCTGGCTCGGCCCACTAACGCAAGACCTGGCAAAAGAAGCCGGCGACTTCGTATTAAAACGGGCCGACGGCTTCTGGGCCTATCAGCTGGCAGTCGTAGCCGACGATGCGGCGCAAGGCGTTACCCATATCGTGCGCGGCGCCGACTTGATCGACTCAACCGCGCGCCAGATTTATCTGCAACGACTACTCGGCGTGCCGACCCCGGCCTACATGCACGTACCATTGCTGGCCGGCGACAACGGTGAAAAATTATCGAAGCAAAACGGCGCCGCGCCACTCGATCTGCACAACCCGCTACGCCCATTACTCAGTTGCGCAAATTTTCTGGGGCTGGAGAGTGGCATATCCGCAGCAACAAACTCGATCGATGCATTCTGGCCGCAAGCCATCGCCGCTTGGGAACAACGTTTGCGCACATTGCCGCGGACAAAAAAATAACGGGCGGCAATTCAATTGGCTTGCCGCCCGTTATTTTTTATTTCAATGCGCTAATACTAGCGCCCAATGCCAGCGCGTCAAGCGTCCCGCTTCGGCATCCCGCCCAATAAAGCAGCCATCTTCTGCTTGCCCGGCTTAATCGATGTACTAGCGGCAGACGGCGCTTCGAGCTGACTTGAAACGGTCGGCTCATATGGCTTCATAAACCACGGATCCACTTTCTCACGACGTGCCGGCGCTGCATACGCGCTGCGCCCGGGAGCCGCGGCAGCCGCACCACGCGGCGCACGCGATTCGCCTTCGCTGCTGCGGCGCGGCGCACGTTCGCGCTCGCTGCCATTACCATTGCTGCCCATGCGCGCCGGCCGGGCGACAAACCCGGTCAATTCGCTGCGAACGAACTTATGCTTGATCATCTTTTCGATATCGACCAGCAAACGCTCGTCCTTATCCGAAAACAACGAAATCGCGTCGCCCGATGCGCCGGCACGGCCGGTACGGCCGATGCGATGCACATAATCTTCCGCGTTATACGGCAAATCGAAATTAATCACACAAGGCAATTCCGCAATATCCAATCCGCGCGCGGCAACATCGG
>JAQGNR010000277.1 GCA_028291765.1 Herbaspirillum sp.
TGTTTATTCCAGTCAGCGGCTGGGTTGCCGATCGCTTCGGTGCGCGCACGGTGTTCGGCGGTGCAATTGTGGTGTTTACCTTTGCATCGATCCTGTGCGGGATGTCGAATGGCATGTATGAATTTACCGCCGCGCGCGTGCTGCAGGGAATCGGTGGGGCGATGATGGTGCCGGTCGGACGTTTGATCGTGGTGCGCAATACCGAAAAAAGCCGTCTGATGCAGGCCATCGCAACGATTACCTGGCCGGCCATCGCCGCGCCTGTGTTCGGGCCGCCGATCGGCGGCTTCATTACCACCTATGCGACCTGGCGCTGGATATTTTTGCTCAATGTGCCGTTCGGCATCGCCGCGGTGATCGCCGTCATTATTATGGTGCGCAATGAACGCGGCGCCGAAAAGAAGCCGCTGGATGTGGTGGGCGTCTTGTTCAGCGGCATCACGTTGACGTCGGTGCTGTACGGCACCGAGCTGGCCAGCCAGACCGATGGCAACGTGTGGACGGCGCTGGCATTTTTGGCTGTCGGCGCTGTATTCGGCTTCATTACTTATCGCCATGCGACGCATCGCGCGCATCCGCTGATCGATTTTTCGACGCTGAAAGTACCGACTTTTTCAGTCACCGTCATCACCGGTTCCTTTACGCGCATCGGCATCGGCGCGGTGCCTTATCTGATGCCACTGCTGTTTCAGATTGGTTTCGGCATGTCGGCGTTTACCTCAGGCTTGCTGTTGCTGGGCAGTGCACTGGGTAATCTCACCATGAAGGCGTTTGTCATGCCGATTCTCAAGCGTTTCGGTTTCCGTAATGTGTCGATTGTCGCGGTGAGTTGCGCCGGGCTGACGACGATTGCCTGCGGATTGATGACGCCATCGACGCCGATTGTGCTGGTTTTATTGATTGTGTTTGCTTATGGCCTGGCGCGTTCGATGCAGTTTTCCACGCTGGCGATTCTGGCGTATGCCGACATTTCACCGTCCTTGATGAATCCGGCCAGTACCTTGTGGAGCGCTTCGTCGCAAATGATGGTCGGTATGGGGATTGCTTATGGTGCTGTATCGCTGCGGTTTGCAGGGTTTTTGCATGGTGGCGGCGAGGCTTTCGCGCTAGGCGATTTTCATTTGGCGTTTTTCCTGGCCGGCGCGGTCATACTGCTTTCGGTGCTGGGATATGTCGGTCTGGCGCGCGATGCCGGCGCCGGTATCAGCGGCGCGAATAAGGCGAGTTCGTAATCTGCAGACACGCCTGATTTTCCTCTTTTCTCCTCTTTTTATGCGTTTTTTACAAAACGTATACACCCCCCTTCCAAGTCTTTACAAAATATTTAGAGCCTTCCCGATACAGTCCCCTCAGTACTAATTCAAGTTACTCGGGGGTCTTATGGACATCGTTTATATCGGCGCAATCGTTGCGTTTTTCGTTATCTGCTGGGCATTTGTTGTTGGCTGCCAAAAACTGAGGGGAACGCTATGAACGCGTTTTATATCGTGGGGGCGGTCGTGTCGGCCGCATTGTTGGTCTATCTGCTGGTGGCGCTGGTAAAGGCCGAGGAGCTTTGATATGACAAACCAATCGATTGTTTTATTGGTGGTGTTTCTGGCGGTATTGTTGGTACTGTCCTATCCACTCGGTTTATATATGGCTAAAGTCGGTGAGGATGCGCCGATCAGGGGGCTGGGTTGGCTGCACCGGTTCGAGCATTTTCTGTACCGCCTGGCCGGCCGCGATTCGCATGCAACGATGAGCTGGAAAACCTATGCCGTCGCATTGCTGGCATTTAATACCTTGGGCGCGGTGTTTGTATACGGCGTGCAACGCCTGCAATTATGGTTGCCGCTCAATCCGCAAGGGATGGCAAACGTCAGCACCGATTCATCGTTCAATACCGCAGTTGCCTTTGTGACCAATACCAATTGGCAGGGTTATACCGGTGAAGCGACGATGAGTTATTTCACGCAGATGATCGCGCTGGCCGGACAAAACTTCTTTTCGGCAGCCACCGGCATTGCGGTGGTG
This sequence comes from Herbaspirillum sp., assembly GCA_028291765.1. Classification (GTDB taxonomy): domain Bacteria; phylum Pseudomonadota; class Gammaproteobacteria; order Burkholderiales; family Burkholderiaceae_D; genus Herbaspirillum. Next base: position 2,017 of record JAQGNR010000277.1, read on the forward strand.
TTCGCCTTGATTCGCGGCTTTACATTGCGCTCGTCCAAGTCGATCGGTAATTTCTGGGTCGACATGACCCGCACCACTTTGTACGTGCTGCTGCCGCTGTCGGTGGTGTTTGCCGTATTTCTGATGGGCCAAGGCGTGATCCAGAATTTCTCGCCTACCAAGACGGTCGCGCTGATCGATCAGGTCACTTATCAGAATCCGCAAAATGGCCCTGATGGACAGCCATTGAAAGATGCCACCGGCGCACCGGTGACCAAGGAAGCGGTTGCCACTACGCAAAACCTGCCTATGGGACCAGTGGCTTCGCAGGAAGCGATCAAGATGCTGGGCACCAACGGCGGTGGTTTCTTCAACGCCAATTCGGCGCATCCTTTTGAGAACCCGACTGCGCTGGCCAATTTCTTCCAGATGCTGACGATATTCCTGATTCCTGCCGGCTTGTGCTTCGCGTTCGGCCGCATGGTCGGCGATATGCGCCAGGGCTGGGCGGTGCTGGCGGCGATGACGGTGGTGTTCGTGATTGCCGCGCTGACTATTTTCTGGTCGGAGCAGCAAGCCATACCGGCGTTGCAGGCCATGGGCGTCGATCAGCATGTCAGCCTGTTGCAGGCCGGCGGCAATATGGAAGGCAAGGAAACCCGCTTCGGTATTAGCGCCTCGTCCTTGTTTGCCGCGATCACAACGGCAGCATCATGCGGCGCGGTCAACGCGATGCACGATTCG
>JAQGNR010000280.1 GCA_028291765.1 Herbaspirillum sp.
TGCGTCGATACCGGCATGGGGCTGGAGCGTCTGGCCGCGGTATTGCAGCATGTGCATAGTAATTATGAAATCGATTTGTTCCAGGTTTTGATCAAGGCCGCAGCGCGCGAAACGCACACCACCGATCTGGAAAATAATTCGCTGAAAGTCATTGCCGATCATATTCGCGCCTGCTCGTTCTTGATCGTCGATGGCGTGATCCCGGGCAATGAAGGACGCGGCTATGTGTTGCGCCGTATCATTCGCCGCGCCTTGCGGCATGGCCATAAGCTCGGCCAGACCAAGCCGTTTTTCTATAAGCTGGTCAAGGATCTGGTGGCCGAAATGGGCGCTGCTTATCCGGAACTGCCGCCGGTGGCTGCGCGCGTCGAGCAAGTGCTGCAACAGGAAGAAGAACGTTTCGGCGAAACGCTGGAACATGGCATGAAGATTCTCGAAAACGCCTTGCTGGCCAAGCCCGGCAAACTGGACGGCGAAACAGCATTTACTTTGTACGATACCTACGGTTTCCCGTTGGATCTGACCGCCGATATTTGCCGTGAACGTGAGGTCGAACTGGATGAAGCCGGCTTTGAGACCGCGATGGAGCGTCAACGCTCTACCGCGCGTGCCGCCGGCAAGTTCAAGAGTTCGGCTGCCGGCGTCAGTTATGACGGTCCGAAGACGAAGTTTGTCGGTTACGAGGCGTTGGCGCAGGCGGCCAAGGTCGTCGCCTTGTATGTCGACGGTAACGCCGTACAGAAAATCGACGCCGGTCAGGAAGCGATGGTGGTGCTGGATGCGACGCCGTTTTATGCCGAATCGGGCGGGCAGACGGGGGACGCCGGTGTACTGGAAAATGGCGCGGCTATTTTTGAAATCGGCGATACGCAAAAAATTCAACCGGATGTGTTCGGTCATTACGGCGCTTTGCGCAAGGGTGCGCTGGCCGTCGGCGATCAGGTCGATGCCAAGGTCGATGCCGCTCTGCATGCCAGAATCGTGCGCAACCATTCGGCCACGCATTTGATGCATAAGGCTTTGCGCGAAGTACTGGGCGCGCATGTATCGCAAAAGGGTTCATTGGTCGATGCCGATAAAACACGTTTCGATTTCAGTCATAACGCGCCGGTCACTCCCGATCAGATTCGCCAGGTCGAGCAAATCGTCAATCGTGAAATTCTGGCGAATGCCGCTACCGAGGCCAAATTGATGGCGTTCGACGATGCGGTCGGCGCCGGCGCAATGGCATTGTTCGGCGAAAAATACGGTGATGAAGTCCGCGTTTTGTCGATCGGTACTTCGCGTGAATTGTGCGGCGGTACGCACGTCGGCCGGACCGGCGATATCGGCTTGTTCAAGATCGTGGCCGAAAGCGGCGTCGCCGCCGGCGTGCGCCGGATCGAAGCCGTTACCGGCGAAGGCGCGCTGGCAGTGGTGCAGGCGCTGAGCAATCGTATCAATGAGGTTGCAGCGGCTTTGAAGGCGCAGCCTGAAGAAGTGGCGCAGCGGATTACGCAGGTGCAGGAGCATGTCCGGCAACTGGAAAAAGAATTGGGTGCGTTGAAGTCGAAACTGGCTTCGAGTCAGGGCGATGAACTGGTATCGCAGGCAATCGATGTCAAGGGCATCAAGGTGTTGGCCGCTACGCTGGAAGGCGCCGACAGCACTGCGTTGCGCGAAACGATGGACAAGCTCAAGGGTAAATTGAAGAGCGCGGCGATTGTGCTGGCGGCCGTCAAGGATGGCAAGGTCAGCCTGATCGCCGGCGTCACGCCGGATGCTGTAGGTAAGGTCAAGGCGGGCGAGCTGGTCAATTTCGTGGCCCAGCAAGTCGGCGGTAAAGGCGGTGGACGGCCCGATATGGCGCAGGCCGGCGGTACCGATGCCAGTGGTTTGCCGGCTGCGTTGAAGGGCGTGGCCGATTGGGTTGCCGGAAAAGTTTGAAGATCGGATCATGAATACAGAACTATGAGTGCCGAACGATGAGTGCGGAACAGTCCCCGTTCAAATTTTGTCCCGTTTGCGCGGCATCGCTGGCGCTGCGTGCCGATGACGATGTCGGCAAGTTGCGTTTGGCCTGCCCGCACGGACACTGGACGCATTGGGATAATCCGTTACCGGTATTGGCGGCAATCGTCGAGCTGGATGGTCGAATTCTGCTGGCGCGCAATGCGGCCTGGAGCGAAGGAAAATTCGCCTTGATCACCGGTTTTATGGAGCGCGACGAAACGCCGGAGCAAGGCATTGCACGCGAACTGAAGGAAGAAACCGATCTGGACGCGGGCGAAATTACCCTGATCGGGGTCTATGAATTCATGCGTAAAAATGAGCTGATCATTGCTTATCACGTCAAAGCCAGCGGCGCCGTGCAGCTGTCGCCGGAGTTGTTGGAATATCGTTTGGTTGAGCCGGCCGATCTGCTGCCTTGGCGTGCCGGCACCGGTTATGCTCTGGCCGATTGGATGCGCTTGCGCGGCCTGCCGGTGCGTTTTGTCGATGCCTTGGGTGGATCGCTTTCGACGAATGCTGGATCTGCACAATAGCGGTGCGCTTACCTTGACTATTTCTGCAATGGCGTGGTGCATTTAAAACAACACTTTTGGTGCGCTGCCGTATTCGCCAGTTGTTTGGAGTAGAATTCCATTTGTTTTCATCACCCCAACTCAACGAATCATATGGAATTTCATAGAGAGCTTGACGCACGTGGCTTGCATTGTCCCCTTCCTATCCTGAAAACCAAGAAAACCCTGGCAGACATGCATAGTGGAGAAGTTTTACGTGTGATGGCAACTGATACGGGGTCGGTAAGGGATTTTCAGGCGTTTGCGAAACAGACCGGTAATGCCCTGTTGGAGCAGACGGAAGAAAATCGCGAGTTTATTTTTTTCATGAAGCGTAAATAAGGCCGCGCTGCATTACGTCAAACCGCCCGCCAAACCGCCCGCCAAACCGTGACCGGATTAATACAGCATCGATAAAAAATGCCCGCAAATTTGCGGGCATTTTTTATAGGACCGGATGAAAGCTTTCGGCGCGACTGACCGGCCAGTATTTTTGATAGACCTGATAACGATAGTTGCCGCTCAACAGATCGCCGGGCTCAAGAAATTTCAATAATTCCGATAACAACTGCACTTCGTGATCGTTCACGCGCCGCACGATGTGATGGGCGCGTAACGCCGAGGTATGTGGCAGTCCCGCTGCCTGCACCAACTCCTGCAAAGCGTGCAGCGTGCTTTGATGAAAGCGATACACCCGTTCGGCTTTATCCGGCACCACCAGTGCACGGGCGCGCACCGGATTCTGGGTCGCTACGCCGGTCGGGCAGCGGTCGGTATGGCAGCTTTGCGATTGGATGCAGCCCAGGGCAAACATAAAGCCGCGCGCCGAATTGCACCAGTCTGCGCCCAGCGCCAGCGTGCGGGCAATATCGAACGCAGTGATGATTTTGCCGCTGGCGCCGATTTTCACGCGATCCCGCAGACCGGTGCCGATCAGCGTGTTGTGCACCATCAGCAAGCCTTCCTGGAGCGGCATGCCGACGTGGTCGGTGAATTCCAGCGGGGCTGCGCCGGTACCGCCTTCGGCGCCATCGACGACGATGAAGTCGGGCACGATGCCGGTTTCGAGCATGGCCTTGACGATGCCAAAAAATTCCCAGGGATGGCCGACGCATAATTTAATGCCGACCGGCTTGCCACCCGACAAGGTGCGCAGCTTTTCGATAAAGTGGACCAGGCCCAAGGGTGTGGAAAAAGACGGATGCACTGCCGGAGATATGCAATCGACGCCCATCGGCACGCCGCGCGTAATGGAAATTTCCGGGGTTATCTTGGCCGCAGGCAGAATGCCGCCGTGGCCGGGTTTGGCGCCTTGCGACAGTTTGATGGTGATCATCTTGACTTGATCGTCGCTGGCCTGTGCCGAAAATTTTTCCTGGTTGAAACTACCGTCGGCGTTGCGGCAGCCGAAATAGCCGGATGCCACCTGCCATATCAGATCGCCGCCGAATTCGCGGTGATGCGATGAAATCGAGCCTTCGCCGGTATCGTGTGCGAAGCCGCCCATTTTGGCGCCGTGATTGAGCGCGCGGATCGCATTGGCCGATAACGCGCCGAAGCTCATGGCCGATACATTGAAGACCGACATGTTGTAAGGCTTGGGCAAGCCGGCGCCGACCGTGACGCGGAAATCGTGGCTGGCAATCATGCTGGGCGATAATGAATGCCCGATCCATTCATAACCCTGCAATTTGACGTCGAGTTCCGTTCCGAAAGGACGGGCGTCGGCTTCTCCCTTGGCGCGTTGATAGACCAGACTGCGTTTTTTGCGGGTGAATGGCGCGCCGTCGTTTTCGCTTTCAAAGAAATACTGGCGAATTTCCGGCCGCACCGCTTCGAACATAAAACGAAAATGGCCAAGTAGCGGATAATTGCGCAAAATCGCATGAGAGCGTTGCATCAGGTCGCGCAAACCAATGACGCTTAATAGCAACGGTATAACGACCCATTCCCACGCCAGCGCACCCTGTGCGGCCAATATCAGAAATAGCAGCGTGCATGCGAAGAGTGCCCATAACGCCCAGTAGCGACTTGCAAACATAGCGATCTTTCTCGGTATTTCCCCGGTATTTTTCTCGTATACGGCGTTTCGAATACGACGGCGATTTCCTGTATTTCCGGTCATCTTGCGGCTTGGATGCTGGGCGCGGCAGGTGAGTATTGGCGCAGATTCTACACGAGTGGTTCGTTATTCATCCTACAAAAACGCCCCAAATTGCTGCTTGCCGGATCAATGGCATCGATATTGCTTGTAGTTTAAATAATGACAGCACTTTGCATGTATGCATTGCAGAAAACTTATGAAGATGGCATTAAGCAATCCAACCGACACAAGCCCCCCACAGCAATTGCCGCCAAGGTCTTCACATCTGCTGGAAACCTTGCTGGCCAATCTGGACGGTATGGTTTACCGCTGTCACGGCATGGGTATCTGGACCATGGATTTTGTCAGTGAAGGTTGCCACGCATTGCTTGGTTACCATCCGCAAGAGTTGATGGCTGGCAACAGTATTTCTTATCAGGATATTACCTATCCCGCCGATCGCAGCCGTGTCCTGGAAACGATTCGCCTAGGTCTGCTCAATCGGCGTCGCTATGAAATGGAATACCGGATCGTACGCGCCGATGGCCAGGTGCGTTGGGTGTGGGAACGCGGCGTCGGTATTTTCAATGCCGCCAGCGAGCTCATTGCAATGGAAGGCTATGTGCAGGATATCGACGACCGCAAGCAGGCGGTACAAGCCTTGCAGGAAGCGGAGCGCCGTTATCGCAGTATTTTTGAAAATGCCATTGAAGGCATTTTCCAGTCGACGCCGGAGGGCGGCTATCTGGCGGTCAATCCGACGCTGGCGCGCATCTACGGTTATGCCTCGCCCGAGGAGTTGATCGTCGGTTTGCGCGATATCGAGCATCAGTTGTATGTCGAACCGGCACGGCGCAATGAGTTTATGCGCTTGATGGTTGAGAATGGCTCGGTCAAGAATTTCGAATCGCGTATTTTCCGGCGCGACGGTCACATCATCTGGATTTCAGAAAATGCACGTGCGGTGTATGGCGATGGCGGCAATTTGCTATTTTATGAAGGCACGGTCGAGACCATTACCGAACGTAAGTTATATGAAGAGCAGATACAGCATCAGGCCACGCACGACTCGCTGACGGGCCTGCCTAACCGCACCATGCTGCACAATTATCTGCAGCGGGCGATCCAGACTGCACAAGCCGGCAGCGGCGTGCCGGCGGTGGTGTTCGTGGACCTGGACCAGTTCAAATATATCAATGACAGCCTGGGTCATCAGGCCGGCGACAAATTGCTCAAGACGGTTGCGCAGCGGTTGATCGCGTGCGTGCGCGACAGCGATATGGTGGCGCGTCAGGGCGGCGACGAATTTGTCATTGTGCTGGGCAATCAGCGCGACGAAGAGAGTATTACCGAAGTGCTGCAGCGGATTCTTAATTCGGTATCGCAGCCTTGGCTGATGGAGGAGCGCGAACTGAATGTGACGTGTAGTCTGGGCGTGAGCCGCTATCCGGCGGATGGCGATGATGTCGAGACCTTGCTCAAGAATGCCGATTCGGCGATGTACAAGGCGAAGGAAGTCGGACGTAATAATTTCCAGTTTTTTGCCAGCAATATGCATGCGCAGGTGCCCAATCATCTGGATATGCTGGTCAATCTGCGTCATGCCATCGAATATCAGGAGTTCCAGCTCTACTATCAGCCCAAGATCAGTTTGGATACTGGCCGCATCATCGGGGCTGAAGCGCTGATTCGCTGGGATCTGGCCGATATCGGGATGGTGTCGCCGGCGCACTTTATTCCATTTGCGGAGCAATCGGGCCTGATTGTGCCGATTGGCGAGTGGGTGCTGCGTACCGCCTGCGCCCAGAACCGGGCTTGGCAAAACGCCGGTCTGCCCGCTATTCCCGTAGCGATCAATTTATCGCCGTATCAAATCAATCAGGATCTGGTAGCGATGGTGCAACAGGTGTTATCCGATACCGGACTGGATGCTTGCAGTCTGGAGCTGGAAATTACCGAAAATGTGGTGATGAAAGATGCGGAAAAGATCGTTGCGATGCTCAATGCGCTCAAAGCGCTGGGGTTGCGGATTTCGGTCGACGATTTCGGCACCGGCTATTCCAGTCTCAGCTATCTGAAGCGCTTTCCGGTCGATGCGCTCAAGATCGATCAGTCTTTTGTGCGCGATGTGGTGCATGACGCCGATAGCGCGGCGATTGTCAAAGCAGTAATTTCCCTGGCGCATATCTTGAATCTGCGGGTTATCGCAGAAGGTGTGGAAACCGAGATGCAATGCGATTTCCTGCGCGAGAACGGTTGCGACGAAGTGCAGGGCTATTATTTCGGTCGTCCGATGTCTGTGCGAGACTTTAGTAAAGTTCTGATGATCGATAGTAAGAAGTCCTACCCAGACTTACGTGTAGTCGCAACACAACGAAATGACAATGCCTGAATCTTTGTGCTAAACTCACCCGCATATTCCGAAATTTGAATGGGTTTCCCATTAGTATTTGCCGATATTTAGCACAGTAAATACAGGTAATGGAACCATGCGGTAATTAGAAAAGTAAATTGCGCAGGCCTTGAGTTTCAGCTTTCGCCTGGAACTCGTTTAATCAATATCAATGATATCTGCCGCCGGTTTGGCGACAAAAAATGCGACCGGCGTGCTGGCGGTTCGCAAGCAGTAAAACAGGTCCGATCTGTTATATCGGGTCCAATCGTCGACATCATCGCTGTCTGACGCTGACGCTCAGCGAATTAATACTGACACATACCTTTGAAACGCCTTTCTACTACTACGTTGCTCAAAATCGTACATGAATACAACTGAGGCCAAGCGAGTCCTCGAGACGGCTTTGTTATGCGCGCACGAACCGTTGTCACTTAACGATATCAAGAAGCTGTATGCCGCTCACGACGGGGCCGAGAGTGAGGTCGATGCCGATGCGATCAAGCTGATGCTCGAAGAGCTGCGCGGCGACTGGGATGACAAGGGCATTGAAGTGGTCACCCTGTCGACCGGCTGGCGCTTCCAGAGCCGTCCTGAAATGAAAATGTATCTGGATCGATTGAATCCGGAGAAGCCGCCTAAATATTCGCGCGCGACATTGGAGACACTGGCCATCATTGCCTACCGTCAACCGGTCACGCGCGGCGATATCGAAGAGATTCGCGGCGTGACCGTCAATACGCAAACCATTCGGATGCTGGAAGAGCGCAACTGGATTGAAGCAATCGGCCATCGCGATGTCCCGGGGCGCCCGGCGCTGTTTGCCACCACCCGGCGCTTTCTCGACGATTTGGGCTTGGCAGCGCTGGATCAGTTGCCGCCGCTGCAAGCAGTCGGCGCGGGCGGCGATGCGCAGGCAGCGGTCGCCGGGCTCGATCTGGCCGGTCTTGACTTAAACCTGGCAGAAGATAATTTGCCGGCCGATTTGAACCAATTTGAAATCGGCTTGCCCACTGTTATACCCGAGGTATTGTTATCCGATATACCAGAGGTATTGCCATCCGATACACCAGAAGTATTGCTATCGGATATGCCAGAGGTATTGCCATCCGATGATGCATACGCCGCGCCGGCCGATACTGTGCCGCCGACAGAGGCAATTTCCAATTTCTCCAATGACTCAGCGCCGCAAGCCGCCGATACTGCGCCAGGTCAATATAACCACGACGTTAATAATGAACCCAATTAGTTCCAACGATGTACCTGCGACAACCGATGGCGTCGCGCCTGCTTCCGATTCTGCTGCAGAGGGCAAAAAGCCTGTCAAAAAACGCGTTGTCAAGCCCAAAGCTGTAGCACAGGATGCGCCGGTTCCGGCGGCTGTGGAAGCGGTGGAAGAAGCACCGAAAAAACGCGTCAGCCGTGCCCGCAAAGTCGCCGCAAGCGAGGACGTAGCGCCGCCGGTCGCAGCCGCAGTCACAGAGACAGTCGTAGCGGCAGCGCCGGAAACTGCGCCTAAAAAACCACGTAAGCCAAAAACCATCGCCACCGCTCCTGCGGCTGCAATCGATGCTGTTGAAGTGCAGCCTAAAACACTGAAAGTAAAGTCGCCATCGGCGCAGCCGGAAGCGGCCGCTGCCAAGGCTGTGGCCACGGCAGCGCCCAAGGCAAAGCCCAAGCCCAAGGCGGCGGAATCCGGCCTATCGGATATGCCTGTGCTGGTTTCGATTACGGTTGGTGAACCGGTTAATGCGCCGCCGGTACAGTTCGATGTGAAAGTGGACGACAACGCACGTCCCAAGCCAGCACGCCGCGGCGTGCGCGGTCCGCGTGCATTGCGCAACAACCGTGCGGCTCAACGCGCCGCCGACGCCGTACCGGGGACTTCCCCGATCGGGGTATCGGATCAATTGGTGGACGGGCCGGCAGCCCATGCGGATCTGGCGGCGCGCGGTGGACGCATAGGCGGCGCCGGACAGCCGCGCCAGCAACGCAACGACCGTCAGCCACAGCAAGGTAATGCGCGCGGCAAGAAGCAGTTTGGCAAGGGGCCGGGCCAGGGTCAGGGCGCTCAGAGGAACAATTCTGCCGACGATATATTTTCCTTTGTTACCTCGGATGCCTACGATAGCGAGGACGATGGCGATAACATCGGTAACCAGATTGGCCGCAACAAGCCTGCGCGTCGCGATCTGACAGCGGAAGACGATGCACCGAAGTTGCATAAAGTGTTGGCCGACGTGGGTCTGGGCTCCCGGCGCGACATGGAAGAATTGATTATTGCCGGCCGCGTCTCGGTCAATGGCGAACCGGCCCACATTGGTCAGCGTATTTTGCCGACCGATCAGGTGCGGATTAACGGCAAATTGTTGCAACGCAAAGTCAGTAAAAAACCGCCGCGCGTGCTGGTGTATCACAAACCGGCCGGTGAAATCGTCAGCCATAACGACCCTGAAGGACGCCCGTCGGTCTTCGATCGTTTGCCGAATATGAAGGCCGCCAAGTGGCTGGCTGTAGGGCGGCTCGATTTTAATACCGAAGGCTTATTACTATTTACAAGTTCCGGCGATCTGGCCAACCGCTTGATGCATCCGCGTTACGGCATCGATCGTGAATATGCCGTGCGTACGCTGGGCGAGCTGGAAGAAGGCATGCGGCAAAAGCTGTTGAATGGCGTCGAACTGGAAGATGGCATCGCGCAATTTTCGAAAATCGCCGACGGCGGTGGTGAAGGCGTCAATAAATGGTACCGCGTGACGATTGGCGAGGGCCGCAATCGCGAGGTGCGCCGTATGTTCGAGGCAATCGGCTTGACCGTGTCGCGCCTGATCCGTACCCGTTATGGCGTGATGACGCTGCCGAACAGCCTGAAGCGCGGCCGTTGGGAAGAATTGGAAGAAAATGCGGTGCGTGAGTTGTTGGTCGCATGCGGTATGGATAAGCAGGCCGCAGCAGGCGCCGGCAGTGGCCAAGGCGGCAAACCGCGCGGCGATCGTAAAGGCGGCCAAGGCGCCCCTAACGGCAATCGTATTGGTGGTAATTTCAATAGCAATCCGGGTAATGCGACCGGTTATGGCGCGCCTGCCCAGCCGCGCCGTAGTAGCCAGTGGCAAGGCAAGCCTGGGCCAGGTCAGGGCGGGCAGGGGCAAGGCGGTCAGGGACAAGGCGGCGGACAAGGCAAACAGGGCGCGAAAAGCCGTCAGCCAGATCCATTGCAGACGGCCCTGGGCTTTCCGGATGCCGGACAGCGCCGTAATAACGGCCCGCGAGGACCGCGCGCATCGTCTTACGGTACAGCTGTGCCGGGTTTGCCGGGCATGCAGCGTCGCCGGCCACGTTAAGCCGGTGTGGGTATATGCATCGCAATGAATTGAATATTGCGATGCATACCGTACTCGTTTATAATGCGCAAGTTAACAGCGGATTAATTTATTAATCCGCTGAGATTTCTTTAAAGCAATTTCGGTGATTTCATTATCGTTAGAGCGGCGGCAGTAAAGGAAGGCAAACGAAGATGGGCACTGGCCCATTTTTTTTTTGCTGAAAGTTTTGTATTGTAGCGGAGTGATGTCGTGCAATTGCCTGATTTGATTGAAAAAACTGTCGCCGGCATGGGTTACGAACTGGTCGACTTCGAAAGAGCTGCGCGTGGTTTGCTGCGGATATTTATCGATTTCGCGCCGGAAAATGCGGAGCAGGGCGCAATTACGGTAGAAGATTGCGAAAAAGTCACGCATCAGCTGGTGCATGTCTTTACCGTTGAAAATGTTTTATACGAGCGTCTGGAGATTTCTTCGCCAGGCCTGGATCGTCCGCTCAAGAAACTGGCCGATTATGTGCGTTTTGCGGATCGGGAAGCGATTGTGAAGCTGCGGGCGACCTTGCCCGGTGCGGGTAATCGCAAGTCATTTCAGGGCTTGCTGCGTAAGCCTGAGGATGGGAATCTTAAGTTGGAATTTGAAACTAACGATGGGCTGGCGGTGCTTGATTTTACGCTCGCCGATGTGGATAAGGCACATTTGGTGCCGCAAGTGGATTTTAGGAGTCGCAAAGCATGAGTCGCGAAGTTTTAGCATTGGTTGGCGCGCTGGCGCGCGAAAAGAATGTCGATGAAGAAGTTGTCTTCAGCTCGCTGGAGCATGCGCTTGCGCAGGCTACCAAAAAGCGCTACGAAGGCGAAGTCGATATCCGCGTGTCGATTAATCGCGAAACAGGCGTTTCCGAGTCATTCCGTCGCTGGCATGTGGTGCCTGACGATGCGGGCCTGCAATTGCCCGATCAGGAAGTGCTGCATTTCGAAGCGCTCGAGCAGATTCCCGATATCGAAGTCGACGATTACATCGAAGAGCCAATTGAGTCGATCGACGTGGGCCGCCGCTTTGCACAAGATACCAAGCAAGTGGTCTTGCAGCGTATTCGCGATGCCGAGCGCGAGCAGATTCTGGCCGATTTCCTGGAGCGTGGCGATTCGCTGGTGACCGGAACCATCAAGCGTATGGAACGGGGCGATGCAATCGTCGAATCCGGCAAAGTGGAAGCCCGCCTGCCGCGCGACCAAACAATTCCAAAAGAAAATCTGCGTATCGGCGATCGGGTGCGTGCTTATATACAGCGCATTGAACGTAATGCGCGCGGACCGCAAGTGATTCTGTCGCGCACAGCGCCGGAATTCATCATGAAACTGTTTGAACTGGAAGTGCCGGAAATCGAGCAAGGTTCGCTTGAAATCAAATCGGCGGCGCGCGATCCTGGCGTACGCGCAAAGATTGCTGTGTATACCGCCGACAAGCGGATCGATCCTATCGGTACTTGCGTGGGCATGCGCGGTTCGCGCGTGCAGGCCGTTACCGGCGAACTGGGCGGCGAACGTGTCGACATCGTGCTGTGGTCGGAAGATCCGGCGCAATTCGTCATCGGCGCACTGGCGCCGGCGAATGTTTCATCGATCGTCGTCGATGAAGAAAAGCATGCGATGGATGTTGTGGTCGACGAAGAAAATCTGGCGATTGCCATCGGCCGCGGCGGTCAAAACGTCCGCCTGGCAGCGGAACTGACCGGCTGGCAAATCAACATCATGACGGCTGAAGAGTCGGCCGATAAGTCGGCGCAGGAAACAGCTTATGTCCGGACCCTGTTCATGGAAAAGCTGGATGTGGATCAGGAAGTCGCCAACATTCTAGTCGACGAGGGTTTCGCCAGCCTGGAAGAAATCGCTTACGTTCCGATCAACGAAATGCTGGAAATCGAATCCTTCGACGAAGATACCGTCAACGAGCTGCGCACCCGCGCGCGTGATGCGCTGGTAAGCGAGGCGATCGCATCCGAAGAAGGTCTGGACGGCATGGACGAAGCGCTGGTCAATTTCGACGGCATGGAACGCGTCATCGCCGGCAAGCTCGGTCTGGCCGGTATCAAGACGCTGGACGCATTTGCCGCGCTGGCTTACGACGAATTCGGTGCGATTCTGGCGCTGCCGGCTGAACGGGCGCGAGCCCTGATTGCCAATGAGTTTGAAGATGTGACGGACGATGAGATGAAACTCATCGATGCGAAATACGATGAGCGTGCGAAAGCATTGCAAGCCGCCGTTTGGAAATATGCGGAAGGCAAGCAGTGAGCTGATTTGAAGCATCGAAGCAGCATCGAAGCAAAAGCGAAGCATCATCATCAGCCGAGCCACATAGAAAAGAGGATTGAATGGCAAGTAACAATGTAGCCCAATTTGCCACCGAGCTGAACATGCCGGCGGATTTACTGCTGACGCAGTTACGCTCTGCCGGTGTCGAGAAAAGCACAACGGGCGATGCCTTGTCGAAAGATGACAAGGATCGTCTGCTCGAGCATTTGCGCCGCGTGCGCGGTGCAGCGCCGGACAATGACAAGAAAAAAATCACATTGACGCGCAAAGAAACAACTGAAATCAAACAGGCCGATGCAACCGGCAAATCCCGCACGATCCAGGTCGAAGTACGTAAAAAACGCACCTTTGTGAAGCGTGATGAACCGGCGGCTGAAGAAGCGCCGGTAGCGGTGGCGGCAGCACCTGCGCCGGCGCCGGTAGTAGTGATAGATGAAGCAGAAGTTGCGCGTCGCGCGGAAGAGGCTCGGCGTCAGGCTGAGCTGATTGCGCGCCAGGAAGCGGAACTGCGTGAAAAACAGGAGCGTTTGGCGCAATTGGAAGCAGAAAAACTGGCGCAAGCCAAAGCGGCTGAAAAAGCCGAGCAGGAAGCTAGAAAAGCGGTTGCTGCGCAGCCCGTCACAGTGACGACGCCATCGGCCGTACCAGATGTTGCTGCAGATGTTGAAAAACGCGCAGCGGTGGAAGCGAGCAAAAAGAAAACCGAAGCCGCGGCCAAGGATGCTGCTGAAAAAGCCGCTGTGACCGAGCAGGCGCGCAAGGCTGTGGCCGATGAAGTGGCGCAGATCAAGGCCATGATGAATGCGCCGCGCAAGGCGGTCAAAGCGCCGGAACCGGTTGCGCCGGCTGCCGTGGCAGCCAAGACTTCGGAAGGTACTTTGCATAAGCCTGCCGATAAAAAAGCCGGCGAAAAGAAAGATGAAAAGAAGGCCGTCGTGGTCGATAAGAAATCGATCAAGTCAGCCAATGTGTCATCCACATGGCAAGACGACGCTGCCAAAAAGCGCGGTCTCGGCATCAAGACGCGCGGCAATACAGGTGGCGGGCGCGATGGCTGGCGTGCGGGTCCTAAAGGACGTCGCGGCGGCGGTCATCACGAAGATCGCGAAACCAATTTCCAGGCGCCGACCGAAGCCGTTATCAAAGATGTGCATGTGCCGGAAACCATTACCGTGGCCGAGCTGGCGCATAAGATGTCGGTCAAGGCTTCGGAAGTCATCAAGCATTTGATGAAGCTGGGCCAGATGGTCACCATCAATCAAGTGCTGGACCAGGAAACCGCGATGATTCTGGTCGAGGAAATGGGACACACAGCACATGCGGCCAAGCTGGATGATCCTGAAGCGTTGCTGGCAGACGGCGAAGAACATGCGGATGCCGAAGCGGTGCCGCGTGCACCGGTGGTAACCGTCATGGGCCACGTCGATCACGGTAAAACTTCCTTGCTGGATTACATCCGCCGCACCAAAGTGGCGTCGGGCGAAGCGGGCGGCATTACGCAGCATATCGGCGCTTATCACGTCGAAACGCCACGCGGCATGATCACCTTCCTCGATACGCCAGGCCATGAAGCATTTACGGCAATGCGCGCTCGCGGCGCCAAGGCGACCGATATCGTTATTCTGGTGGTCGCAGCCGATGACGGCGTAATGCCGCAAACGCGCGAAGCGATTGCCCATGCCAAGGCCAGCGGCGTGCCGTTGGTCGTTGCGATCAACAAGATCGATAAGCCGGGCAGTAATCTCGATCGCGTCAAACAGGAATTGATTGCCGAACAAGTGGTGCCGGAAGAGTACGGCGGCGAATCGCCGTTTATCCCGGTTTCCGCGAAGACCGGCGAAGGCATCGACACCTTGCTGGAAAATGTGTTGCTGCAAGCTGAAGTGCTGGAACTGAAAGCACCGATCAATGTGCCGGCACGCGGTCTGGTGATCGAATCGCGTCTCGACAAGGGCCGCGGCCCGGTTGCAACGATTCTGGTGCAGTCCGGTACGCTCAAGCGCGGCGACGTGGTGCTGGCCGGATCGAGCTATGGCCGGGTACGCGCCATGCTGGATGAAAACGGCAAGAGCATCGCCGAGGCAGGCCCATCGATTCCGGTTGAAATTCAGGGGCTCACGGAAGTGCCGGTCTCGGGTGAAGAAGTGCTGGTCATGTCGGATGAGCGCAAGGCGCGCGAAATCGGCCTGTTCCGTCAAGGCAAGTTCCGCGACGTCAAGCTGGCCAAGCAGCAGGCAGCCAAGCTGGAAAACATGTTCGAGAACATGGGCGAAGGCGAAATCAAGAACCTGCCGATGATTATCAAGACCGATGTCCAGGGCTCGCAAGAAGCGCTGGTGCAGACTTTGCAGAAATTGTCGAACGACGAAGTACGCGTGCAGGTTGTGCATGCTGCAGTCGGCGGCATCAGCGAGTCGGACGTCAATCTGGCGGTGGCAGCCAAGGCCGTGATTATCGGCTTCAATACGCGTGCCGACGCATCGGCCCGCAAACTGGCCGAAGCCAACGGCGTCGATATTCGTTACTACAACATCATTTACGATGCGGTTGACGAAATCAAGGCTGCGATGTCTGGCATGTTGTCGCCTGAGAAGCGCGAGAATTCGCTGGGTCTGGTCGAAATCCGCCAGGTCATTCTGGTCAGCAAGGTCGGCACGATTGCCGGTTGCTACGTACTCGAAGGTCTGGTCCGTCGCGGTTCCATGGTTCGCCTGTTGCGTAACAACGTCGTGGTGTGGACCGGCGAACTCGATTCGCTCAAGCGCTTCAAGGATGACGTCAAGGAAGTCAAGGCTGGCTTCGAATGCGGTCTGTCACTGAAGAACTACAACGAAATCGAAATTGGCGATCAGCTGGAAATTTTCGAAGTACAGGAAATCGCCCGCACGATGTAATGGATGTTTTTTGAAACGGGGCGGCCGTATGGCTGCCTCACATGATGCCGATAGCGCGACCTTTGCCGGTCGCGTTGTCGCTTAGATGGGTTCCCGGTTTTTACTGTATGGCTAAACATAGCAAATCGATCCCCGGACGCGGGCTGCGAGTAGCAGACCAGATCCAGCGCGATCTATCCGAAATCATCGCCTTCGAGTTGAAAGACCCGCGTGTGGGCATGATCACGATTACAGAAGTACAAGTCACGCCGGATTACGCGCACGCCAAAGTATTTTTTACCATGCTCAGCGACGATCCGGTGGCGATCCAAAATACCGTTGACGGTCTGGTCAAGGCTGCCGGTTATATGCGGGCGCAACTTGGTCGCCGGCTCAGTATCCATACCTTGCCTGCATTGCATTTTTTCCACGATAATTCAACCGCACGCGGTATCGAAATGTCGAAGCTGATCGATCAGGCTTTGAGCACGCGCGCCAAAGAAGACGGCGAAGCGTAACGCTTTTTTTAACGCATTGCCCAGCTGCGCAGCGTAACCGAGGCGCCGTCGTTTCCCTTATTCAAATACACGCCATGGCGCAGTCTCCAATCAAGAAACCCCGCCTATCGATTCATGGCGTTCTGCTACTGGACAAGCCGGTCGGTTTTTCCAGTAACGATGCATTGATCAAAGCCAAGCGCTTGTTGAGCGCCAAAAAAGCCGGACACACCGGTACGCTGGATCCGTTTGCCACTGGTTTGCTGCCATTGTGTTTCGGTGAAGCGACCAAGTTTTCGCAAGATCTGCTCGAAGCGGACAAGAGCTATGAAACCGTCGTACATCTGGGTGTGCGTACCAGTACCGGCGACACCGAAGGCGAGGTTACCGGTCGTAGCGACGCCTATCCGACGCTGGCGCAGATTGAATCCGTACTGACCGCTTTTCGCGGGCCGATTGCACAGATTCCACCGATGCATTCCGCACTCAAACGCGACGGCAAACCGCTGTACGAATACGCTCGCGCCGGCATTACGCTGGAACGTGAAGCGCGTCATATAACAATTCACGAACTTACTCTGCTGGACTATGCCGCGCCTTATCTGAAACTGCGCGTGCGTTGCAGCAAAGGTACATATATACGTGTGCTGGGCGAAGACATCGGCAGCGCATTGGGATGCGGTGCGCATTTGAATGCATTGCGCCGTATCGGTGTCGGCGATCTGACACTCGATGGCTGTATCACGCTCGAGACGCTGGCCGCTTGTCCCGAAGCGGATCGCACCAGCCTGTTAATGCCGGTGGATGGTCTGCTGTCGTCGTTCCCGGCGATTCGATTGCCGGCGTTGCTGGCGCAACGGTTTGCGCACGGCCAGCGTTTGTCGCTCGGAAAAGAAGGCCTGCCGTTGCCAGATCCGGCGCCGCAACCAGGCGATAGAGTGCGCGTCTACGATCAGGACAGCGGGCAATTGCTCGGTACCGGACTGATCAAGGAATTTGTCGTATTGGCGCCCGAGCGTCTGGTCGCTTTCGTTTAGAACCCCGGCTCGGCAACTCTTTGAAATTAAGGGGATTTCCTAATTTCATGCGCTGCAGCATGTTATAATCCTCGGCTATTTCAAATTCAGCAATACTTCAGCAATAATTCAGCAATACAACCGTTAAAAACGACCATGTCCAAATCCAAACGCGCTATTCGTAACATTGCCATCATCGCTCACGTTGACCACGGCAAAACCACGCTTGTTGACCAGTTGCTGCGTCAATCAGGCACTTTCCGTGATAACCAACACGTTGATGCGCGCGTGATGGATTCGAACGATATTGAAAAAGAACGCGGCATCACGATTCTGTCCAAGAACTGCGCGGTTGAATATAACGGCACGCACATCAATATCGTCGACACCCCGGGCCACGCCGACTTCGGCGGCGAAGTCGAACGCGTTCTATCGATGGTCGATAGCGTGCTGTTGCTGGTCGATGCAGTTGAAGGCCCAATGCCGCAAACGCGTTTTGTGACGCGCAAGGCGCTGGAATTAGGTTTGAAACCGATTGTTGTCGTCAACAAAATCGATCGTCCGGGTGCACGTCCTGAATGGGTCATCAACGCCACTTTCGAATTGTTCGATAAATTGGGCGCGACTGAAGAACAACTCGACTTCCCGGTTATTTACGCTTCGGCGCTCAACGGTTATGCCAGCAAGGATTCCGAAGTACGCGAAGGCAATATGACGCCTTTATTCGACGCTGTGCTGGAACACGTTCCTGCGCGCGAAGATGATCCGGATGGTCCGCTGCAACTGCAAATCACATCGCTGGAATATTCGTCGTATGTCGGCAAGATTGGCGTTGGCCGCATTTTGAGCGGTCGCGTCAAAGCCTTGCAAGACGTTGTGATCATGAATGGTCCGGACGACAAGCCGGCAAAAGCCCGCATCAATCAAGTCCTGACGTTCAAGGGCCTGGAACGCGTGCTGGTCGATGAAGCGCTGGCTGGCGACATCGTGTTGATCAACGGTATCGAGGAAATCGGTATCGGCACCACGGTCTGCGCGCCGGACGCGCCGAATGGCCTGCCGATGCTGAAGGTCGATGAGCCGACGCTGACCATGAACTTCATGGTCAACAACTCGCCGCTGGCGGGACGTGAAGGCAAGTTTGTTACCACGCGCCAGATCAAGGATCGTCTGGAACGCGAACTCAAAGGCAACATGGCATTGCGCGTCGTGCAGGCCGAGGGCGACGATTCGACATACGAAGTATCCGGCCGCGGCGAATTGCATCTGACGATTCTGATCGAAAATATGCGCCGCGAAGGTTACGAATTAGCTGTTTCGCGCCCACGCGTTGTGTTCAAGATGGTCGATGGCGAACGTCACGAGCCTTACGAAAATCTGACCGTCGATGTTGAAGAAGCCAATCAGGGCGGTGTCATGGAAGAACTCGGTCGCCGCCGCGGCGATCTGCAAAATATGGAACCGGACGGCAAAGGACGTGTGCGTCTTGAATACCGTATTCCTGCACGCGGTTTGATCGGCTTCCAGGGCGAATTCATGACATTGACACGCGGTACCGGTTTGATGAGCCACGTGTTCGATGAATATGCGGCTGTCGATAATAGCAAGGGTGAATTGGGTGGACGTCGCAATGGCGTGCTGATTTCACAGGATGACGGCGCCGCGGTTGCTTATGCGATCTGGAAGCTGCAGGATCGCGGCCGTATGTTCGTCAGCCACAACGATCCGGTATACGAAGGCATGATTATCGGTATTCATTCCCGCGACAATGATCTGGTCGTCAATCCGATCAAGGGCAAGCAATTGACCAACGTTCGTTCGTCGGGTACCGATGAAGCCGTTCGCCTGGTACCGCCAATTACAATGTCTCTGGAATATGCGGTCGAATTCATCGATGATGATGAGTTGGTTGAAGTTACGCCGAAGAGTATTCGTCTGCGTAAGCGTTATTTGAAAGAGCATGAGCGGAAAAAGGCGTCACGCGACGCGTAAGCGTTATCGGATACGCCGCTGGTTCGGCGATATATAAAAAAAACGGCATCTGCGGATGTCGTTTTTTTGTTTCAGCGCAAGAATTTAAGCCTTCTCAAGAGCCAAGCGGCAAGAACGCAATATTCATTAAAACAATATCTGGTATTGTTACTATAAAGCAGACAGTCCAAATGAGAATGCTTATAGTAAGCACTGTCTCCTCCAACTTCCTCATAAGAATTGGATTATTCCCGCAACCGCAAGGTGAGCGGGATTTTTTTTACCCATTTTTTGGGGACCGAAAACTTGCCGAAAAGGAAGCCGAAGGCTCAGATATAGGCCAAATCTTCCAAGTCATATACGATGCACGAATATGGTGCGATGCACGGTGACGTAAGTTCATTTGTGGGGCAGAATAGTCCCGCAGCTAAAAGTCCTATCTCAATAGAGGATAGAGGAGACAGGGAAGCCCGCAAACGCCAAGCGTCTGCGGGCTTTTTTTTTGCTACGCGATCCGTAAGTCAACCGCAGTCAAACGCTCCTTGATCAATGCCTCAAACGCTTCCAGCGGAACCGGACGGCTAAACAGATAGCCTTGATAGGCATGGCAACCCATGCGAGCCAAAAGATCTCTCTGCGACTCGATTTCAACACCTTCGGCGATGACCATCAGGCCCATGCTTTCAGCCAGAACAATGACGAGTTTGGCAATGGCCGCATCGTTGGTATCGATCAGAATATCTCTGACGAAGCTTTGATCGATCTTCAGTTGATCGAGAGGGAGCCGCTTCAAATAAGAGAGCGACGAATAACCGGTGCCGAAATCGTCCAGCGAAAAGCTCACGCCTTTGACCTTCAGGGCAGACATTTTTTCGATAATTTCCTGGACGTTATGCACCAGCATACTTTCGGTCAGCTCAAGCTTCAGCCGTCGCGGATTGGCGCCTGTGCTTTTAAGAACCGCCAAGACCTGTTCTACAAAATCGGGCTGGCGGAACTGATGGGCGCTGACGTTGACCGCCAGCGTCAGATAAGACATCTCCGGTTGACTCGCCCATAGCGCCAATTGGGTGCAAGCCGTTTGCAGCACCCAGTGGCCCAAAGGCAGAATCAAGCCGGTTTTTTCCGCCAGCGCAATAAACTCGCCGGGCATGACCATGCCGCGTTCGGGATGCTGCCAGCGCACTAGAACTTCAGCGCCCGCCACACGCAGCTCACCGACGATTTGCGCCTGATAGTGGAGCACCAACTGCTTCTCATCGACCGCTCGCCGCAGATCATCTTCCAGTGCCGTTAATTCCTTTAAAGCCTGCTCCATGGTCGGGTCGAAGAAACGCCATGCATTGCGTCCCGCTTCTTTCGCCTTGTACATGGCGAGGTCGGCCTGTTTCATCAGACTGTCATTGCTAACGAGCGCCCCCAGAAATGCGGTCGCGCCGATGCTCGCTGTGCTGTAATAAGGTATTTCACCAAGCCGGTAGGGTTGCCCTAAAGCGGCACGGATTTTCTCGCTGATCTTGCCGATTCTTGCCGCGACATCGCCACTGGCCGTCATCAATTGCGCCAGTATGATCACGAATTCGTCGCCACCCAAACGGGCCACGGTATCGTACTCCCGTACACATCCCTTCAAGCGCAGGGAGACTTGCTTGAGCAGCATATCGCCCGTGTCATGACCTAGGGTGTCATTAAGCGTCTTGAAGTTATCGAGATCGATGAACAGTAGCCCGCCGTAATTGCCGCTACGGTTGCTGGTGACCATGGCCTGCTGCAGCCGGTCCAGCAGTAATGTCCGGTTGGGTAAGCCGGTAAGTTGATCGAAAAAAGCCAGATTGCGAATCTTTTCTTTGGCGATTTTGCGTTCAATGGATAGATCGCGCCGCCGTCTTTGAATGAACAATAAACCCAAAATACTGCATATAGAGAGAATCAATAGCGCGCTGCTTTGTTGGTAAATACTTTCCCGCAGAGGGGCATACAAGACCGCTATATCCCGGCTCAAAGCGACTTCCAGCGTGTTGTCCATTAACGGGCTGGTGAGCTTGATCGTATGCAGAACGAGCATACGATCATCGCCGGATGCGCGAACGATCCCGTTATATAGATTGGTGGACTGCCCAGCGTCCTTATGGCGTTTGAAGAAGGTGCCGGGTTGATTCAGATTCACGCCGTGAATTTTGGCCGATAGCGGAGAGGTCACAAAAACAATGCCTTCGCCATGCGCAAGGGACGAGCGCATATCCTGCGCATAAAGAACGGAATCGAGCAGGGTGGAGAAGTACTCGGGAACCAGGCTGACAATAACGATACCGCCGAATGTGCCGTTCGGCCCGGGGATCGTCTTGAACAGGCTGATCACAAAGCTATCGAGCACGGTCAGGAAGGGCGGGCTGACATGGAGGATGGCGGGGTCGGGGTTCTGGAGCGCGGTCTGAAAGTATTTGCGCTGAATGAAATTCATGCCTATCAGGGTTTTCTCGCTCGATGAGATCACTGTGCCGTCCGCCTTGATGATCAAAATAGGCCGGATGCCGATCAAGGAGTCGTTAATGACTTGCAATTGGTGATTGCCACGTTTGAATCCGTCGTTTTCCGCTTGCCAGGAAGGCAGGTCATGGACGATGTTATCGATGACGCGATTGGCCAACAGCAACTGCGGCAGCAGGTTCTTTTCAACCAGTCCGGCCTGGCTCGTCAGATGTTCTTGTTCCCGGGCAGTGATTTGCTGGTATTGCCCATACTGAAAATAGGCGATGCTGCCGGCCAATGCCAGCAATGTGCTGAGCAGGAAGAGCCATTCGGCAAGCATGCGGCGGCCGCGAGGAGGCAAGTCTTCGGTCGAGGTCATCGTAAATCGCAACGCATTCAGGCTCCCGGCACTCTCGCGGAAAAATGTGCGTATTTGTTGTAAGAGAGAATTGCCAAAAATATAATAGTTGTAAATTTCTTAAGCAACTGATCATGTTTAGACGGCAGAAATAAAATTGGAAGAGAAAAATAAACGGCCCAACAAAATCTGCTGGGCCGAGTATTTACGGAAGCCGAACCGGTATCGGGCCGTTATATGCGATCGCGAGCAAACCCTTCTGTCGCAGGGCGATTGCGGCGCAGCCACAGTACCAATTTATCCATATACAAATAGACCACCGGTGTCGTATATAGCGTGAGAACTTGTGACAGAAGCAATCCGCCAACCATCGCCACGCCGAGCGGACGGCGCAGCTCGGAGCCGGCGCCGGCGCCGAGCGCGAGCGGCAATGCGCCCAGCAGTGCGGCCATCGTTGTCATCATGATTGGTCTGAAGCGCAACAGGCAGGCCCGATAAATCGCTTCCTCGGGCGAGAGTCCGTTCGCTTCTTCGGTGATCGCAACGTCGACCATCATGATGCCGTTTTTCTTGACGATGCCGATTAACAATATGATGCCGATCAATGCGATTAGCGAGAAGTCGTAGTGAAAAATAATCAAAGCCAGCAGTCCGCCGATGCCGGCCGAAGGCAGGGTGGACATGATGGTAATGGGATGAATATAACTTTCATACAAAACGCCCAGTACGATAAAGATCGCCAGCAAGGCAGTCAAAATCAGGAAAGGCTGATTCGCCAGCGACTTCTGAAATTCCTGCGCGCTCCCGGTAAAGATCGTGGCCAGGCCAGGGGGTTTTCCGAGCGAACGTTCTTTCGCGTTGATGGCATTGATGGCGTCGCCCAGCGCTTGTCCGGGCGCCAGATTGAACGACAAGGTGACTGCCGGGAATTGGCCGTCATGATTGACCGTCAGCGGGGCCGACGAGTGCTCCAGTTTGCTGATCGAACCAAGGGGCACCGGCACACCGCTTGTGGAAGGGACATAAATCCGGGCGAGCGCGCTTTCATCAAGCTGGAATTTCGGATCGACTTCTAAAATGACCTGGTACACATTAACCTGGGTATAAAAACTGGCGACCTGGCGTTGACCGAAGGCGTCGTACAGCGTGTCGTCGACACTTTGCGTCGTCACGCCCAAGCGCGCCATGGCATTCCGATCCAAAACGATTTGTATGCGTGGCGCGGTCGGCTCGACATCGCCGGCGACGTCTTGAATCTGGGGGATTGCCTTTAAAGCTTCCAGCATACGCGGGGTCCATTGCCGCAATTCAACCAGATTCGAGTCGCGCAAGGTGTATTGAAATTGGGTCTTGCTGACCTTTGCGCCCACTTGCAGATCCTGGCGCGCCTGGAGATGCAAAGTAATCTCTGGAATGCCTTTGGCGCGGCGTGCGATGCGATTGATGACTTCGTATACAGATGCCGTGCGGGCGCCGAATGGTTTCAGATCGACCAGAATGTGGCCGATATTGGTCGACGGATCACCGTCAACCCAGAAGTAGACGTTTTGGATATCGTCGTCGCGTTTTACCAGATCGGCGAGCATCTGCATTTCACGCACCATCGCCGTATATGAGATATCCGAGGAGGCCTCGGTCACGCCCGCGATCAGGCCATTATCTTGCTGCGGAAAGAAACCCTTTGGAATATAGATGTACATGCCGGCCGTCACGGCAAGTGTTCCCAGCATGACAGCCAATGTGAGCCGCTGGTGCTTGAGTACCTTGCGCAAGCCTTTGGCATAGCCCTGACGCGCGTATTCTATCCAGGCCTCGCATTGCCGATTGAACCATCCGCCGCCGTGATGGATATGGGGCGAGAGAAAATGGGCGCACAGTACCGGCGTGAGCGTCAATGAGAGTGCGCCCGAAATGAGGATGGCGATTGCCGCGGTATCGGCAAATTCGCGGAACAGCCGCCCGACGATGCCGCCCATGAAAAGCAGCGGGATGAATACCGCCACCAGCGATATCGTCATGGAAAAAATCGTGAAGCCAATTTCGCCCGAGCCCTTGATTGCGGCAGCTTGCGGATCCATGCCTTCTTCCACATGCCGCAAAATGTTCTCCAGCATGACAATTGCGTCGTCCACCACAAAACCGATCGAAATGGTGAGCGCCATTAAAGACACATTGTCGAGCGTATAGCCAAACAGGTACATGGCGGTCATGGTGCCGAACAGGGAGAGCGGAATGACGACTGCCGGAATCAAGGTCGCGCGCAGACTGCCCAAAAACAGGTAAACGACGAATACCACCAGCAGGCAAGTCAATAACAAGGTGAACTGCACATCTTTGACGGAAGCGCGTATGGTTTGCGTACGGTCGCCGAGCAGCACGAGGTGGACTGATGGCGGCAGATTGCGCTCCAACGCCGGTAAAGCCGCCCTCACTTTTTCCACTGTCGAATTGATATTGAAGCCAATCTGTTTGTGCACGTCGATCATGACAGCCTGATGGCCGGGGATCCACGCGCTCTGCTTGACATCCTCCACGCTCGACAGAATGTTCCCCACATCGCTCAATTTGGTGGTCGCGCCATTGACCGACGCCAGCGCGATCGCACCATATTGGCGTGCGTCGAGGAGCTGATCGTTGGTGTCAAGCGTCACGGAGCGGCGCATGCCGTTCAATGTCCCTTTGGGACTGTTCGCGGTTGCTGCTGCAATGCGTTGACGCACATCTTCCAGCGTGAGGCCCATGGCGGCGATGCGGCCGGGATCGACTTGAATGCGTACTGCCGGTTTTTGCTGGCCGTGATAATCGATCGCGCCGACACCGCTGACGCGCGAGATTTCCGGCGTCAGGTAATTCTCGACATAATCGTCAACCGCGCCTATCGGCATGCTGTCGGAATAGACGGCGATCGTCATCAGCAGCGCGTCGGATGGATTCTTTTTCTCGAAGGTCGGCGGATGCGGGAGGTCTTTGGGCAGAAATCCTGCTGCGGAACTGATGGCCGTTTGAACGTCCAGCGCGGCGGCATCGACGCTGCGGGATAGGTCGAATTGCACGTCGATCGCACTCAGCCCGAGCGAGCTGGCCGATGTAATTGACGTCACGCCCGGCAAGATCGCCAGCGCACGTTCGAGCGGCGAGGTGACCGAAGAAGCGATCGTTTCCGCACTCGCGCCCGGTAGCGTGGTGCTGATGGAAATCGTCGGAATATCGACCTGCGGGACACCCGCGATAGGCAGCTGGAAGTAACTGGCGACGCCAAGGAAAAGCAGCCCCAGCATGAGTAAAAATGTGGCGACAGGACGCCTGATGAACCACAGTGAAATGTTCAAAGCCTTAGTCCGATCGGATAGCAAGATTATTAATAGTGTGGGCCTTAATAGTGTGGCGCAGCCGCTTGTGGCAGTGCAGTCGACTTTGCGTCTTTTTCTTCGACTTTGACGCCATCATCAAGCTGAAACTGCCCTTCCACCACGACGCGTTCGCCGCCCGACAGACCTGCCAATATAACCGTATCATCACCGGACACCGCCCCGATTTCGATCGGCGTGGACTTCGCTATATTCTCTTTCGAAACCACATACACAAAAGAATGTTGCGCACCGGCCTGGATTGCGGTGGTCGGCACAACAACGACGTTTGGCAAATCATTGAACATGACCCGCACCGCGACGAATGCGCCGGGCCAGAGTTTTTCCTGCGTATTTTTGAACATCGCCTTGCAATGAATCGTGCCGGTAATTGTATCCACCTGGCTATCGATCAAGGTCAGCTCGCCGTTATCCAGCACTTCACTGCCGTCCTGACTCAAGGCCTGCACCCGCAAGGATTGATGCCCTTGCTGCTGACGCAAGACCGGCAAGATATTCTGCGGCAGGGAAAAGCTGACGAACACGGGTTGAATTTGCGTCACGAGGACCAGGCCGTTCGTATCGGTCGCATGCACCAGATTGCCGGCATCGACCAGCCTTGCGCCGAGCCGTCCATCGATTGGGGAACGTATCGTCGCGTAATTCAATTGCAATTGTGCGGAGTCGATTTGGGCTTGATCGGCATTAAGCGTGGCCTGCAACTGATCAAGCTGTGCACGCGTGGCGTCGAGCGTTTGCGATGCGAGGGAATTACTTTTTACCAGGAATTCGTAGCGCTCAAGATCCCGCTTTGTATTCGCAAATTGGGCTTGGTCCTTTTCTTTTTGCGCCAAAGCTGCTCGTAGCTGGACCTCAAACGGACGACGGTCAAGTTCGACCAGAATATCGCCGCGCTTGATATTTTCGCCCTCTTTGAAAGGGACGCGGCTGATTTCACCGTCGACGCGGGCGCGTACTAATACAGTATTAAGTGCTTGTACCGTTGCAATGCTATTAATGTAGCTTGCCGCATTTCGGCGTTCTGCAAGCACCGACTTGACCGGAACCGTTTGATCGTCCGATCCGTGCGTTTTTGCGGTTGCGCCAAATATTCCCGCTTTCGTCAGTACCACCGCGACAATAACGATGGATAGCCCGACCGCCAGCCACATTGACTTCTTTGATTTCATACTTTACCTGGTTAATTGAGACGGCTTGCGTCGCAAATGCCAATCGAGTATCGAGCTTCATATTTCGGCATGCACAACTGGCAAAATATAGCATCAAGAGCACATTGCTTGGCTTAGGGAAATTAAGATTTCCCTAAGTAATCGGACCACCCGCTTGCATCAAAACCTGAACAGTTATTCGTTAGAAAATCGTATTCCCGTGGATAGGATGTAACACGATTATTTTTTTTATATAACCACTGACTTTAAATCTTGACACCACGAAACGCCAAGTTTACAGTCCACCTGTTTTCATTTTATGGAGTCCCTTCGTGGGTACTTGTTCCGATTGTTATAGTTGCCAAACACAAGTTTTGGCTCTGCCTCGGTAAGATTACGCAAGAATTCTTTTGCCATCATCTTGCCATGGGCGGATGGTGGTATCTCGATGTTGACGACACCTGTCGTCAATAGTCTATGTACTCCCAAATTTATTCATATATTGATTGCAGAAGCTTCGGCTGAATTGCCGTAGCTTTTGCATGTCAGCGCTGATACTTCGCAGGCGTTTGCCTGTGCGGTCGTGATGCGGCAAATGCCGCAGGCACGGTATCGGGCTGCGCGAACATCATGCCGATGAAGGGTTCTCCATGCTTAATCTCAGCGGAGCCACCCATGTTTAAAAACAAAAGAAAATTTGCCGTCGGATTCTTGCTGGCACGCCTGATCGGTATGCCCGTGCTTGCGAGCGCGCAGGAAGATCCAACCGCCGCTGCGTCAGTATCGGCAGCGTCCGCAGCACCGGAGAAAATCATTCCAACTGAAACGTGGAATGCCAAATTTCAGCAAACGTATATCTGGCAAGATAAACCATCGTTTAGCGCCCCCTATACCGGTCCCAATAGCCTGAGCCCCGCTCAGGAAGAAGGGCGTTCATCCACCATTACGGCATTTTTTGGCTTACGCCCATGGCAAGGCGGGGAGCTCTATTTCAACCCGGAAATGAGTCAATCTACTGCGATGTCCGATTTGCACGGCTTGGGCGGAGTGACTAACAGCGAACAAGAAAAATCCAGCGGGCCAAACCCGATATTTTATCGGGCGCGTTTATTCCTGAGACAGACCTTCGGTTTTGGCGGCGGGCAGGATGCTGTTGAATCGGGACAGAATCAGTTGGCTGGCATGGTCGATAAGCGTCGCCTGGTTGTGACCGTCGGCAATCTGGCGGTCACCGATATTTTCGATAACAACGCTTATGCCCATGACCCACGCACCCAGTTCACTAATGGGACATTTTTAACGCAAGGCGCCTATGACTATGCCTCCGATGCGCGCGGCTATAGCTGGGGTGCGGCGGCCGAATACTACTACGACGATTGGGCATTTCGCATCGGACGTTTCATGGCGCCAGTTCAATCGAACGGTTTGGCGCTGGATACCCGCATCGGCAAATACCACGGCGACCAGTTCGAAATTGAGCACTCGCACACAATTGGCGATCAACCCGGCAAGGTCAGATTTCTGGTATTTCGCAACAAGGAAAAGATGGGAAGTTTCGCGGATGCGATTGCGTATGCACAAGCCAACGGCGGTACGCCTGATGTAGCTAACGTGCGTAAAGATAACGTCAAAATCGGCTATGGCCTCAACTTGGAGCAAGCCCTCCGATCCGATGTCGGCCTGTTTGCCCGCGCCAGTTGGAACGACGGAAATACGGAAACCTATTCATTCGCAGAAATAGAAAATTCGATCTCAACCGGCATTGCGGTCAAGGGCGATAGCTGGGACAGAGCAAATGACACGTTCGGCCTGGCCGTTGCGCAAAACGGCCTGAATAAAGAACACCGTGAATACCTGGCCCTGGGCGGCTTGGGCGCCTTTATCGGCGATGGGCAAATCAACTACCGGCCCGAGAGGATCGTTGAAGCGTACTACAACATGAGCCTCTACAAGAAGGCAGATAAGCGCATCGCGTTGATGGCCGGCATTCAGCATATAGACAACCCTGCTTACAACGCCGATCGTGGCCCGGTGAATGTCGCCACGATGCGAATCCACACTGAATTCTGAGGAAAAAATCATGACTAGCAACCAAACTTTAAAAAGAGTCGTCCTCGCCGATTGCGGCGCGGTCCTTGATAACGCACATGTTGGTGATATCCATGGCGCTTTTGGATCGATCAGTGCGAGCGATGTCGCCAAGTTTATCTTTGCCGCAATTGGCTATGCGCCAATGAAGAGTGATCGTTTATATTGTGTTGTATTTATCCGGCGCGCGAATGGGTTACGGATTATCAGTTTGCGCAAAGCCAATCAAAGGGAGTTTGATTATTATGTCTCGAAAATTGATACGGCCTACTGATGCTGAAGATGCAGCCATCACGGCGGCTGCATTGAGTGATCCGGACGCACAGCCCTTAACTGATGAGCAATTATCTAAGGTCAGGCCGATGCGCTCGCGTGGACGCCCTGCGGGGAGCGGGACGAAAGTGCAAGTGACGATGCGCTTTGATGAGGAAGTGCTAAATGCGTTTAAGAGTGAAGGCGATGGCTGGCAAACCAGAATGAATCGAGCGTTGCGCCAATGGTTGCAGGAGCATCGTCGAGCCTAAGTTGCACATTTTCACTCATCTAAAAGCCGCCTAGTGTGGTTTTTTTCGCCTAATAATATGCAGTTGTCAGAGTAGTGATACTTAAACTCCAAGAAACACCGGCGCGCAGTCATCCCCCTGACCTGCCTGCGAGCTAAATTGGGTGGTTTTGACTCAAATTTTCGATATATTTTGATATAGTAAAAAATGATCGCCTGAATTAGAAAAAAGCCGATAGATGACGCAATTTGACGCACCTAGGGATCATTGAAAGGCCGCACTGATGGATGTCAAAAAATCATATAAAGAGATGGCGATTCGTGTCTTAGGTAACTTTCAGTTATTGGAGCTGTGTCTAAAGATATATGTCGGGAAGAGTTACGAGTTCATTCGTCACCAAAATGGACGCTTTGTTATATTTGATTATTCGATTGGAGACATCGAGAACTTTCCATTAGAAAAATTGTTGTTTATTTTTAAAAAAATGAACAGAAATCGATCGTTGCAAAAACGGTTGAATGTATTGAAAGATCAACGAAATTTTTTGGCACACAACGCTTTATTGATATTGATGGATGGTCTAGGCGATAAAGATGAGATTCATACTTGGCACTCTGATTTGTACCATTTAGAAGACGAATTGATGAGCTGTTTAAAGACATTGTCTGACGAGGGAGGTTTGCTGATTTCGAGATTTTCCGGACAGGTTGGAAGGGATGGCCAAGAGATCGAGTTTCCTGAGGTAGGCGACTGGATGTTGCAAAAAAATATACCTGTGCCTTTGTCAAAAGAGAAAAAATCTGCCGAACCAATTAGGAAAAAGAAGCCTGGGTCCAGAAGCCCTAAAGTAAAGACTGAAAAGTAGCATTTGATGCGCGGGTGCCAGCAGTTTGTCGGTGAGAGGGTAAGAAGAGACGCGAAATTCTCACAAGGTCAAGAATATGACGCCAGCTATGCAAATCAACCGTGATTTATTTTGATTATCGTGGTGCGCCTAGAATTAGGCAGCTTTGTTTTGATACACGAAAAAATAAAAGGAACGTGAATGCTGCTGTATTACTACACGGGAAAACAATGGGGTATGAAGTCATTGTGGGAGAGGCGTCTTAAAATCGCAAAATATGAAGATTTAAACGACCCATTTGAGTTACTTCCCTTCATTCAAACCGACCGGGAGGCCAGACGCTATTATAAAACAGTCGTCAGGGTACTTTCCGCAAATCACGGTGTGCTTTGCTTTTCAAAATCGTGGCGATCGACACTCATGTGGGCGCATTATGCTGAAAAACATACGGGGATGTGCCTCGAATTTGAGATAGAAGAAAATCAATTTCTAACTAAAATTGATTACGTTAATCAACGGCTCGATAGTCCAATAGATTTCACTAAACCTCTTCACAGCGCTGATGAATCAATGCTCGTGAGATGTCTGAATGTGAAGCATAGCGGATGGCAATACGAGAAAGAATATCGACTGCGTGTGAGTCTGAACGATGAGCGAGACGGAATTTATTACAATCCGTTTAACAATGGCATGCAGTTGCGGCGAGTCATCATTGGGGCGCGTTGTACTTTGACGAACGTCGAAGTAGCCGAAGCAGTCGGTACAGAGCCGGACGCAGACGTCAGAATTTCCACCGCCCGCGCAGCGCATGGTAGTTTCAGTATGTGCACAGATCAGACGGTAAAGATCCACACGATTACTGGCAAGACAGAAGAAATAAAAAAGCAACAGCGGCTTGCAAAGGCACTGTTGGAATATGGCGGTAAGTAAATACATCAAAGTTATTCGCTGACATCGACCTTAACGAATGACTATCACGGCTCGAAATTTAACTTCTTAATTAGGCCATCGCAAAAATCTTCCGTATCCATATTGCACTCAACCTTGCGCGCCCATTCTTGAGCCATTCCCTTGATCGGGAATGACTTACTGATAGACTTATGCCCCTTACGCCGTATTTGCGCAAACCAAGATGTGCCTCGTTTTGAAATAGTTGCCATGATCCATGATGCAAATTTGATGCAGTGAGCCTGCAAAACAACGCAAATTCGCGCAATATTGGTATTGGTAAAAATCCACAAAATCAGTCACTTAGCCCCATGAAATCAACAAGTTACGGTAAAAGAACCATCAGCGTGGCCCCCATGATGGACTGGACCGACCGCCATTGCCGCATGTTCCACCGCCAGATCACGCGGCATAGCTGGCTTTATACCGAAATGGTCACCACTGGTGCATTGCTGCATGGCGACGTCGCCCGCCACCTCGATTTCAATCAGGAAGAGCATCCGGTTGCATTGCAATTGGGCGGCAGCGAACCGTCAGATCTGGCGCAATGCGCAAAACTGGGGCAGCAATGGGGCTACGACGAGATTAATTTGAATTGCGGCTGTCCTTCAGAGCGGGTTCAGCGCGGCGCATTCGGCGCTTGCCTGATGGCAGAGCCGGCGCTGGTCGCCGATTGCGTGAAGGCAATGCGCGATGCCGTGACGATAGACGTGACGGTCAAGCATCGCATCGGCATCGACGACACCGAATCGTATGATTTCGTGCGCGATTTTGTCGGCACAATCGCCGCTGCCGGCTGCAATACGTTTATCGTACACGCCCGCAACGCGGTGCTCAAAGGCCTCAGTCCAAAGCAGAATCGCGAAATACCGCCGCTGAAATACGACTTTGCGTATCGGTTGAAACGGGATTTCCCGGCGCTGGAAATTATCATCAATGGCGGCATCAAGACGCAAGCGGAGATCGATCTGCATCTGGCGCATCTCGATGGCGTGATGCTGGGACGCGAGGCGTATCACAATCCCTACCTGATGGCGACCTTCGATGCGCGCTATTACCCCGATCTGCCGCATGGCGAAATTACCACGCGTGCGGCCGTGATCGATCGCATGCTGCCCTATGCCAGCGAGCAACTCGCGCGGCATGGCAGCGCCGGATTGCGCTTGAACAGCATCACCCGGCATATGCTGGGCCTGATGGCCGGGATGCCCGGCGCGCGGATGTTTCGCCAGACCTTATCGGATGCAACCCGGCTGGCCGGCGGCGATCCGCGGCTTTTGCTGGAGGCGATCGGGCGCATGCAGCCGCTGGGCCTGGAATAAAAGCGCACTCTCCATGCACGCTATTGTGAATGTGCTGCCGGGTTAAATCCTTTAGAATGGCAGCCTGTTAAGGAAAACCGCGCTATGTCTGCCATGTCCATTGCCTCTACCGAAGAAATCGTTGCCGAATTGCGCGCCGGGCGCATGGTGATCCTGGTCGATGAGGAAGACCGGGAAAACGAAGGCGATATCGTCCTTGCGTCGGATTTCGTAACGCCGGAGGCCATTAATTTCATGGCGAAACACGCGCGCGGGCTGGTTTGTCTGACCCTGACAGAAGCCCATTGCGCTCAGCTCGATCTGAGCATGATGACGACGCGCAACGGGACTTCTTTCGGCACCAATTTCACCGTATCGATCGAGGCCGCAGAAGGCGTGACAACCGGCATTTCGGCGGCCGACCGCGACCGCACGATTAAGGTTGCCGCCGCCAAAAACGCCAAACCGTCCGATATCGTGCAGCCAGGGCATATT
>JAQGNR010000048.1 GCA_028291765.1 Herbaspirillum sp.
TGTTTGTGCGCAGTGAGGTAAAGAAGGGAGGTGGCCAAAGGCCGCCGGAATGACACGAACGGAGCACAAACATCCGCCACAGCCCGCCTCACGCCCTGACCGCCCATGGTGCTTCATCAGCGTTGCCGTAATACATGAGCGGATATACGAGCGCATTGCAGGCGATAATGCGCACAACGAACACAAACATCCAACACACAATGCATAATTTTCAGCAAAAATTGGCGCAGCTCAAGGAAATCGGCCAGTTGCGCACGCGTCGTACTGTCAATGGCCCGCAAGGGCCGATGTTAAATGTCGATGGCCGCGACTATCTGGCATTCTGCAGCAATGATTATCTCGGGCTGGCGAATCACCCGCAATTGATTGCAGCGGCGCACGCAGGACTGGATCGCTACGGCGTCGGCAGCGCGGCCTCGGCGCTGGTCTGCGGGCATACCGAAGCGCATCAACAATTGGAAACCGCGCTGGCCGCATTCATGCAGATGCCGCGCGCACTGTTTTTTGGCAATGGCTATATGGCCAATCTGGGCATTATTCCGGCGCTCATGGGCGCCGGCGATATGGTTTTTTCGGATAGCCTGAATCACGCCTGTCTGATCGACGCCACCCGCCTGTCGCGCGCCGATCGCCAGATTTATCCACACGGCGATCTGCAGGCACTGGAAACCATGCTGGCGGCCAGCACTGCCGCCAACAAGCTTATCGCCACCGATGCCGTATTCAGCATGGATGGCGATATCGCGCCGCTGCCGCAGTTGCTGGCCTTATGCGAACAATACGATGCATGGCTGCTGATCGACGATGCGCACGGCTTCGGCGTGCTGGGTGCGGATGGCCGCGGCAGCTTGTCGCATTTCGGGCTGGCCTCGCCGCGGGTGATTTATATGGGCACGCTGGGCAAGGCGGCCGGCGTCTATGGCGCATTCGTGGCCGGCGAAGCCGATCTGATCGAATGGCTGATGCAACGCGCACGGACCTATATCTTTACCACCGCCAGCCCGCCGTCGCAGGCCACGGCCTTATGCGCCTCGCTGCGCATCATCGAGGACGAACCCTGGCGGCGCGATCACATTCGCGCATTGGCGCAACTATTGCGCGATGGCCTGGCCGCATCGCCCTGGCGTCTGATGCCGTCGCAAACCGCGATCCAGCCGCTGCTGGTCGGCGACAATCAGGCCGCGCTCGATCTGATGGCGGCGCTGCAGGCGCGCGGCATCTGGGCCCCGGCGATTCGTCCGCCTACCGTGCCGACCGGCACGGCGCGTTTGCGTATTTCATTGTCGGCGGCGCACAGCTCAGCCGATGTCGCACAACTGATTACCGCACTACTGGCGCTGACGCATCTGGCGCCGTCAACTATTGAATCCTCCGAAACAAATCATGCATAAGCCCTTTGCAAACAACGCGCCGTCCGGCGATCTGACGGCACGCAGTCTGCGCAGCGTCTGGCATCCCTGCACGCAGATGCAGCATCACGAACAAGGCAACGACGGCCTGGATGCGATGCCGTTAATTGCGGTCAGCCATGGCCGCGGCGCATGGCTCTATGACACCGATGGCAAACGTTATCTGGACGGCATCAGCTCGTGGTGGGTCAATCTGTTCGGGCATGCCAATGCGCGTATCAATGCGGCCCTGAAAGATCAGCTCGACCGCCTCGAACACGCGATGCTGTCCGGCTTCACGCATGAACCGGTGGTCGCCCTGTCGGAGCAGCTGGCGGCGCTGACCGGCCATCGGCTGGGGCATTGTTTTTACGCTTCCGACGGCGCGTCTGCGGTTGAAATCGCGCTCAAGATGAGTTTTCATGCGTGGCGCAATGCCGGCCTGGGCGATAAACAGGAATTCATCTGTCTGCGCGGCAGTTATCACGGTGAAACGCTGGGCGCGCTGGCGGTCACCGACGTGGCATTATTCCGCGATGCCTACGGCCCCTTGCTGCGGCAGGCGCATGTTGTGATGTCGCCGGATGCCCGCACCGCACTGGAGGGCGAAAGCGCCGCCGATGTCGCGCGGCGCGCCGCCGCCGAGCTGGAGGCGCTGCTGCAACAACGCAGCCAGAAAATTGCGTCCATCATCATCGAACCGCTGGTGCAGTGCGCCACCGGCATGGCAATGCACGATCCGCTGTATTTAAGCCTGGTGCGGGAATTGTGCGATCGTTATCAGGTGCATATGATTGCGGACGAAATCGCTGTCGGGTGCGGGCGCAGTGGACGTTTTTTCGCCTGCGAACATGCCGGCGTCTGGCCGGATTTTCTGTGTCTCTCGAAAGGCATCAGCGGCGGCTATTTGCCGTTGTCGCTGGTGATGACGACGGACGCGATTTATCAAGCCTTTTACGATCCCGACAGCGCACGCGGCTTCCTGCATTCGCATTCGTATACCGGCAATCCGCTGGCCTGCCGCGCCGCACTGGCTACCCTGGCGATTTTTACCGAAGACAATGTATTGCAAGCCAACCGCACCCGCGCCGCTGCCATCAGTGCCGCGCTGGCGCCGCTGGCAGCGCATCCGCAGGTCGCGCATTTCCGGCAGCAGGGCATGATCTGGGCCTTCGACGCGGTGTTCGACGACGCCAATGCCGATGCCGATGCCGCCCGTACTTTTGCACGGCGCTTTTTCGCCGCTGCATTGCAAAACGAGCTGCTGCTGCGCCCGATAGGACGCACGGTCTATCTGATGCCGCCCTATGTGCTCGATGAGGGCGAGATTTCGCACATGGCGGCAGCCACGCTGCGTACTTTTGAACAAGTCATGGCAAGGGCATGACGATGACCGCAACTACTAAGCAGCAGCATCCGCATTACTTCATTGCCGGCACCGATACCGAAATCGGCAAGACCCTGATCAGTTGCGCGCTGCTGCTGGCGCTCGGGCGGCAAGGCAGCGCAGTCGGCATGAAACCGGTCGCCGCCGGCGCCGAATGCCGCGCCGGCGTCTGGCATAACGAGGATGTCGATCTGCTTGCCGCGCACAGCAATCTGGCCGTACCGCCGGCGCTGGCCAATCCTTATTTGTTCCGCCAGCCGATCGCGCCGCACATCGCCGCCGGTCTGGAGCAGCGCAATATCGATATCTCCCATATCATTCGCTGTTACCGCAATTTGGCGAGCTTGGCCGATGCGGTGGTGGTCGAAGGGGTGGGCGGCTTCCGGGTGCCGTTCAATGCGCGGGAGGATAGCGCCGATCTGGCGCAGCAACTGGCCTTGCCGGTGATTCTGGTGGTCGGGCTGCGTCTGGGCTGCATCAGCGCCGCGCTGCTGAGCGCCGAAGCGATTGCAGCGCGCGGTCTGCGTCTGGCGGGCTGGGTCGCCAACCATGCCGGCGCGGCGGAAATGCCGTTTGCCGACGAAAATTGCGCTACACTCGTCGATCGCCTGGATGCGCCGCTGTTGGGGCGCGTGCCACATCTGGCGCAAGCGCAGGCCGCATCCGCCTTGCCGTACCTCGATTTTTCATCGCTGCTGCCGTAGTCCGCAGCGATATTGTCTATTTAGCAATAGGAGTGAACATGTCATCCCAAACGATTCAGTTTCATCAAAGTCCCGCCAAACAGGCCGCCCCGGCCACCTTGCCATCGACCCCACAGAAGTGGCCGGTCGATGCAGTCGCGGCGCTGTTCGATTTGCCGTTCAACGATCTGTTGTTCCGCGCACAAGAAATACATCGTCAGCATTTCGATGCCACCGAGGTCGAGCTGGCCACATTGCTGTCGATCAAGACCGGCGGCTGCCCGGAAGACTGCGGTTATTGCCCGCAAGCAGCGCGCTACGATACCGGCGTAACGGCGCAAAAAATGCTGCCGCTGGAAACCGTGCTGAACGCCGCCCGCGAAGCCAAATCGCATGGCGCGACACGTTTTTGCATGGGCGCAGCATGGCGCGAGCCGAAAGACCGCGATCTGGAAAAAGTTGAAGAGATGGTGCGCGAAGTCAAGGCGCTGGGGCTGGAAACCTGCGCCACGCTGGGCATGCTGGGCGAAGGCCAGGCCGACCGCCTGAAGCAGGCCGGCCTCGATTACTACAATCACAATCTGGATACCGCGCCTGAATTGTATGGCGACATCATCAGCACCCGCGATTATGAAAATCGTCTGGATACCTTGAGCAGCGTGCGCGATGCCGGCATCAAGGTCTGCTGCGGCGGCATCGTCGGCATGGGCGAATCGCGCCGCCAGCGCGCAGGCTTGATCGCACAACTGGCCAATCTCGATCCTTATC
>JAQGNR010000287.1 GCA_028291765.1 Herbaspirillum sp.
ATTGCTCCAGCAATTGCGGCGTTCCCTGCTTGTAAGCCTTGCTGTCGTTCCATGCGACTTGCAATGCGTCGCGGCCTTGCTTGGCGGCCCAGGTATTGGTCGCCAGCACGGCGACGCCTTCGAAACGGTAGGCGCCGCCGCTAAAGCGGACCACCTGCACCACGCCCGGGATCTTCCTGGCTTTCGTTGCGTTGACGGATTTGACGGTGGCCCCGAAATGGGAAGGATGCAGCGCCACGGCAACCAGCATGCCGGGCAATTTGATGTCCTGGGTGAAGATCGCTGAGCCGTCGGTTTTCGATGGCGTGTCGATGCGTGGCAATGTGGCATTGCCGATCAATTTGAAATTCGCAGGCGCTTTCAATTGAATGTTGGTCGGCACCGGCTGGGTCGAGGCGGCGGCCGCCAGTTCACCGAAGCCGGCCTGCCGGTTGCTGGCAGCATGTTTTACTACGCCCGCTTCAACGGTGATGCTCTGCGGCGGCACTTGCCATTGCGCGGCGGCGGCGGCCACCAGCATGGCGCGCGCGGCGGCGCCGGCTCGGCGCATCGGCTCGTAGGAGTCGGCGATTGCGGTGCTGCCGCCGGTGCCTTGTATGCCGCCCAAAGCTTGATTGCCGTAATGCGACTTGTCGGCCGGCGCGCCTTCGACGCGAATGCTGCGCCAGTCGGCGTCAAGCTCTTCGGCCAGCAGTGTCGCCAGGCCGGTATAGACGCCCTGGCCCATTTCCAGATGTTTGGCGATGACAGTTACGGTGCCGTCGGCAGTGATTTGAACGAAGGCGTTCGGTTCGAAGGCCGCGGTCTTGGCAACTGCAGTGGTGGTCGCCTTATTGGCGGCCAGCAACGGACCGAGTTGCAGGCCCAGCGCCAATCCGCCGGCGGTATGCAAAAAGCGGCGGCGGCTGACGTTGCTGATGGTAGGGCCGACCGCAGTGGCAGCGGTCGGTTCCGATTTTAAAAGGCGTGCGATGGTTTTCATGTCTGCTGTTCCCTGTTATGCCAGCGAATCGGCGGCGTCGTGAATGGCGGCGCGAATCCGCTGATAGGTGCCGCAGCGGCAGATGTTGCCGCGCATGGCTTCGTCGATCTCGGCATCGCTGGGCTTTGCGTTGTGCGTCAAGAGCGCGGTCGCGGACATCATTTGGCCCGATTGGCAGTAACCGCATTGCACCACGTCCAGCTTGCGCCATGCAGCTTGTACCGCGTGTCCGGCTTTGAGCGCGGCCATGCCTTCGACTGTCGTGATGTGTTTGCCGGCCACGCTCGACAGCGGGGTAACGCAGGAGCGGATGGCCACCCCGTCCAGATGCACGGTGCATGCGCCGCACAGCGCCATGCCGCAACCGAACTTGGTGCCGGTCAGATCGGCGACGTCGCGCAAGGCCCATAACAGCGGCATATCGCCGGGTGCATCGATGGAGGTGTCTTTGCCGTTGATATTCAAGTGGATCATCATTTTTTCCTTATAGATCGGGGCCGCGAGGAGCGGCCAAGGTGGCGGAATTGTAGAGCGGACGAGCGTCGGAACGACTACCTGATCCTGCGAATTTACTGCCTGATTCTCTGAGAGTGAACGGCGCGGTTTTCGATGCATTCGCGAGGTATTTGCGACGCTATCATAGCTATTGCACCGTTGGTGATTTTTGCGCTGAACATTCAGCGTTAGCGCATTTTTGGCAACGAGATTAATAATTTTCAAGTGGCAATTTAATACTTTTCATGTGGCAACTTAATGCTTTTCAAGTAATAACCTTTTGCTTTGGATTGTATTAACGATTCTTAATGTTTCGCGTGCTTTATTCATTTCCTACAACATATTAAACATGCTATATTTTCGAGACTTTCCACCGTCATTTAGAGGCCATCATGGTTCAAATGTCCCGACGCCAGTTTCTCCAGATTACTGGGACGACACTGGCTGGTTCCAGCCTCGCTTTGCTCGGTTTTGCGCCGACAGACGCGCTTGCTGAAGTCCGGCAATACAAACTTTCCCGCACTACCGAAACCCGTAATACTTGTCCCTACTGCTCGGTCGGTTGCGGCATCCTGATGTACGGTCTTGGCGACGGCGCTAAAAACGCCACTTCCAGCATCATTCACATTGAAGGCGATCCGGATCATCCGGTTAATCGCGGCACGCTGTGCCCGAAAGGCGCCAGCCTGATCGATTTCATCCACAGCCCAGGCCGTTTGCTGGCGCCGGAGTACCGTGCGCCGGGTGACGACAAGTGGCAGAAAATATCCTGGAACGACGCGCTCGATAAAATCGCGCGGCTCATGAAGCAGGATCGGGATGCCAATTTCATCGAGAAAAATGAAGCTGGCGCAACGGTTAACCGTTGGCTGACGACCGGCATGCTGGCCGCCTCGGCGTCCACTAACGAGGTCGGCTACCTGACGCACAAAACTGTACGCAGCATGGGTATGCTGGCGTTCGACAACCAGGCGCGCGTTTGACACGGTCCTACGGTGGCAGGTCTTGCCCCGACGTTTGGCCGTGGAGCGATGACGAATCATTGGGTCGACATCAAAAATGCCGATGTGATTCTGGTAATGGGCGGCAATGCCGCTGAAGCACACCCTTGCGGATTTAAATGGGTAACGGAAGCAAAAGCCCATAACAAGGCGCGCCTGATCGTGGTCGATCCACGCTTTACGCGTACTGCGTCGGTGGCCGATTATCATGTGCAGACCCGGACCGGTACGGATATCGTATTCCTGGGCGCGGTCATTAATTACCTGCTGACCAACGACAAAATCCAGCACGAGTACGTCCGCAATTACACCGATATGCCGTTTATCGTGCGCGATGATTTCGCGCTCAACGATGGCCTGTATTCGGGCTATGACGAGAAGACCGGCCGTTATGCGGACAAGAGCTCGTGGAACTACGAGATGGGCGCCGATGGTTACGCCAAGGTCGATCCGACTCTGCAACATCCGCGTTGCGTCTATCAACTGATGAAGACGCACTATTCGCGCTATACGCCCGATATGGTGACGCGCATTTGCGGTGTGTCGGCCGCTCAGTTCCAGAAGGTCGCCGAAGCATTGGCATCGACTGCAAGCCCCGATCGGGCCGGCACGATTCTGTATGCGCTGGGCTGGACGCATCACTCCACCGGCGCCCAGATCATTCGCACCGGCGCGATGGTGCAGCTATTGCTCGGCAATATCGGTATCGCCGGCGGCGGCATGAACGCCTTGCGCGGCCACTCGAATATTCAGGGTCTGACCGACCTTGGATTGATGACCAATCTGCTGCCGGGTTACATGACCTTGCCTAACGAGAAAGAACAGGATTTCGAGGGCTATATCGGCCTTCGCGCCAGCAAGCCCTTACGCCCCAATCAACTCAGCTATTGGAGTAATTACCGCAAATTCCATGTCAGTTTCATGAAGACGTGGTGGGGCGATGCGGCCAAGGCGGAAAACAACTGGTGCTACGACTATCTGCCCAAACTCGACAAGCCCTATGATTTGATGCAAGCCGTTGAGCTGATGCATCAGGGCAAGATGAACGGGTATATCGCGCAGGGTTTCAACATGCTGGCGTCCACCCCCAACAAGCAGAAGACCAGCGAGGCATTGGCGAAACTGAAATGGCTGGTCGTGATGGACCCGCTGGCGGTCGAAACGGCCGAGTTCTGGAAGCCGCACGGCGAATTCAACGACGTCGATCCGAAACAAATCCAGACCGAGGTATTCCGTCTGCCGACCACTTGTTTCGCCGAGGAGCGCGGATCGTTGGTCAGCTCTTCGCGTGTGTTGCAATGGCACTGGCAGGGCGCCGACGGGCCGGGATTGGCACGCAGCGATCTGGAAATCATGTCGGGCATTTTCTTGCGCATGCGCAAAATGTATAAGGATGAGGGCGGTAAATTCCCCGACCCGATTCTCAATCTGACATGGCAGTACGCGCACCCCGAGAGTCCGACGCCGGAGGAATTGGCGAAGGAATACAACGGTCAGGCGTTAACCGATTTGTACGATCCGAAAGATAAAACCAAGCTGCTGGCGAAGAAGGGCGAGCAACTGCCATCGTTTGCGCTGTTGCGCGACGACGGCACCACCACTAGCGGCTGCTGGATATTTTGCGGCTCGTGGACTCAGGCCGGCAATCAGATGGGACGGCGCGACAATTCCGACCCGAGCGGCATCGGTCAGACCCTCAACTGGGCTTGGGCGTGGCCGGTCAATCGACGGGTGTTGTACAACCGTGCCTCGTGCGATCTGGCCGGTAAACCGTTCGATCCGAAACGTAAATTGATCGGATGGAACGGCGCGGCATGGAGCGGCGTGGACATACCCGATTTCAAAGTCGACGAGCCGCCGGAAAACGGCATGGGGCCGTTCATCATGCTGGCCGAAGGGGTAGCCCGGTTCTTTGCGCGCGCTGACATGGCCGAAGGGCCGTTCCCCGAGCATTACGAGCCATTCGAAAATCCGATTGGCTACAACCCGCTGCATCCGAAGAACCCGCGCGCCACCAGCAACCCGGCGGCACGCGTGTTCCCGCAAG
This sequence comes from Herbaspirillum sp., assembly GCA_028291765.1. Taxonomy (GTDB): domain Bacteria; phylum Pseudomonadota; class Gammaproteobacteria; order Burkholderiales; family Burkholderiaceae_D; genus Herbaspirillum. Next base: position 4,526 of record JAQGNR010000287.1, read on the forward strand.
ACCGTGCGCAATTCGGCACCCATGCAGATTTCCCGCATGTGGCCACCAGCTACCGGCTGACCGAACATTTCCATTTCTGGACCAAGCATGCGAAGCTCAATGCGATTATCCAGCCGGAACAGTTCGTCGAAATCGGCGAGGCGTTGGCGCACGATGTCGGGGTGGTAGCGGGCGATCGGGTTAAAGTCAGCTCGAAGCGCGGCCACATCATTGCCAAAGCAGTGGTGACCAAGCGCATCAAGCCATTGACGATTGAAGGGAAAGTTGTGCACACGGTCGGCTTGCCGTTGCACTGGGGTTTCACAGGTCTGGCGAAACCCGGCTATCTCATCAATACACTGACGCCATCCGTAGGTGATGCCAATACGCAGACACCAGAATTCAAATCGTTTCTCGTGAATGTGGAAAAAGCGTGAGCACACTAAGGATCGCTGGCCTCGGCTAGCAAAGGAGAATCGAGATGTCAATGCAATCGCTGGATATCAAGCGGCGCTCGGCTACCACCGTTCAGCCGCCTTCTGATCGCGAGCCGGTGACCGGCACTGTAGCAAAATTAATCGATGTATCGAAATGCATCGGCTGCAAGGCATGCCAGACCGCCTGCATGGAATGGAACGATATACGCGACGAGATCGGCGACACCACCGGGACTTACGACAATCCGCGTGATCTGACCGAAAAATCGTGGACCGTGATGCGCTTTTCCGAATATGAGAATCCGGATGGCAATCTGGAATGGCTGATTCGTAAAGACGGCTGCATGCATTGCGAAGACCCGGGTTGCCTGAAAGCCTGCCCGGCGCCGGGGGCCATTGTGCAATACACCAACGGCATCGTCGATTTTCATGAAGAAAATTGTATCGGCTGCGGTTATTGCATAACCGGTTGCCCGTTCGACGTGCCGCGCATATCCAAGAAAGACAATCGCGCCTACAAATGCACCTTGTGCTCGGATCGGGTCGCAGTGGGGCAGGAACCTGCCTGCGTCAAAACCTGTCCAACCGGCGCGATCGTATTCGGCACCAAAGAGGACATGAAAGTGCATGCAGAAGCACGCATCGAAGATCTGAAATCGCGCGGTTTCGACAAGGCCGGTCTGTACGATCCGGCTGGTGTTGGCGGCACGCATGTGATGTATGTCCTGCATCACGCCGATAAGCCATCGCTTTATCATGGTCTGCCCGATAATCCGCGCATCAGTCCATTCGTGTCGCTGTGGAAAGGCGTCGCCAAACCATTGGCGGTGGCAAGTATTGCGTTCGCGGCATTGGGCGCGTTTTTCCATTACAGCCGGGTTGGGCCGAACGAAGTGAGTGCGGAAGAGGAACTCGAAGCGCAGGAAGCGGCCCGTAGAATCCAGGAAAGTCAGTCAGGAGAACTGTGATGAAAGACCATCAATTACCGCCGGTCATCGTCCGCTATTCACCCAACGATCGCACCAACCACTGGATCACTGCGATTATGTTCGTGTTGCTGGCGCTTTCCGGCCTGGCGCTATTCCATCCCGCGATGTTCTGGCTGACGGCGCTGTTCGGCGGTGGCCAGTGGACGCGGATTTTGCATCCCTTCGGCGGCATCATCATGTTTGTTTCATTCGCGATTCTGGTGCTGCGGTTCTGGCATCACAATCGGTTTGAAGAGGGCGATACGCAGTGGCTCAAGCAGATTGACGACGTGATCGCCAACCGTGAAGACAAGCTGCCGGAAGTCGGCCGCTACAACGCGGGCCAGAAAGTGCTGTTCTTCGTCATGGTGCTATGCATGCTTGGCCTGGTGCTCTCGGGGTTTGTGATCTGGCGGGCATACTTTTCCTTCATTTTCCCGATCACCATCATTCGCATTGCGGCGCTATTGCACGCGATTTGTGCGTTTGTCCTGATCATTGGTATTATCGTTCACATCTATGCGGGGTTCTGGATCAAGGGTTCGATCGGCGCGATGATGCGCGGTACCGTGACCTACGGCTGGGCCAGGAAACATCACCCACGCTGGTTCAGAGAGAGTATTAAAAAGTAGCAGATTTAGGGATAGAGGTGATCCTTCGATACGCTTCGCTACTCAGGACGAACGGTTTTTCTTTAAATTTTCACAAAAACCCGTTCGTCCTGAGTAGGCCGCAGGCCGTGCCTTTCCGACCGTCCTGAGTAGCGAAGCGTATCGAAGGAAGGATCACCGCAAAACTTAAATTTTCTTATCCGAACGGCATTAGCGCACAGAGCGCTCTCACTAGCCGCGGATTGTTTTCTAGAAGGAAATTTTCAGTGCAACGAATCCTTGAACGCGGTGAGATTGAATCGCTCGATCACATCAGCATTGAGCGTCTCCGCCTACCGAGTGCGCAGAGCCTGTTCGTCGAGCGCGCTGCACGTCTGAGACGGCTGGCCGCCGGCGAGATCATCGGCACGCCGGTCAACCCTGCGTTGAGCGGTTATTTGTTGCTGATGGCCGATCTGGTCGAAGCGCAGCATGCCGTTATTCAAACCCTAAGCATTGCCGACGCCATGCTGCCCGACGAGGCCGCACTGGAAAGCGCACGCCGCTATGCCATGCCGCCGCTGCCTGCATTGGGCGAACTACCGCCGTTATGGCACACGATTTTCGACCGTTTACTGACTCAGCTCGACGCCACGGCGGCGTCCCGGCCGCAACTGGCGCCGATACTGGTTGCCTTGCGCGCGCTCGATCCTGCCGCCCTGAAAGTGCTGGCCGATGCCGTGCTGACGCAACGCCCCGAAGCGCTCGGTTCGGAACAAGCCACGGCACACGCGCCGTTTGTTGCTGCCGCACTGCAAGTTTGGTGGACCTACCGGGCCAGCCAGTTATCGCCAAAGGACGTTCCCACTCTGGAAACGGGTACCTTATGCCCCGTCTGCGGCTCGCAGCCGGTAGCCAGCGTCATCAGGATCGGCGGCCAGTCGCAGGGTTATCGCTATCTGCATTGCGGGCTGTGCGCCAGCGAGTGGCATATGGTGCGCGTGAAATGCTCGAACTGCGAGCAAAACGCCAAAATCGCCTATCAGGGTCTGGATAGCCGCGGCGATGTCGACCATGCCGAGGCAACTGATGCGCCGTTGCCATTGGTCAATAAAGCCAACGACCCGCAAAAAGTGATTCGGGCAGAAACCTGCGACGATTGCCTCACCTACCGGAAAATTGTGAATCAGGAGCATGACTACGAAGTTGAGCCGCTGGCCGACGATCTGGCCAGCCTGATGCTCGATGTGCTGGTCACCGAAGAGGGTTATATCCGCGCCAGTATCAATCCATTGCTCTGGTTTAGTGGTGCGGTATGACCATACCGCCATCGGCGCAGGAGGGCGAGCTTGCATTCGCAGCACGTTTGCCGTCGGTCGACCGCATACTCGCCGATGCCTCGTGCACACCGCTGATTGAACAATACGGCCGTACCCAGACGCTGGCGGCACTGCGGGCATTGCTGGGCGAGTTGCGCGCGGAAATGGTTATCGGCGCTGCAAGGGACGATGCTTCAAAGGGCGCTGCTTCAAAAAACGCTATAACGCCGGATAGCATTCCCGCACTGAATGCCATCCTTGCCGAACGCTTGGCGCACACCGCCGTTTCACCCTTAAAACAAGTCTTTAATCTGACCGGTACGGTATTGCATACCAACCTTGGCAGGGCCTTGTTGCCGGACGTGGCAATTCGCGCCGTGGTCGATGCGCTGAGCGCGCCGATGAATCTCGAATTCGATCTGACTACCGGCAAGCGTGGCGATCGCGACGATTTGATCGAAGATCTGCTCTGCGAGCTGACCGGCGCCGAGGCCGCCACCGTTGTCAACAATAACGCCGCCGCAGTACTGTTAATGCTCAATTCGCTGGCACCGCGCCGCGAAGTCATCGTCTCGCGCGGCGAGCTGGTCGAAATCGGCGGCGCGTTTCGCATCCCCGACATCATGACCCGCGCCGGCGCCAAACTGCACGAAGTCGGCACCACCAATCGTACCCATTTGTCCGACTATGCGGACGCCATCGGACCGCGCAGCGCCTTATTGATGAAGGTGCATTGCAGCAATTATGCGGTGCAGGGTTTTACCAAGAGTGTGGAGATTGAGCAATTGGCGCAGCTTGGCCGCACCCATGACGTGCCGACCGTGGTCGATCTGGGCAGCGGCACACTGGTCGATCTCACCCAGTACGGATTATCGCGCGAGCCGACCGTGCGCGAGACGATTGCCGCCGGCGCCGACCTGGTTACCTTCAGCGGCGACAAACTGCTCGGCGGCCCGCAGGCCGGCCTGATCGTCGGCCGCGCCGATCTGATCAAAAAAATCAAACGTAATCCGCTTAAGCGTGCATTACGAGTGGGCAAACTGACGCTGGCTGCACTGGAGCCCGTCCTTGCCTTATATCGCAGCCCTGAATTTCTGGCCGAGCGCCTGACCACATTGCGGCTGCTGATACGTCCCCAGCCAACCATGCGCGCTCAGGCCGAAAAACTTGCGCCCTTGCTCCAGCAGGCGCTGGGGCCAGCTTGTCTGGTGGCCGCCGAACCATTATTCAGCCAGATCGGCAGCGGTGCGCTACCGGTCGACCAACTGCCGAGTTTCGGTCTGGCGCTGCGCATCAATAGTACCCAACGCCAACGTCACGGAAACGGACTGGGGCGGATTGAAAAACGGCTGCGTGAACTGCCGCGTCCGGTCCTTGGACGTATCGCCAACGACACCTTGTGGCTTGATCTGCGTTGCCTGGAAAGTGCAGATGAAGCGCAGTTCATTGCACAACTCTCCCTGCTATCGGCATGATCGTCGGCACTGCAGGTCATATCGACCACGGCAAGACCACCTTGACGCGCGCACTGACGGGGGTGGATACCGATCGCCTGAAGGAAGAAAAAGAGCGCGGCATTTCCATTGAGCTTGGTTATGCCTACATGCCTTTAGCCGATGGCGAAATACTCGGCCTGATTGACGTTCCCGGCCACGAGAAACTGATTCACACCATGGCCGCCGGCGCCAGCGGCATTGATTTTGCATTGCTGGTGATTGCCGCCGACGACGGCATCATGCCGCAAACACGCGAACATCTGGCCATTCTCACGCTGATGGGAATCGGGCGCGGTGCGGTGGCGCTGACCAAGATCGATCGGGTGGATGCCGCACGCATCGCCGCCGTCGAAGCCGAGATTACCGCGCTGCTGGCGGCCACTCCCTATGCCGGCGCACCGATTTTTCGCACGCAGGCAGCCGCCGTGGACGCCAGGGATGATCCCGGCGTGGCCGCGCTGCGCGCCTATCTGGTGCAGGCGGCGCAGACCATGCCCACCCGTGACGATCCGCGTCTGTTCCGGCTGGCCATCGATCGTGTCTTTACGCTCACCGGACAAGGCACCATCGTAGCCGGCACCGCACTGGCGGGACGCGTGGCAATCGGCGATACATTGTTATTGGCGCCGGCTGGCGAAGCGGTGCGGGTGCGCAGCATTCATGCGCAGAATCGCGCTGCCGATAGCGGCCATGCCGGTCAACGGCTGGCCTTGAACCTGGTTGGCATTAGCCGCGAGCAGATCAATCGCGGCGACTGGATTTTGTCGCCGCCCCTGGCCGAATGCTCGGAGCGCATTGACGTCGAACTGGATCTGCTGGCCGATGCCGGCCTGACGCTTAAATCCTGGTCGCCGGTGCATATTCATCTGGGCGCCACCCATCGCACCGCGCATGTGGTCTTGCTGGATAGCGATGCCGATGCGATGCCGCCGGGAAGCCGGGGCAGGGTGCAACTGGTGTTCGACACGCCGCTGCATGCGGTGCCGGGCGACCGCTTTGTGATGCGTAACGCGCAAGCCTCGCGCACCATTGGCGGCGGCCTCGTCCTCGATCCGTTCGGCCCTGCGCGCAAGCGGCGTAGCGCTGCGCGGCACGCCTGGCTGGATGCGTTGGCGGCGTTTGTCGCCTCGGGCGACACGGCGGCGCTGCTGGACTGTAGCCCGCTTGGTTTGCGCCGCTCAGCCTTGATCCGCTTGTCCCAGTTGCCGGCAGAGCGGCTGGTGTTGGCGGACGACACTTGCATTATTGCGCTGCGCGACGACGACGCCTTGCTCATTTCAAAAGCGGCATCGGATACGCTGGCCGCACGCATCGTCGCAGCATTGCGGGATTTTCACGCCAGCATGCCGGATGAAATCGGACCGCAGATCGGGCGCTTGAAGCGCATCGTCGACCCTGAGCTTGATGAAGCACTCTGGCGTGCGCTGGTCGCCTCTTTGCGTGAGACTGGCGCGCTGCTGCAGCAAGGCGCATGGCTGCATTTGCCCGAGCATACCGTTGAACTGCGCGCCGATGAACAGGCGCTGGCGGGCAAGTTGCTGGCTTCGCTGGAAGCGGGTAGATACGATCCGCCGTGGGTACGCGATCTGGCGCGCGAGCATGGCGCGAGTGAAACCGAAGTCCGCGATCTGTTGCGCAAGTTAGCCAAGCGCGGACAACTCAGTCAAATCGTCAAGGATCTTTTTTATCATCCCTCCTGCATCGTGGCGCTGGCGCAATTGATTGCGACGCTCGCTGCTGTCGGCAGTGAAGAAAATGCGGCCGTCCCGACGACTCGCCCGGTGAGCGCAGCGGCCTTTCGCGACGCCACTGGCTTGGGACGCAAGCGTGCGATACAGTTGTTGGAATTCTTTGATCGCGTCGGCTATACTCGCCGCATCGCAGACGCTCACGTGGTAAGGGCAGACAGCCCGTGGGGAAGCTGATTTATGCAGTTGTAGTTGTAGTTTTAGTTCTAGTTTTACCGCCTTAGGAAGGCACACGCATCCGGTGGTGCGGCCGGGCTTCAAACCCGGTAGGGGGCGTCAGCCGTTCCCTCGTAAGTTCGACTCTTGCTGCCTTCCGCCATTACCTGATATCTGCAGTACCGGCACCGCAGTACCGATGCATGTAGTAGACATAATAATTAAACTAATCGGGGAATATCATCTTGAACAAGACCATACGCTGGGTTGCCGTTGCCGTTTGCTTCGGCCTTGTCTGTTTATTTTCTGCGGGCGCGAATGCCGCCGGGAATATGGCTGGAAACGTGGCTAAGAAGCCGATCGCGCCAAAACTACTCATCATCTCAATGTTCGGCCCGGAAGGAAAAACCTGGCTCGATCATCTTGGCGACACCCGCGCCATCCAGATTGCCGGTCTGTCACCTGATTATCCGGCGGTGCATTGCAATCGGGATGCCATCTGCGTCATCACCACCGGCATGGGCCATACGAATGCCGCGGCGTCGATGGCCGCACTGATTTATTCCCGCAAATTCGATTTGCGCAAAACCTATTTTTTGGTAGCGGGGGTTGCCGGCATCAATCCGGCGCAAGGCACGCTGGGTTCGGCGGCGTGGGCGCGTTATCTGGTGGATTTCGGCATTCAATGGGAGCTGGATGGACGTGAAATTCCCAGCGGCTGGAAGTCCGGCTATCTCGGCGTCAATACCAAGAGCGAAAACGAAAAGCCGCCGCTCGACTATCGCACCGAAGTGTTTCGGTTGAACGAGGAGTTGGAGCAAAAGGCCTACGCACTATCGCGCGATGTGGCGCTGGCCGATAGCCCGGCCGCTCAACGCTATCGGGCGCAATATCCAAGCGCGCCGGCCAATGAACCGCCAGCCGTGATTCAGTGCGATACGGTGGCAAGCGACACCTGGTTTGCCGGCACCGCATTAGGACAACGCGCAAGCGATTGGACCAAGCTGCTGACCAACAGCAGAGGCGTGTATTGCACTGCGCAGCAGGAAGATAATGCGACCTTCGAGGTCATCAAACGCGCCGCTGCCGCCGGTCTTGCCGACACGGATCGGGTTGCCGTATTGCGTGCGGGATCGGATTTCGACCGGCCGCCGCCAGGCGGCTCGGATGTCGATAATCTTCTCAACTATCAGGAACAGGGCGGTTTTGATCCTGCGCTTGAAAATCTTTACCGCGCCGGTGCGCCGCTGGTTAATGCAATCGTTAAGGATTGGGCGCATTGGAAAAACGGCGTGCCTGCGGATTAGGTCGAATTAAAACGCCAATCGATCGACCTTGCCATGGCCCATTGTATGGTTGCCGAACGTAAAGATAGCGACCTTGCCTTTTCCCTCTCTGAATGGGCGAACTTCATCCGGCTTGTCTGAAGATTTTTTCCCCTCGGCCATCAGCGCAACACTGTAAGGATATGACTACATGGTTGTAAGGATCGGTTGATATTCGGCCTTTAAAGATTGGCGTAATATCAAATCGACTAAATGACCTGCATGTTGCGGCAGTCCTGTAGAACAAAAGTTAGAGCGTAGATAAGACATTCCGTAAGCAATTAAAGCCCGTCGTGCGCTTGATGGCGCCATCGTGGGAGCAGGCCAAGGTTCTTCCTGACGCGGCTTTTACATGATGGACGTTCGGCGGATTGCACAACGGTACACGGGCCGGTCAGATGTGTTTCCGATGGTTTGTAGACGACTTTTACGCCAATCTTGTTCGAAGAACCCCCTCAGCCATTTTATCCGCCACCAGCTTGTTGTCGCATAGGTGGTGTCCAGCCGCGGCGATAGTTCCCTTGGGATTTCTCACCTTTATGCAGGGCCAGGAGGAATATGGCTCGACATCTCGGCGCGTTTGACGAACGCCGCAAGTGTCGAAATGGGGCTGATTGAAAAACTGGCAGCATAAAAATTAATTATTTAAAGGTGTAATCAGAATGACTGTCGCACAACGTTTGTATTTACTGATTTTTGCTGCCGTCGTTGGACTGGCAAGTTTGGCTGGTCTTGGCATGGTTCAGATGAGCAAGGTTTATACCGCAGCCAGCTTCGCCAATACCGATACCGTTCCAGGCCTGCTCACACTGGATGAGGCGTTCGAGCCGATCGCTCAGCTACGCGTGCGGACTTGGCAGTACCTCCTTCTGAGCGATCAGGCTCAGAAAGACAAGATGGCGCAAAATCTCAACGAAGTACATGTCAAAATCATAGCGGCGCTGGACCATTACGAGAAAGAGGATGTTTCCACCGACAAGGACAAGGCCCTATTAGCGGCCGACCGCAGCGCGCTGGTTAAATATGACGCTGTGCGTGAGAAAGTATTGCTGCTCTCCAATGCGGACAAAACCGATGAGGCGCGCGCTTTGTTGCTTGCGAATGTGGATGTGGCTAACGGGATTTCCGTTGCGCTTAACGAACATCGCCAATATAACGCTGACCTGGGCAAGAAGAGCGCCGAGGATGCCGCCGCGACACTGAAGGATTCCAACCTGCTGGCGATCATTATCGCTGTGTTGGTGATAGCCGCTATCGCAGGCATGGGGTTGATACTTGCCCGTTCATTGTTGAAACAACTTGGCGGCGAACCTGTCTACCTTGCCAAGATCACAGGGGCAATTGCAGCCGGCGATCTCGCCACTCGTATCGACATCCCAACTCACGATCAATCGAGTCTTCTGTTCTCCGTTAAGACCATGCGCGACAGTCTGGTGAAGATCGTCGGTGACGTGCGTACCGGCACCGATACCATTGCCACCGCCTCCGGGCAGATCGCCAGCGGCAATCTCGATCTGTCCTCCCGCACCGAGCAACAGGCCAGCGCCCTCGAAGAAACGGCTTCGTCGATGGAAGAATTGACCGGCACAGTCAAGCAAAATGCCGACAATGCCCGGCAAGCGAACGGGCTGGCGGTATTAGCCTCTGAGGTCGCTGTCAAAGGCGGCGCCGTGGTCTCGCAAGTGGTGGACACGATGAGTTCGATCAATGATTCGGCCAAGAAGATCGTCGACATTATCGGCGTCATCGATGGTATCGCTTTCCAGACCAATATCCTGGCCTTGAATGCGGCGGTGGAAGCAGCGCGCGCGGGTGAACAGGGGCGCGGCTTTGCTGTCGTGGCTTCCGAAGTGCGTAGTCTGGCGCAACGCAGTGCCGCTGCGGCCAAGGAAATCAAGACCCTGATCGACGACTCGGTGGAAAAGGTGGATGTCGGCAGCAAACTGGTGGTGCAGGCCGGCGCAACCATGGATGAAGTTGTTGCCAGTGTGAAGCGCGTAACCGATATCGTCGGTGAAATTTCTGCGGCAAGCCAAGAGCAAAGTACGGGCATAGAACAAGTCAACCAGGCGATTACGCAAATGGATGATGTCACCCAGCAAAATGCCGCCCTGGTTGAACAAGCCGCTGCCGCATCGCAGTCGCTGCAAGATCAGGCAGCCCATTTGGCCCACGTCGTCAGTGTATTTAAGCTGACGGAAAATAATCAACTGGCGCATAAAGCACCGCCCGTCAGGCATACAGTAAATATTACGCCGCAACCTGCGCAGCTCGCTAAACCGAAACCATCAAGAAAATCAGCCGTGCCGGCCATGGCCATATCTGCGCCTAAAAATGATGCAAATGGTGATTGGGAACAGTTTTAGATACCATGCTGCTAAAAGCAAAAAGTATGCAGCAGGGCGCCTCGAATGCAGACGAGCATCGCTACCGGCTGCTGTACGAATCCACACCGGCCATGCTGCATTCAATCGATCAGCATGGGCGGTTGATACATGTGAGCGATGTCTGGCTGGCGACACTGGGTTATGAGCGTGGCGAAGTAGTCGGCCATCTATGGGTTGAGTTTTTGACGCCGGTCTCACGTGCCTATGCCCTGGACACGGTCATCCCCGCACTTTTTGGCAGCGGTCGTTGCGAAAATATCGAGTACCAGGCGGTGTGTAAAGACCACACCATCATCGACATCTGCTTGTCGTCCGTCATTACATACGGCATTGATGGCTTGGCTTCGCTCTCACTGACAGTGATTCAGAACATTACCGAACGCAAGCGTGTGCAATTCGAGCTGGCCGCGCAGCACGAGCGATTGCGCGTGACCCTCCGTTCAATTGGCGATGGCGTCATCACCACGGATGCGCAGGGCAGAATCGAGTACCTGAACCCCGTCGCTGAAAATCTTACCGGATGGACTACCGAGGCCGCCCGGGGAAGACCGTCCGAAGTGGTATTTAATATCGTCAATGAGGAGACTCGCTTGCGAGTCAAGAACCCGATAGAGGTTTGCCTTTCTGAGGACCGCGTCGTTGGCTTGGCCAATCACACGATATTAATCAGTCGGAATTGCAAGGAATATTGCATTGAGGATTCGGCCGCGCCGATTAAGGATGCTGGGGACCGTACTCTGGGTGTCGTACTGGTATTTCACGATGTCTCCGAACAATACCGCTTGGCTCGCGAAATGACGTACCGGGCAACGCATGACGCGCTCACAGGGCTCTTTAATCGGGACGAATTTGAACGACGACTGCAATTGGCATTGGCATCTGCCAACAAAGAGGGAGTGGGACATGCGCTGATGTACATCGATCTTGATCGATTCAAACTGGTCAACGATGCGGGTGGGCACGCGGCGGGAGATCAATTGCTTAAACAGATTGTCAGTCTTATCCAAAGGTTGGTTCGCAAGAACGACTCTTTCGCCCGCTTGGGCGGTGATGAATTCGGCCTGCTCGTTGAGCATTGCTCGGTTGAATTGGCGCAATGCATCGCGGAAAAGATTTGCCAACAGGTCGATACATTTCGCTTTCAGCTCGGAAGCCAGCGTCTGCATATAGGTGCAAGCATAGGGCTTGTAACGGTGGATGAGCAGTGGCCGTCCGTTGCGCATATTATGCGAGCTGCCGACAGTGCATGTTATGCCGCAAAAAAGGCTGGGCGCAACCGGGTGCACACTTACTTCCAGGCCGACCAGGTAATTGAGTCTCATCGCGAAGATATGCAATGGGTTCGCCGACTTGAACAGGCACTGGACAAAAATCAGTTCATTCTGCACTGGCAACAAATTACCTCATTAGGCCCCGAAGCCGAAGGCCTGCACGGCGAGGTTTTGCTGCGGTTGGTCGATGATGATGCAAAGCTGATTTTCCCCGGTGCATTTCTGCCCGCCGCAGAGCGTTTCCATATAGCCTCACGTATCGATCGTTGGGTAGTCAGGCAGATGTTCGAGTGGATGGCAAAGAACAGGACGGCGTTGTCGCATGTCCATACCGTGGCGATTAACCTGTCTGGCCTGTCGATTCGAGACAGCGACTTCCATCAGTATGTGGTGGAATTACTCGACAACATCGCCTTTGATTGCCATAAACTGTGCTTTGAAATCACTGAAACGGCGGCTATCACCAACTTGAGCGACGCGACGGCGTTCTTCGATTTGATGCGAAAACATGGTGTGCGCTTTGCACTTGATGATTTCGGTAGTGGCGTATCTTCCTTCAGTTACCTGAAAGGCTTGCCCGTCGATTACCTGAAAATCGATGGACAATTCATCCGCGATTTGGAGAGTAACCTGATCGATCAAGCTACGGTGCGATGCATTCGTGATGTCGCGAAAGTAACGGGCCAGAAGACCATTGCCGAATTTGTAGAGACCGAGGCCGTGGAAAAATTATTGCGCGAAATCGGGGTTGATTATGTGCAGGGATTTCTGCGCCATCGTCCTGTCGCTCTCGACGAGATTTTTGATACGTTGCCGTTCACTTATCAGTAACAGACATAATTCCCGGCGGCATCATCTAATCCAAAGTGCTCTCGATTCCTTCCTTACATCGAATAAAAAATCAGCATGTCAAAAATGACCCCGCGGCGCGATAAGCCTGCAATATTGCGTTACGGCATGTCGGTCTTGGCGGTTGCTGCGGCGCTCTATATTGTCAGTCGGATGGAGCCGCCTCCTATCGCTGTGGTACCCGCTTCGCTCCTTTATTGCGCCATATTGTTCAGTGCCTGGATCGGTGGATTAGGGCCGGGTTTGCTTGCGATTGCGATCTCTTTTCTAGGTATCAATTACTTTGTCATTGCCCCTCACCATTCGTTTGCGGTGGTGCCGGCAGGCCTGCACCGCCTAGCGATTTTTTTGGTGACTGCGGCCTTTATCGGCGGCCTGGGCATCGCGCAACGGGCCGCCATCAAATCGGGGCGGCGCGCGCGCGACGAGCTGGCCCAAGCCATGCAGGAACTCCAGCGGATCAATCTGGCCCTGGAACTCGAAAATACCGAGCGCAAACAGGTGCACGAGCAATTGCGGCTCAGCGAGGCTTTTCTGACTGAAGGGCAAAAAATCAGCCATACCGGCAGTTGGCTATGGGAGATTTCCACCGGCAAGCTCACCTGGTCGGATGAGCAGTATCGGATATTCGGCTTTGAACCGTCGATGGAGGCGCCGGGGCCCTGCAGCGATCTGATTGCGCAATACATCCATCCGGAAGATTTCCCCGAACTGCAGCGCGTCGTCAAAACGGCGCTTCTGGAGCAGAACCGCTTTGAATGCGAGTACCGCATCGTGCTGCCCGACGGCCGCATTAAATATGTGCAAGGCGTGGGCTGCCCTGTCTTGTCGGAATCGGGAACCATCAATGAATATATCGGAACCACGGTCGATATTACCGCGCGCCGGAAAACTGAAAATTGTTTGCGCAAACGTGAGCAGGAGTTTCAATCACTGGCCGAAAATGTGCCGGATGGGATCATCCGTTATAACCTGGATGGCGAGCGGATCTACGTTAACCCTGCCTATGAACGGCAGTCTGGTCTTTCCGCGAACAAAGCGCTCAATCGCCCTTTAAGCGACAACTGGTTAGCAGACTTCCCCTTAAAGACATACCTGAACATACTGGGGGAGGTAATACAAACCGGAACGCCCCATAAGATATCCGGAGTATGGAAAAAATCAGATGGCAAACGCATCCATTTCGAGGTCAATGTGGCGGCGGAGAGAAATCAGAATGGCGATATTGTGGGCGCGCTGGCCATCACCCGGGACATCACCAGCCTGAAGGAAACCGAGCAATACCTTGAGGAATCGCGGCATATCATTCGGCGGCTTGCCGACCAGAACGAGACTGCGCGGGAGGAGGAGCGCAAGCATCTCGCGCGCGAACTGCACGACGATCTCACGCAGTATTTATTGGCGTTGCGCATGAGAATTTCCCTGCTGGATATCGAATTCGGATCGCATACCCCCGGCTTGAAAGATAAAACCGACGGCATGATCGATCTGGTGGACGCCGCAGTCAAAGTGGTGCGAAATGTCGTAACAACGCTGCGTCCCGCTGCGCTTGATTTGGGCATTGTGTCTGCGCTGGAATGGCTGGTCGATGAATTCACCGTGCATACCGGCCTTCGCTGCAAACTGCGTATCGGCGTCGACGATATCAGGCTGTCGGAAAAAGGCGCCATCGCTATCTTTCGCACCGCGCAGGAGTCTCTGAACAATGCCGCCAGGCATGCAAATGCCGGCAAGGTCGAGGTCGCATTCCGGCAGACTGCCACAGACTATATTATTGAAGTCACCGACGATGGAAAGGGCTTCGATCCGGCTGAAAAAAAAGCAAAATCCTTTGGTTTGATCGGTATTCATGAACGCATCCTGATGCTTGGCGGGAAGGTCGATATCACAACGGCGCCGCATAAAGGCAC
>JAQGNR010000141.1 GCA_028291765.1 Herbaspirillum sp.
CCTTCGACGCGCGGGCGGCGGCGGATTTTGGTGCGCTGTGTGGTAAATACGGGAGGTGGCCGATGGCCGCCGGAATGACACGAACGGAGCACAAACATCCGCCGCAGCCCGCGTGACGAAGGGTCACCACAGCAGGCAAAACTTAACGAAGAATGCAAGCCACCGACTTATTCCCAATAAGGCGGCTCGCCAATTTTCAAAACGAGATAATCTAAAAATGTTCGCACTTTGCTGGAGACCGTTTTCTTGCGTGGATACACGCCCCAGATCGATGGCTCATCCGGCGAAAATCCCACATGCCAATCCGGTAATACATTGACCAAAGATCCGGCAGCCAAGTGCGTATATGCCAACCAGCTCGGCAGCAGCGCAATCCCTAAACCGCCCAAGGCAGCTTCAAGCATTGCTTCGCCATCGTTAGAAGTAAATCTTCCGCTAACGGATATTTTCAATGGATCGTCATGTCCGGCGCCGTGGCGCGTTGCATACCACGCGTTGCCGCCGCGCCTGGAAAATAATATGCATTGATGTAACGCTAATGCGTCCGGCGTAGCCGGCAATCCGCATTTTTCAATATAGTCCGGGCTGGCGCAAGCGACGCGCCGATGCGGCCCCAATTTGCGGGCCATCAAAGAGGAATCTTCCAGCGTGCCAATCCGGATGCCAAGATCGATACGTGTCTCGATCAGGTTCATGATGTCATCGCTAAATATCATGTCGAGATCGATATCGGGATAGCGCTTAATGAACTCCGGCATATGCGGCATGATGTGCTTGCGTCCAAAGGCACTCGGCAATGTCACGCGCAACAATCCCGACGGACTCAAATTAAGTGAAGATGCAGCCTCGCGCGCTTCCCCTAACGCAGCGATCACTTTCAAGGTATGGGGATAAAATGTCCGGCCTGCTTCGGTGAGCGATACGCCCCGAGTGGACCGGTTAAAAAGGGCGATCCTGAGATCGGCCTCCAGTTCGGCGATATGGCGCGAAGCGGTTGAAGTTTTAATGTTGAGATCAAGCGCCGCGCGCGTCAGGCTGCCAAGTTCGGCAACACGGACGAAGGTCTTCAGGGCAGAAAGATAATCCATTATTGCCCCCAATATATTGCCGGGGGTATCTGTGTATTCATTGGCGCAGCACGCTTTCTTTTATTCGTTCGCGCTTAAGATACCAGAATGCGTGCTCGCCGTTTTGCGCCTCCTTATGCGCCTTCTTCGCCCTTAATGTGAGAACCGTATGTCCAGCGCCCGTAGATGCGTCTGCAAGCCGGCATCTTGTATCGGGATTAAATATGCCTCGGCATCGGATTCGTTAAAGTGCGCATGCCAATAACCCGGCGGCGTGACAAAAGCCATGCCGGAAACCCAATCCACCCGCGTCGGATTCACAATGTTTCCATCGCCGTCTATTTCCGTACCGACCAGCGAATAACAGCCGGCTTCGCAACTTAATATGAAATCGAGCGCGATCGATTGATGCCGGTGCGCCTTCTGCTCGGAGTGTGCGGTCGTCATGCCAAACATGGCCCATAGAGATTGGGTCACCGTGCGGGTCTGCGGAAAATTGACGTTCCCGAGCAAAACACTAATACGATTGCGACGTCCCGCATTGGCATCGGCGGCGACTTTCCGCAATTCGGCTTGGGCCCGCGCCGAAGGATAATGCGTTGGCGAGAAACGCGGTTTCACCGCGGTGACGCCGAGATACGTCATTAATGGTTCGTCGTTGACGTAATACAGGGTCGCTGTCGCTTGCGCCGACAACGCCGCCGCCGTACCGCCTGGCAAAGTAAAAAAATCACCATCGCCAAAATCGAAAGCGGTGTCGCCCTGCCGCATCTGCCCCGAACCCGTAATCACGTAAAAAAGCAGCGATGTGGCATTTGGCGCCAGTGTGAGGCTCTCACCGGCGTTGATCCGCACAAAATTGGCGCACAGCCCGGGGCCTGTAGCAGGACTGGGGCAAGCAAGCTCGGCAGAAAGATCGAGCGGCACAACGCGGGTAGCGCCATCGGCATACAGCGCCGGCAGAAAATTGTGGAACGGTATGCGCGATATGATTTTCGAGGCAATCGGATTGGCCGACGATGTGTATTCATAGTAAAGCGCGTCATCGGTCGCGGCGCAATTTTGGGCAATTGCCGCTGCGGAAGTTCTGTCCAACATAATGAATTCTCCAGTAATTGAAAAGCTGCCGCGCAAGTACAGCCGTGCGCGATAGCTTTCCGTACTATAAGGACAAGACCTACTGGGAAGAAGCGCCCTGGATCAGAATCAGTTTTGCAGGTATGGGGGGTATCAGGCCTTGCATGTTTAAATGAAGAGACTTGCCGCAAGAAAATAATCAACCAAATCGAAATGCACCATCCGGTTTCATCCCAACTTTTATGTCTAGTTCTTTCGTTTATTCCCTCGTTTATTCTTACAACACCTATAGGAATAGCACCTACATTTGTTGTAAATAAGATTAGAATAATAAAAAACACTTTCCGGTCTGGAGAATGAGAATGGATTCAGACGAATTGGCCCGTGAGGCTGTCAGAATGAACCGCGCTATCGTACGCTGCCTTCATCATTTGGCAGCCGAGCTGCCGGAAGAAAAACAGGGCGATTTCCTGTTGTTGCTGAATGATATTCAGAGCAAGAACATGAAAATGGCCGACGCCCTGCGGTGCCCCAAGGGCCTGTCCGATAACGACGACCAGGAAAAACACAGCGCGTGACTCGCGCCTCTGGCGGAACAGCAGAAAATATCCCCGCGATTAGCCAGATCGCGAAGCTAAACGGGTGCAGCTGATTAATTTTTATGCTGCCAGTTTTTCAATCAGCCCCAGTTCGGTTGATGACATCAAACGTTCGATGTCAACCAGAATCAGCATTCGTTCATCAATGGCGCCAATACCGATCAGATAATCGGTATTGAGCGCGATGCCCATTTCCGGCGCCGGTTTGATCTCCTCTGGCTTGAGCGTGATCACGTCGGAGACACTGTCGACAACCATGCCGACCACGCGATCGGCAATGTTCAAAATAATGACGACGGTGAATTGGTCGTAAGTAGGCACGCCGAGATTGAACTTGATGCGCATGTCGATGATCGGCACGATAATGCCGCGCAAGTTGACCACGCCCTTGATGAAGTCCGGCGCATTGGCGATCCGTGTAACGCTATCGTAGCCGCGGATTTCCTGCACCTTCAGGATGCTGAGCCCGTATTCTTCCTGGCCAAGCGTAAAGGCCAATACTTCGATTGCGTTCTCAAATTGATGATTCTCTTGCATCAGAACTCCCTTTTAATTTTATGCTCAATGCTCAGTGCTCAATGGCCTCGTACCATGCTTCGCATGGAAATCGCATGGCCTCAAGACTTTCTTTACGGCATGTAATGGTAGAACTTAATGGTCTTTTGCGCATTGCGTTGGTGTTATCCGTCCCGGTGACGGTGGCAATATTTCGTTCGTTCTGCATGGCGTTATACGCCGAGTCCGAACATCGGGCGCAAGCGCGTGCCCAGTACATTGCCAAAGAACGCCGCCACCATCCAGAGCCAGCCATGCAGGCTGCCTGAGACGATGCCGCTAAAGTACGCGCCGATATTGCAACCGTAGGCAAGCCGCGCGCCGTACCCCAACAGCAAGCCGCCAAGAATCGCAGCGAGCACCGAGCGCAGCGGTATCCGCCATACCGGCGCATAGCGTCCTGCCAGCGCCGCGGCTGCCAGTGCGCCGATGACAATACCGGCATCCATCACGGAGGTCACATCGCGGCTGAGCGGCGCGTGCAGGCTTGCGGCATTTGCAGCCGATGCCCAATACGGCCAGCTCGCCACATCGAACCCCGCGCCCGAGAGCAGCTTGGCGCCCCACAACGCAAAGGCCGACGTAATGCCCCACGGCCGTCCCGACAAGGCGAGCGTGGCGAAATTGAGCAGCGCAAGTACGACTGCGCCGGCGGCCAGCGGCCAAGGCCCGCGCAGCCATGGATGCCTATGCGGCGACTGAACATGATCGGTGACAAGGCGTCCGTGACGGCGCCGCTCGATCCACACAGTCAGCAACGCAATCGCGCCGAATACGATCCAGTTCAGCGCCAGGGCCGGCGCTACGCCGAGCATCTTGATCAAGGATGTCGCCGGCAACGACGGCAAGCTGGTCCAGAACGGCATGTGCGCCGTAGCGATCACCGAACCGGCAATGAATGCGGCCAGCGTGATCACCATGCGCGTGCTGCCGCCGCCGACCGTATACAAGGTTCCCGACGCGCAGCCGCCGCCGAGCTGCATCCCGAGCCCGAAGATGAATGCGCCGACCACGACGGAAGTCCCGGCCGGCGATACCAGGCCGGTCACCGCGTGCCCGAACAGGGAGCCATTGGCCAGCACCGGGAAAAATAACAGTGTCCCGAGCGCCAGCATGATCATTTGTGCGCGCAAGCCGGCCCCGCGCCCATCGGCGATAAAAACGCGCCAGGCCGAAGTGAAACCGAACGCCGCGTGATACAGCGTCAGGCCCAACAGCGCGCCGACGACGTAGAGCGCCGCTTGACGTGGGCCGGCTACGGACGCGAGGTAAAGTACGCCTGCGACCATTAATAGGAGTGCGATGCCAAGCGGTTTGGGATTAAGCGAAAAAAAGCGCGGCGGAGAGCCTGCTGCAAGCTCGGACATAAAAATCTACCTGAATGATTGTGATTGGGCGTGGAGTTAAAACCTGAGCCCATGGGGAGAAAAACGCATAATTATCCCTCTTTTCGGATCGGGATGCAGGCATGGGAATGTCTGAGGGCGCCTTCACTGAACAGCGTTCGCTCGCTAAGCTGGATTTAACAGGATTTTCGGCGATACTACCGCTGTATCACATTTAAATTACAGTCAAATTTCGACAACGGCCTTTCAAAAAATCATAACAACAGGAGACATTTGCATGAACAATCTCGATCGACGTCAATTTCTGAAAGTAAGCACCGCAACCTCGATCGCCGCCGTGGCGACGCCCATTACCGCCATTGCTCAGGCGATAGATGAAAAATCAGCGCCAGTGCTGCCGGCCGCCGCGCCAGCCGCACACGGGGTTACCAAGACCCTGGCAAGTTATATTGTGAACGCGCGCTATGAGGATTTGCCGGCAAACGTGCGCAAAGAAGGCGCCCGGACGCTGCTGAACTGGGTCGGCGTTGCCGTCGGCGGCTCACATCACGAAACGGTAGAGCGCGCAGTCGCCGCACTGAAACCGTTTTCCGGTCTGTCGCAGGCCGCTTTGCTGGGCCGTAAAGAACGCTTCGATATCATGAACGCCGCTTTCATCAATGGCGTCAGCAGCCACATATTTGACTTCGACGATACCCATCTCAAAACGATCATTCATCCGGGCGGCCCCGTCATATCCGCCATTCTCGCGCTGTCGGAATACCGGCCGGTGTCGGGCAAGGAATTCATGAATGCGCTGATCCTCGGGGTGGAAACCGAATGCCGGATCGGCAATGCCGTGTATCCGAATCACTATGACATCGGCTGGCATATCACCGGTACGGCCGGCGTATTCGGCGCGGCGGCGGCAGCCGGAAAGCTGCTCGGCCTGACCGAGCAGCAGATGATCTGGGCACTGGGGCTGGCCGCTTCGCAGCCGGTGGGCCTGCGCGAATCCTTCGGCTCGATGAACAAGAGTTTCAATCCTGGCCGGGCCGCCGCCAATGGCTTGTTCGCCGCGATATTGGCCTCTCAAAACTACACCAGTTCGGATAGCATGATCGAGGCCAAACGGGGATGGGCCAACACCATCAGCACCAAACAGGACTATCGGGAAATTACCGAAGGACTCGGGACAAGGTACGAGGCGGCATTGAATACCTACAAACCATTTGCCTGCGGCATCGTGATTCACCCGGCAATCGATGCGGCGATCCAGTTACGCAACGAATACCATCTGACAGCCGACCAGATCGACCATATCGACCTGCGCGTGCACCCGTTGGTGATTGAACTGACCGGCAAGAAAACACCGCAGATCGGACTGGAAGGAAAATTCAGCGTCTACCATTCGGTGGCCGTAGCAATCATCGATGGCGCTGCCGGCGAAAAACAGTATAGCGATCGCGCGGTGCTCGATCCCAAGACGATTGCCTTGCGCGATCGCGTCAACACGACCATCGATCCGGCGATCAAGCCGGAACAGGTCGATATGACGATCGTGACGAAGGACGGGCGCAGTCTGCATCGTTTTATCGAGCATGCAATCGGCAGCACCGAAGTACCGATGACAGACCAGCAGCTGGAAGCGAAATTCACGGATCTTGTGGATGGCATTTTACCGAATGCGCAATCCAGGAATTTAATGTATCTGTGCTGGACGGTTGAACAGCTTCCGTCTGCCGATATCATTGCGAAGACCGCAGCAAGCGCCGCCTGATTTATCACAGCGCATAGGGATCGTCATTTCTAAAGACATGCCCTATGCGCATCTTATTGTCACGACAAAATCAACGCAGAAGAAGCTTCCTGATAAATTCGGGACTGATCGCGCCCCGCCGATTTGGCAACATAGAGGGCATTATCGGCGGCGCCGATCAACATCGACGGCGTATCGCCACCGGTGACCGGCATGAGTACATTGATACCGGCACTGATGGTAACCATGCCAGGCAAATTACCGTCATGTTTAATTTCCAACGCCCGTATCGCCTTGCGAATTTTTTCCGCCACCATAAGCGCGCCCTGTACATCTGTGCTCGGCAGCAATATGGCGAATTCTTCTCCACCATAGCGTGCAGCCAGATCGCCGCTTCGTCCTTCCGCGGACTGGATGATCTTTCCAACTTGCCGCAGGCATTCGTCACCGGCCAGATGACCGTAGATATCGTTATATTTCTTAAAGCAGTCGACATCGATCATGATCAACGCCAACGAGCTGGCCGAGCGCGTGGCCCGGCTCAATTCATTTTGCAGCCCGATGTCGAATTGCCGCCGGTTTGCCAATCCGGTCAGGCCATCCTGCATGGCCAGCTTTTCCAAGGTCTGATTCAACGCTTGCAATGCTTCTCCGGCGCGGTGGGCTTCTTCTTCAGCGTGAACGCGCAAGTTAATCTGCTCAATCAGACGAAATCCAAAGAAGCCAAGTATCACTGCAATGGCGACCACGATAGTCCCGCGCACCAGCGCATCCCGACGCCATGCGGCCAGGATTTCACGTTGCGACAGCGCAGCCATGACGACCACCGGATAATTCTTACCGTGGGTATAGCCAACCAGTCGCTCGATTTTATCCGCGGGAGAGATGATCATTGCGTTACCGCTTTCATTGCGGGATGCATATAAGCTAAGCAGCGGTCCGGTTGCAAGGTTTTTTCCAATCGAATCGACTAGCATCGGCCAACGCACCAGCTGGATCCCGTTGTTCAATGCAAGCAAGATCACGCCGTCATGCCCGACGTCATAGTTGGAATAGAAATTGTAGAAGTAATTAATCCGAAGGGTCGCCAGCACGACACCGGCGAATTGTCCGTTGGCGTCGTTCAAGCGCCGCGACAGTGGAATAATCCAATCGCCGGTGGAACGGCTACGCACCGGCACACCGATGTGCGGGCCCAAATCGGGATGCGTGCGGTGATAAATAAAATATTCACGGTCCGAATTGTTGCTGGCGGTATCCAGCGTTTCCCGCGAATTGACCAGCCAGCGCCCATCCTTGTCGTAAATGAACAAGCCCTGCAATTCGGGCAGTTCCTCGACCCGCAACACCAGCAGCCGGTGCAGCCGCGCGAGCGCCGCCGGTGAAACGCCATCGTTAGAGATGCGTTCGGCCAGGCCGATCAACGAGGTATCGGCCAGCTTGAATACGAGGTCGGCATGTTGGGCCAATGAGTGCGCCATATTGGCCGTTGCAGTATCGAGCTCATGCAACTGCACCTGACGCGCATTCCAGATGCTCCAGGCGCTAATGACGACTAATAATAGACAGACTGTCGAGACGAATATCGCGGCCGCGGCCACTATTCTGGAATTTGTAAAATGTGAAAACGATAGTTTGGCGGAAATCATGACGTCCTCTTAGTCGAAACGCGCAGTGACATAATCGTAGGACTACTACAACGTAGCGCACGGAATATTAATCCTTAATTATGTATTTGCGCACTAAAAGTGCACAGAACAGAAGCGTGCGCGGCTGAACGCACCAAACAAATGCTTTTCATCGCACCTTCCACTCTTGCCGAGCGGCAATCCACTGGCATCATTTCTGCTTATAAAGAAGTACCGCAAGGTACGTAAGCAACCTCAAATCAAAAAACAAAACCGCAATGGACAAACAACTTCATCATTTTCTGGAAACACCTTTCGAGCGCCGGACCGTTTTGAAAGGACTGGCGGCATCGCTCGTCGCAGGTATGAGCGGCGCCCGGTTATCGATTGCCCAGGCAGCCGATATGCGCAGTGGACTGACCGATCTGTCGGCCAGCGCAGCGGTCGATTACATCCAGAAGGGCGATTTGCGTGCCGAGAAATACGCCGAGGCCTTGATCGCGCAATACCATGCGCACGAGAATCTCAATACAGTTACCTATATCAATACCACTGGCCTGCTGGAACATGCCCGCGCCGTCGATAAAACGCGTGCGCACGGGAAAAAATTAGGCCGGCTGGCCGGTCTACCCATCATGTTGAAAGATAATTTCAATACGGTCGGTTTTCCGACTACCGCGGGATCGCCCTTCCTGAAGAACTATCGGCCGAAAACCAATGCGAAGCTGGCCGATATTCTTTTCAACAACGGCGCCATCCTGTTTGCCAAGGGGAATATGCATGAACTCGCCATGGGGACCACCAGCAGCAATCTTGCATTCGGTTTTGTTAAAAACCCTTACGATTTATCGCGCATTCCCGGTGGATCGAGTGGCGGCACCGCCGTCGCGCTGGCGGCGCGCATCATCCCTCTGGGTTTCGGAACGGATACCAGCGGCTCCTGCCGCATGCCCGCGCATTTTTGCGGCGTGGCCGGATTCCGGCCATCGAACCCGAAGACGAATAATCCGTATTCGGTTGATGGCATCGTGCCGAATGTGCTCGATTTCGATGTGCCAGGCCCGCTCGCCCGCAATGTAAAAGACATCGCGCTGGTGCACGCCGTGATCACGAATGCAGCGGCCATCGCGCCTAAGCAATTGCAGGGTTTGCGTATCGGTGTGCCGAAAGCCTACTTTTGGGATTCGATGGACCCCACTGTCGCGACCGTCATGCAAGCGTCGATGGACAAACTGCGCAGCGCCGGTGTGGTGCTGGTCGACATCGATCTGTCCGATATTGTGAAGGCGTCGCTGCCGGTGATTGCCACGCTCAACGTTGAGGGTAAAAGAACCGACCTGGCCTCGTTCCTGGTAAAAAATACGCCGGGCATCACTATCCGGGAAGCGCTCAAGGGCATTGCCAGCAACACGATCCGAACGCGCATCCAGGCGGCGCTGGATCAACCGGCGCCAGCGGAGGTGGTGCGCCGGGCGCGCGCGACAATGGAAGAACTGGGATTGCGCTACCGCGCAACGCTGCAAGCCAATGGCGTGAGCGCCATCATTTTCCCGACGGTGCCGTTGCCGGCGCCTCTGCTGCCGACCGAGGGCGATGCGCTACCCGCCCAGATCGACATCGATGGCCGGAAATATTCTTCCTCGGTTATTTTGCAGAATTCCATCATCGGCCCGCTTTATCGCGCGCCTTGCCTCAGCATTCCTGCAGGGCTGACGTCCGACGGTTTACCCGTGGGCATCGAACTCGACGGTGTGCCGGGCGGAGATCGCGAGGTGTTGAGTATGGGTATGGCTATCGAGATAGTGCTTGGGCAATTGCCGGCGCCGACGTTTCGCGCGTAGTGCCTACTTGATGGTTCGAGAGCGCGGCTGAATGGCGCTTTAGACGAAAGCCGAGCCTTTTAAAAGGCCATCTTGCGGAGTAATGCTGTTCATTTAAGTAGATTTGGGGATA
>JAQGNR010000146.1 GCA_028291765.1 Herbaspirillum sp.
CGGGCGACATTTCCGACGGGTTGATGATGCCGGCCTGGGGCACGTACAGCGCGCCGGCGATACCGCACAGCACCGCCGACAGCGTCCAGACGAACAGCTTGAACCACAGCGGGTTGTAACCGATGAACATCAGGCGCGATTCGGCGTCGCGCACCGCCTGCAGCACCCGCCCGAGTTTCGAGGTGACGATCCAGCGGCAGGCGACCAGTGCGCCCAGCAGTATCCCGAGGGTGACCAGGTAGAGGGTTGCTTTGGTAGCTGGGGCCGTGATGCCGAAACCGAGGATGCGCTTGAAATCGGTGAAGCCGTTATTGCCGCCGAAACCGGTATCGTTACGGAAGAACAGCAGCATGAAGGCGTACGTCATGGCCTGCGTGATGATGGAGAAATACACGCCCTTGATGCGCGAACGGAACGCGAAATAGCCGAACACGAAGGCCAGCACGCCGGGCGCCAGGATCACCAGCGCCATGCACCACCAGAAGTGGTCTGTCAGCGACCAGTACCAGGGATAGGTCTTCCAGTCCAGGAACACCATGAAATCGGGCAGATTGCTTTGATATACGCCATCGCGGCCGATGGCGCGCATCAGATACATGCCATGGGCATAGCCGCCCAGCGCAAAGAACACACCATGGCCCAGCGACAGAATGCCGGTGTAACCCCACACCAGATCGAGCGCCAGCGCCGCCAGCGCATAGCACATGAATTTGCCGATCAGACTGATCGTGTAGCTGGAGACATGCAGCACATGGCCATCCGGGAAACTCAGATTGAGAAGCGGCAACAAGGCCAGCACCACGGTGCACACCACGATGCCGGTCCAGGCCGGCCGCGCAAATAAGGGAAGCGGATTGTTGGCATGATTCATTCGACGCTCCTGCCTTTGAGCGCAAACAAGCCTTGCGGGCGTTTTTGAATAAAGATGATGATGAAGACGAGGATCGCAATCTTGCCCAGTACCGCGCCGGCCATTGGTTCCAGAAATTTATTGACTTCACCCAGCCCGACGGCGGCAATCACGGTGCCGGCCAGTTGGCCGACGCCGCCCAGCACCACCACCATGAAGGAATCGACGATATAGCTCTGGCCCAGATCCGGCCCGACATTGCCCAGCTGCGACAGGGCGACCCCGCCCAGCCCGGCGATGCCGCAGCCGAGGCCGAAGGTCATCATGTCGATCTTGCCGGTCGACACGCCCACGCAGGATGCCATGCGGCGGTTCTGCGTGACGGCGCGCACGAACAGGCCGAGGCGGGTTTTGTTGAGGATCAGCCAGACTGCCAGTACCACGAATAGCGCGAAGAAAATAATCACAATCCGGTTATACGAGAGCACCAGCGAACCCAGCACCGTGACGCCGCCCGACATCCAGCTCGGATTGGCGACTTCGACGTTTTGCGCGCCGAAGATGCTGCGTACGGTTTGCATCAACATCAGGCTGATGCCCCAGGTGCAGAGCAGGGTTTCCAGCGGGCGGCCGTAGAGCCAGCGGATCACCAGCCGTTCCAGCGCGATGCCGACTGCGGCGGCAACGATGAAGGCGGCCGGCAGCGCCACCATCAGATAGGCATCGATCGCGGCGGGGAACCAGGCCCGGAATGCGCTTTGGCAAACATAAGTGGTATAGGCGCCGAGCATCAGCATTTCGCCGTGCGCCATGTTGATGATGCCCATCAGTCCGAAGGTGATCGCCAGGCCGAGCGCGGCCAGCAGCAGCACGCTGCCCAGCGAGATGCCGTAAAACAGTTTGCCGACGAAATCGGCGATGGCGATACGGCGATTCAACGCGCTCAGCGTGCGCACCGCTTCGACCCGCACGCCTTCATCGGTTTCGACATAACTGCCGTCGGGATTTTTGGCCAGCATGTGCTGCAGGGCAGGGCGCAGGCCGGCGTTGGTGCTGTCGGCCAGTGTTTTGACGGCGGCGCGGCGGGTGGTGGGGTCCGGCGCCAGCAGATTGGCGGTGGCGACGGCTTGTTGCAGGGTCTCGCGGATGGCTGGATCGTTTTCTTTTTCGAGTGCCTTATTGATTAACGGTACTTGCGCCGGGTTGGCGTCTTTGAGTAAATCGGTTGCGGCGGCGGCGCGGATGGCGCGCTCGGGTGCAAACAGTTTCAGGCCCGAGAGCGCGCCTTCTACCGCCGCGCGCAGGCGGTTATTCATGGTGATGCCGTCGACATCGGCCGGCACCGGCGCGACGGCTGAGCCTGTGACTGGATCGTAGGCTTGGTCGTTTTCGATAATCAGGACTTCGCCGTTCGGGCGCACGTATAGCGTTTCGTCGTTTAATGCATTCAGGACTTTTTTTGCATCGGCGTTGACCAGCGCGGCAATCTTGTTGACGGCTTCGATGCGGGCGTCGGGATCGTCGCCGCCGAGTGGCTTGATTAATGCCGGGTCGATCGCGGCCTGTGCGCTCAGGGCCAGCGTGAGGCAGTAGGCGGTGAACAGGGCGCTCAGGAAGCGGGGCGGGAGTTTCATGGAAGTCTTTAAGTTTTACCTGTTGAGGTGACCCTTCGACACGGCCTTCGGCCTGCTCAGGGCGAACGGGAATTTTTAAATTTCACGAAAACCCCATTCAGCTTGCGGCCTGCTCAGGGTGAATGGTTTTTCTTTAAAATTCTTACCAAAAGCCCGTTCAGGACGAACGGGCTTTATGTTTTACGAAAAATCATAAAAAACTCCCGTTCGCCCTGAGCAGGCCGCAGGCCGTGTCGAAGGGTCACCTCAGGCGATAGCGCTACTCGAATTACAGCTTCTGCTTCCCCTCATTACCCGGAATATACGGACTCCATGGCTGCGCGCGAACCGTAGTCTTGGTCTTGTAGACCACATTGAACTGCCCATCAGCCCGGATTTCGCCGATCATCACCGGTTTGTGCAGATGGTGATTGGTCGCATCCATTTCCAGCACATAGCCGGACGGCGCATTGAATTTCTGCCCTGCCATCGCGGCAATCACCTTATCGGTATCGGTGGATTTGGCTTTTTCCACCGCTTGCTTCCACATGTGAATGCCGACGTAAGTCGCTTCCATCGGATCGTTGGTGACGACGGTATCGGCGTTCGGCAGTTTCTGCGCTTTGGCGTAGGCTTTCCATTGTTTGATGAACGCTGCATTGGTCGGATTTTTGAGCGATTCGAAGTAATTCCAGGCCGCCAGATTGCCCACTAGCGGCTTGGTGTCTACGCCGCGCAATTCTTCTTCGCCGACCGAAAACGCCACCACCGGCACGTCGGTTGCTTTCAGGCCGGCGTTGCCGAGTTCTTTATAGAAGGGCACATTGGAGTCGCCATTGATGGTGGAGATCACAGCCGTCTTGCCGCCGGCCGAGAATTTCTTGATATTGGCGACAATGGTTTGATAATCGGAATGGCCGAATGGGGTATAGACCTCTTCAATGTCGGTATCTTTGACGCCCTTGCTATGCAGGAAGGCGCGCAGAATTTTGTTGGTGGTGCGCGGGTAGACGTAATCGGTGCCGAGCAGGAAGAAACGCTTGGCGCCGCCGCCTTCTTTCGACATCAGATATTCGACTGCCGGGATGGCTTGCTGATTTGGCGCAGCGCCGGTGTAGAACACATTTTTTTCCAGCTCTTCGCCTTCATATTGGACCGGATAGAACAGCAGGCCGTTGAGTTCCTTGAAGACCGGCAAGACCGATTTGCGCGAGACCGAGGTCCAGCAGCCGAAGACCACCGAGACCTTATCCTGTGAGACCAGCTGTCGGGCTTTTTCGGCGAACAGCGGCCAGTTCGAAGCCGGATCGACGACGACCGGTTCCAACTGTTTGCCCAGTACGCCACCGGAGGCATTGATTTCTGCGATGGTCATCAGCGCCACGTCTTTCAAGGAGGTTTCGGAAATGGCCATGGTGCCGGATAAGGAATGCAGAATGCCGACTTTGATGGTGTCGGCAGCGAAGGCCGCCGGAAGCCAGGATGAAGTTGCAAGTGCGAACGCGCCGAGTGCTGTTGCTTTTATAAGTGTGCGACGTGACATGAGGTGCTCCTACAGTGGATAAAGGGAGTTTGGGCCAGCCCTCTATCGGTCAGCAATATGCATGCCACTGCGTTGATGCACTATTTTGAAGCTGCGTTCCTCGGTCGCTTTCTTTTCGTGCGTTATTTGTCGTATTTCAGTGCGTTCCTACAGGGAGATGTGGCAACGCACCGTTTCGATACTTACTTAGGTTTTGCCTCTTCGCGTCGGTTATAACCCGCCACCATGTCGAAACGGAACAGCCGGCATTCCAGCGCGCCATTGAAGAAAGGTGTCTTGCGGGCTTCTTTCAGGCGCAGCAATTTGGGCAGGCTGAGATCGGCGGAAAACAGGAATACGCTCCAGCCGGCGAAGCGTTGCTTTAGCGTGGTGCCGAAAGCGCTGAAGAAGGCAGTGAAGATTTCATCCGTGGGCATGGCGCTGTCGCCACGGACGCCGATACGTTCGCCGTAGGGTGGGTTGGTCAGCATGATGGGCGTAGGGTCGCCGATTGCACCGTCAACCGGCGGTTTGACTT
Source organism: Herbaspirillum sp. (assembly GCA_028291765.1). Taxonomy (GTDB): domain Bacteria; phylum Pseudomonadota; class Gammaproteobacteria; order Burkholderiales; family Burkholderiaceae_D; genus Herbaspirillum. The sequence goes on from JAQGNR010000146.1 coordinate 4,524, forward strand.
CCTGGGCCTCGATCTGCTTGAGCGGCACGTCGAATGTAATGCCGGCGCTGCGCAGATTGTGACGCGTGATTTCGACCATGTCGCCGGAAATGTCGCTGCCGAAAATGGTTGGATGGGCCGGTAGCGGCAGCGCTTTGACCGCGGCTTTGACGGCTTGCCATTCGGCCGCTTTGAAGTCATTGAATTTTTCGAAGCCGAAGCTGCGTTTGATGCCGGGCGGTATGCCGGCCAGGATCTGCGCCGCTTCGGCCAGGATGGTGCCGGAGCCGCACATCGGGTCGAACAGGATCGTGCCAGGTTTCCAGCCGGAGGTGCGCAGCAGGCCCGCCGCCAGGTTTTCGCGCAGCGGCGCTTCGCCGGTTTCGTCGCGCCAGCCGCGTTTGAACAGTGCTTCGCCGGAGGTGTCCAGGTAGAGCGTGAAGTTGTGCGCGTCGAGAAAGCCGACGATGCGCATGTCGGGCTCGCGGGTGTCGACCGAAGGGCGTTCGTTGAACTGGTCGCGGAAGCGGTCGCAGATCGCGTCCTTGATTTTCAGGGTGGTGAATTCGAGGCTACGCAGCGGTGATTTGACGGCGGTGACGTCGACGCGGATGGTGTGCGATACGTGAAACCAGTTTTCCCATTCCTGGGCCAGCGCCATGTCGTAGATGTCGTTTTCGTTTTTATAGGAGCCGTGCGCCAGGCGCAGCAAGACGCGGCTGGCGATGCGGGAGTGCAGGTTGATGCTGTAGGCGTCGGTCAGCAGGCCCGAGCAGTGGACGCCGCCCGGCACCTGGGTATGGACTTTCAGGGTGACGGCGGAGGCGGTCTGTTGCGCGATTTCGTTGAGCTCTTCAGCCAGGGCTATTTCCAGGCCGCGTGGGCAGGGACAGAAGTAGGAGTAATTTTTGACTGCGGTTGTGCTTGACATTGGGGGACCCTTTTTCCGTTGTGGTGATGGCTTGCCTGCTTTTGCAGGGTTGCGTTGTTGTTGCTGCTGGTTTTTACTGTGTGTTGATTTTAGTTCGGGGGGCGAATGCGTGCTGGCTGCAAATTGTTGCTGTCCGGTGAGACGCGCCAAACTAAAAATACTCTCTGCCCTCACACAATATTTTCCTGATTGTTTGGCACATCTCACCGGACAGCAACAATTTGCAGCCAGCACGCATTCTTGGTTGACGTTTCTTAACGCTCAGCGCCAAGCCGTACCGCTTCCTGTAAAGAGTGTTCGGCTTCCCGGGCTTGTTGCTGTAGCGTGGCTGTTGTAAACATCGTCGGCCATCCAATCATTTGCTGTTCGACGATATCTCGCAAGCCATCGATCCAGACCGGCGCTTCGTTCAGGCACGGGATGAAATGAAATTCTTTCCCGCCCGCTTGCAAAAAAGCTTGCTTCCCTTCTAGCGCTATTTCTTCCAGCGTCTCCAGGCAATCGCTGATAAAGCCCGGGCACATCACGTCAACCCGCGCCGTGCCTTGCCTGGCCAATTCAATTAGCGTGGGCGCAGTATAAGGCTGCAGCCATTCGGCCTTGCCAAAGCGTGATTGAAATGTCACCAGATATTCATCCTGCTTCAGATTAAGTTGCTGCGCCAGCAAGCGTGCAGTCTTGTAGCATTCGCAATGATACGGATCGCCCAGCATCAAAGCCCGCTTCGGTACGCCATGAAAACTCATCACCAGTTTATCGGGCGTGCCGTTGGCATCCCAATACGCCAATACCGATTTTTTCAGCGCCTGAATATAGCCTTCGTGATCGTGGTAATTGCGGATAAAGCGCAGCTCCGGCATATTGCGCACGTTCGAGAAATGGCTGAATACGGCATCGAAAATCGATGCCGTCGTGGCGCCGGAATATTGCGGATAAGCAGGTACTACGAGCACGCGGTCGCAACCGTCCTGCTTCAATTGATCCAGTACTTTCGAAATGGCCGGCTGGCCGTAACGCATCGCATGCGCGACCACGACCTGATGGCCGCGTTCCTGCAGGCGCGTGCGCAAGGCGGCGCTCTGGCGTTCGGTATGCACCCGCAGCGGCGATCCTTCAGGACGCCAGATCAAGGCGTATTTTGCCGCCGATCTGGAGGCGCGAAACGGCAAAATAATGCCATTCAAAATAAACCACCAGATTACTTTCGGAATTTCGACGACGCGCCGATCGGATAGGAATTGCCGCAGATAACGCCGCACTGCGCCGGTGGTCGGCGCGTCCGGTGTGCCGAGATTGACCAGCAGCACGGCTGTTTTACCAGAGGTGCCGTGGGTATGGGGCGGTTCTTTGCGAAAAGACATCAGGATAATTTCCGGTCGAGCTGTGTAGGGGGTGCGTAAGTATTTGATTCGTGCATTGATTCGTTTTGAACGCCGCGCTTACAAAGCCAGCAATTCCCGCGCGTGTTTGCGCGTGGTCGCGGTAATGTCCAGTCCGCCCAGCATGCGCGCGATTTCTTCCACTCGGGATTTGTTATCCAGCGCGGCAATCTGTGAAACGGTTTTGCCGCCGGTCTGGGATTTGCTGACTTGATAGTGCTCATTGGCCTGGCTGGCCACCTGCGGCAGATGCGTTACGCATAATACTTGGCGATCTTGTCCGAGGCGCTTGAGCAGGCGTCCCACCACTTCGGCTACGCCGCCGCCGATGCCGCTGTCGACTTCGTCGAAAATCAGCGTCGGTGTTGCCGTGGCGCTGGATGTAATGACCGAGATGGCCAATGCGATGCGCGCCAGTTCGCCGCCGGATGCGACTTTTGCCAGCGCACGCGGCGCGACGCCGGCATGGCCGGCCACCAGGAATTCGATTTGTTCGATACCGTAAGCCGCGGGTTCGCCCGGCACTAAGGCGATCTCGAAACGGCCGCCGGACATGCTCAAATCCTGCATCGCCGCGGTGACCGCCTGGCTCAAGGCGGCGGCGGCTTTGGCGCGCGCCTTGGACAATTTCTGCGCCGCGCTCATGTACGCGGCGCGCAATTTTTCTTCGTTGGCGCGCAATGCATCCAGATCGCTGGCATCGGCCAATTGCTGTAATTGGGTGGACAATTCGATCAGGGTTTGCGGCAGCTCGTCGGCGTGGACATGGAATTTTCGGGCGCTGGAATGGATCGCCTCCAGCCGGTTTTCGACGGTTTGCAGCCGCGCAGGATCGAGCTCCATCCGGCTTAGATAATCGTTGAGCGCATAGACGGCTTCCTGCAGCTGGATGCGGGCCGGTTCCAGCAATTCGAATACCGGTTTCAGATCGGCATCGACGTCGGCGAGTTTGTCCAGTTTCTGCGTCAGCGCGGAGAGCTGCGAGAGCATCGGTGCCTCCGATTCGGAGATCAGCGCCAGCGCTTCCTGTGCGCCATCGATGAGCGCGGCAGCGTGCGATAGCCGCGAATGTTCGTTGCCGATCTCGGCCCACTCGCCGGGTTTGACGGCCAGCTTTTCCAGTTCGCCGACTTGCCATTCCAGGCGTTCGCGTTCTTGCAGCACGTTTTTGGCATCGGTTTCGAATTGGCTGCGTTGCTTCATCACTGCGCGCCAGTTTTTATGCAATTGCGCCAGCGCCGCAGCTTCCGCCGAAAGACCGGCCTGGCTATCGAGCAGCAGCCGTTGGGCGTCGCTTTTCAATAACGATTGGTGCGCGTGCTGGCCGTGAATATCGACCAGTAATTCGCCCAGCTCGCGCAATTGGGCGGCGGTGGCGGCGATGCCGTTGATGAATGCTTTGGAACGGCCGGCGTTGTCGATAACACGCCGCAGCAGGACGCCGCCCGGGTTGTCTTCATTGAGGTATTCGTTGGCTTCGAGCCAGGCTGATGCCGGCGCAGCGTCGATGGCGAATTCGGCGCTGATATCGGCTTTGGCCGCCCCTTCGCGCACCACGCTGGCGTCGCCGCGCCCGCCCAGCGTCAAGCTCAAGGCATCGATCAGGATCGATTTGCCGGCCCCGGTTTCGCCGGTCAATACCGAAAACCCGGGGCCGAATTCCAGTTCAATCACATCGACAATGACAAAATCGCGAATGGCAAGTGTACGCAGCATGGGTAACGAGTTTGGTCAGGGGAGAAACTTCAGGGATTGCATAGAACGCATTTTTTATAAATACAGCGACAAATTACGCGGTGCTTATTTTAACTTCCATTTGTAGATGGGTATTCATTCCAGTGCAGTTTTTGGCGCAGCGTATCGTAATAGCTCCAGCCGGCCGGGTGCAGGAAGGTAATGGTATGCAGGGAGCGCGCAATTACGATCCGGTCGCCGTGCGACAAACTGGTCAGCGATTGCATGTCGAAGTTGGCGCTGACTTCGCGCCCGCCGATAATCTCAATGACGATTTCGCTAGTGTCGGTCACCACGATGGGGCGGTTCGACAGCGCATGCGGTGCAATCGGCACCAGTACAATTCCGCTTAAGCCCGGATGCAGAATAGGGCCGCCGGCAGATAATGCGTAGGCGGTCGAACCGGTGGGCGTGGCCACGATCAAACCGTCCGAGCGCTGCTTGTACATGAAGCGCCCGTCGACTTCGACCGTCAGCTCCACCATGCCGGAGGTTGCGCCCCGCGACACCACCACATCGTTGCATGCCAGTGCGCTGAAAATATTGGCGCCGTCGCGCATGACGGTGGCCTCCAGCAGTGCGCGCGATTCGATTTCGACCTTGCCGGCCAGCATTTCGTAGAGCACCGGCATGACGCTTTCCAGCGGAATATCGGTCATGAAACCGACCCGGCCTTGGTTGATGCCGATCAGCGGTACATTGAATGGCGCCAACAGACGGGCAATGCCGAGCATGGTGCCGTCGCCGCCGACGATGACCGCGGCATCGGCATGGCGTCCGATTTGCTCGGGCGTCATCGTTTCGTAGCCGTGCGCGTCAATGTTTTGCGCCGTTTCGGTTTCAAACACCACGTTATAGCCGCTGCTTTTCAGAAAACCGGCAATATCGGGGAGCGACACGGCAAGGCCGGCGGCAAAATACTTGCCCACAATGGCAATTGTGTTCGGCTTGAACGGCGCGACAGGGGATTTAGTAGGCGACATGCTGTCGATTAGACCATAATTTGCGTGGCGCAAACAAATTGACGCACAAATCAATCAACAAATCGGACTGCAATTGCATAATGAATATTGAAACCGGATCGTTTCCCATGCGGCAATCGTCCGCCGCCACTGCTAAAAAAGAGCCGCTTATGGAGTCGCTTATGGAACCACCTATGGCGCCGATTCGGGCCGTGTTGTTCGATCTCGACGACACGCTCTGGCCGATCGTGCCCGTCATCGTCGCCGCCGAACAAGCATTGTATGAATGGCTGCAACAGCATGCGCCGGCAGTGGCGGCGGCGCACAGCATCGAAAGCCTGCGCGCCCGGCGCGAAGCCTTGATGGAAGCCGACGCCCGCCATCGTCTCAATCTGACGACGTTGCGCACCGTCGTCCTCAGCGAAGCGTTCGAGGCCTGCGGCGAAGACCCCGCCAAGGTCGCGGCGGGGATGGCGTTGTTTGTCAGGGCGCGCAACCGGGTGCAGCCATTCGACGACGTCCTGCCGGCATTGCAGCGATTGAGTGAAAAAGTTCTGCTGGGCACGATTTCCAACGGCGCGGCGGATTTGACGGCGATCGGCATGGCGCAGCATTTCCGGGTTTCGGTCGCCGCGCGTGAATTCGGCAGCACCAAGCCCGATCCGGCCATTTTCCAGCATGCCTGCGCGGCGCTGGGCGTGCGGCCGGCCGAGGCGGTCTACGTCGGCGACGATCTGGCGGCCGATATCGTCGGGGCGCAGCAGGCCGGCCTGCGGGCGGTCTGGATCAATCGCTTCGGGCGCGCATTGCCGGCCGATATTGCGCCGGATGCGGTCTGCATCAATCTGGAGCAATTGGAAGCCTGGCTGACGTCTGTTCAGACTATGCAGACTATGGAGGGCGCGCAGGGTGCATAATATGGTTTTGCTGTTTATCACGCATTAACTGTCCTCGTTATTTCATTTGTGCTTGCCTAAATCCGTCATGCAATTACCGCCATGCAATTAGATACTCGCGCGCAAACCCTGTTGAAAGCCCTGGTCGAGCGTTATATCGCCGATGGCCAGCCGGTCGGTTCACGGGCGCTTTCCAAGATCTCGGGTCTGGAATTGTCGCCCGCGACGATTCGCAATGTGATGGCCGATCTGGAGGAAATGGGTTTTGTCGCCAGTCCGCATACGTCGGCTGGCCGGGTGCCGACGCCGCGCGGTTATCGCGTCTTCGTCGATACCTTGCTGACGGTTGAAGCGATCGATGAAAATGTGCTGGTGTCGCGCATGCAGGGGAGCGGTTTTCAGCATTCTTCGCAAAAAATCATTGCTAATGCGGCGCAGGTCTTGTCGTCGCTATCGCAATTCGCCGGCGTGGTGCTGACGCCGCGCCGTGAATCGGTATTCCAGCAAATCGAATTTCTGCGCTTGTCCGAGAAACGCATCCTGCTGGTCATCGTCAGTCCGAATGGCGATGTGCAAAATCGCCTGTTGCTGACCGATGTCGATTACACCCCTGCGCAATTGGTGCAATCGGCCAATTACATTAATCTTCACTACGGCGGATTGAGTTTCGAGCATGTGCGGCTGCGTCTGAAAACCGAATTGCGCGAACTGCAGGACGACATGACGCGGCTGATGCAGGCGGCGGTCGAAACCGGCAGCGACGCCATGAGCGACGACAGCGAAACGATGGTTATTTCCGGTGAACGCAATTTGCTCAGCGTGACCGATTTATCATCGAATATGACGTCGCTGCGCAAGTTGTTCGAAATGTTCGAGCAGAAAACCGGCTTGATGCAATTGCTGGATGTTTCCAGTAAAGCGACCGGTGTGCAGATTTTTATCGGCGGCGAATCGCAACTGGTGCCGATGGAAGATATGAGTATTGTCACCGCGCCGTATCAACAGGGCGGGCGCATCGTCGGCACGCTGGGCGTGATCGGGCCGACGCGGATGGCTTACGAACGGGTGATTCCGATCGTCGATATCACGGCGAAACTGCTTTCGAATGCGCTGAGTAACACCTGAGGCCTGAGGTAATCCTTCCTTCGATCCGCTGCGCTACGCAGGCTAGTCTGGAAAGGCAGGGGCTGTGCCCTATTTTAAAAAGCAGGGGCTGTACCCCTCACCCAAACGAACGATTTTTTATGGCGCTAAAGAAAATCAGTCGTTTGCAAATTTTCTTTAAATCCATAA
>JAQGNR010000149.1 GCA_028291765.1 Herbaspirillum sp.
TTTTCACAAAAACCCGTTCGTCCTGAGTAGGGCAAAGCCCGTATCGAAGGATCACCTCAATAGGTAAAACCTAAAGAATTTAAAAAGTACCAACACAAAATTCTGCAGGAAGAATACGCCGAAGGCGGTACAAAATTGATCAATACAAGATCACTCAATCCGATAATCGCGCCATTCTACCGTGCGCCTGCACGGACGGTTTATTTACCTGCCCTGTCACATCAAATAGCCCCGAATGCTTTAGTGTTAGCGCCCATCGCCTGGACGGGTTAACACCTCCAACTGCGTCAACCAATGAGTCGCCGCCACTCTGTCAACGCCGCACATTTCAAGCGACGGCTGCAAACCGCCGCAGAAGGCCGGACGTTCCGGCTTGCCGAAAATCAGGCAACGCAAATCTTCCCCAAGCTGAACGCAGCGCACCCCGGCCGGCTTGCCATCCGGCATGCCGGGAATCGGGCTGGTGATGGATGGTGCAATACAGCAAGCGCCGCAATCGGAACGGCACTGCGGCGCGCGCAACGGCGCTCGGATTGCGAAATCGGCGTTTTGCGTCGTCATCGATAAGCCATGGAAAAGCGCTAAGGCAATGCAAGATGCGTATCGAGCTTAAAGACACTGACAAGCTGTTCGAGCTTGGTCGCTTGCTCCGTCATTGCGACTGCCGCCGCAGTAGCCTGTTCGACCAATGCAGCATTTTGCTGCGTGGCGTTGTCGATTTCAGTGATCGCACGATTGACTTGTTCAATACCCAGGCTTTGCTCTGCAGATGCGGTCGTTATTTTACGCATGATGTCTCTGACGGAGCCAATACTACTGACAATTTCTGTCATCGTGGCGCCCGCCTGGTCGACAAGTTTCGATCCCGCATCTACCGCGCCCACCGAGGTTGCAATCAATGTCTTGATTTCGCCCGCAGCAGCGGCAGATCGCTGCGCCAGCGTTCTGACTTCTGCAGCAACCACCGCAAAGCCGCGGCCCTGTTCGCCGGCGCGCGCAGCTTCTACCGCCGCATTTAAAGCGAGAATATTTGTCTGAAAAGCGATCCCGTCGATGACACCGATGATGTCGACGATTTTTCGGGACGATGTGTTAATCGATCCCATGGTCGTCACGACTTGGGACACTACATCGCCGCCGCGACCGGCAACTTCCGAGGCGTTGACGGCGAGTGCGTTGGCTTGTAACGCGTTATCGGCATTGGCCCGGACCGTTGATGTCAGTTCTTCGATCGACGAGGCGGTTTCTTCCAGAGTACCGGCCTGTTGCTCGGTACGTAATGATAGATCGTTGTTACCTTCGCTAATCTCGCGGCTGGCATGGGCCACGCTTTTCGAGCCGTGCCGCACTTTACTGACCACATCGGCCAAGTTATTGCCGATCTTGTTCATCGATAGCATAAGGCGACCCATTTCATCGGTCCCATCGATCTTGAGCGCGATGCGCAGGTCGCCATCGGAGAGCGATTCTGCGGCTTCGGTCGCCAGCCGCAGCGGCGTTGTCACCATGCGGCGAATCAGCAGATACAAGGCGCCTGAAATGAGAAGCACCAGCACAGCGCCGATCATGATGTACAGATTACGCAGCCGGCGCACGCCTGCGGTGTACTCGTCGACATACGTGCCGCCCGCGATGACCCAGTTCCAATTCTTGAGATAAGCGTAGGCCGCCACTTTTTCTCGCGGCCTTGTTTCGCCCAGTGCATGGTTAATCCACGGGTAACTGATCACGCCGTTTTTCTTTTCCAGAATTTCTTTGATAAACGCTTTACCGTCGGCATCGGTGGAATCCAGAATGTTGCTGCCCTCGGCTGCCGGGGCCACGATCAGGTTGCCAAGCGTACTCCCGGCGCGCGCGTCCAGCACATAAAAATAACCGGTGTCGCCGATTTTCAGCGAACGAATTGTATTTTTCAAATTGGCAAGATAGTCGGTAAAGTCTAGCCCGACAAAGGCCAATCCGATGACTTTGCCGGCGGCGTCCAGAATGGGATCATATTCCGTCATATATTGACGACCGAACAGCGTCGCAGAACCGACGAAGCTGAGTCCTTTCATGACGGCGGCATAGCCGGGGTGCGCGTGATCGAGCATGGTGCCGATGACGCGTTCATTCTTGTCATTTTTGAGGGACGTTGTCACACGAATGAAGTCATCACCCGATTTGGCAAATATCGTAGCGACCCCATTGGTCGATGCCGAAAACTGATCCACCAGGCTGAAATCCAGATCGAGCGATTTTCCATTCAATTGCAGATTGGGCGCAGGCTTACCATTGATGTCGACCGGTGTTGGCCCGGTATCGAATTGGCCCCGCAAACTATTTCTCAGTACCTTCACCAATCCGCCGACGCGATCGCGTAAATCCTTGTCGGAGGATTCCACTAGTGTCACTAGCAACGCGGTCTTGTCGGCCACGTCAACGTTTGCACGCTGTTCCACAATATTGGATAGAGAATAGGTAATCGCGACGACAAACAGACCGAATACGACACTGACCACGAGAAGAACACTAATTGACAGTTTGGCACCCAGTCCAAGAGACTGTTTGTGAATTGCACTGGAAGTTGGCATCAGAATTCTTCTTGGGTTTTTCGGTAGCATTCAATGCGATGCCTTTGCGCCGGAGTGCTAATTGCAATCCGAATAATATTTTAACAGCCAAACGCGAATATTCACGAGCGAAGTTCTTGATAAGCCACGGCCTATCTCCGCCGTCAATCGCAGGGGAAATTGGCCGCCCATCGCACTTAGTCAACGTTGCCCTAATTGGCGGTATCATCTCGTCATCGTCGTCTTTGTCGTCATCGCGTCGCGGATGCCGCCGGCGTTTGATAAAATGCCGCATTATTTTAATTTCCCTTGCCATTGAGCCCCTCACATGAACATTGAACAAGCCCGTTTCAACATGATCGAACAGCAGATCCGCCCCTGGAATGTGTTGGAGCAGGATGTGCTGGACCTGTTGATGGTCGTCAAACGCGAAGATTTTGTGCCGGCGGCCTATAAGGGGCTGGCGTTCATGGATACCGAAATCCCATTGCCGGGCGGCGAAAACATGCTGCAGCCCAAAGTCGAAGCGCGCGTCCTGCAAGCCGCGGCGGTTAAAAAACATGAACATGTGCTGGAAATCGGTACCGGCTCCGGCTATATGGCGGCGCTGCTGGCGCATAAGGCGCGGCATGTCACCAGCGTGGAAATCGATCCGGCGATCCGCTCGCTGGCGCAGCAGAATCTGTCGGCTTACGGCATTACCAATGTCGATGTGCAGCTCGGCAATGGGGCGCAGGGCTGGACCGCAGGCGAAGCCGAATACGATGTCATCGTTATTTCCGGTTCGCTGCCGTTCCTGCCGGAAAGTTTTTTGTCGCAGATCAAGATCGGTGGACGTATTGTCGCGTTTATCGGGCAAGCGCCGGCGATGTCGGCCCAAGTCATCACCCGCACCGCAGAGCGGGTTTACGATACCCTCAACCTGTTCGAGACCGTGATCAAGCCGCTTCACGCAGCCACGCAGCCATCTCACTTCACATTCTGAATTTGACCTCTGGAATCACGCTATGCAACATCTGAGCGCCCCTGAACTGGCGAACTGGATCGCCGACACCATCCGCCCCGCACCGGTGCTGCTGGACGTGCGCGAGCCTTGGGAATTCGAAAAATGCAGTATTGCGGATTCGGTGCCGATTGCGATGAATACCATTCCGGCGCGGATGCAGGAACTCGATCCCGACGCGGCCATCGTCTGCATCTGCCATCACGGCGCCCGCAGCATGCAAGTGGCGGCGTTTCTGGAGCGGCAGGGATTTACCAATATCACTAATCTTACTGGCGGCATCCATGCCTGGGCGCTGCAGGTTGATCCGGCGGTGGCGGTGTATTAAGGCGGTTGGCCTGGATTTGCGGTGGGTATTCTTTAAGTTTTACCTGCTGAGGTGATCCTTCGATACGCCGCGTTGCGGCTACTCAGGACGAACGGGGTTTTTTAAGCACTACAACAAACCCCGTTCGTCCTGAGTAGCGAAGCGTATCGAAGGATCACCTCAACAGGTAAAACTTAAAGGGTTTTAAGCCTTAGCCTCCCGCAAGGTCGGCGCCGTCCGCAGCGTATGAATCGCCGCCGCAAACAATTTCTCCGCATTGCGCGACAAATCAAAATTATCAGGCGCGAACAACCAGTCGTTGAGTAAACCCGTAAACGTGGCGTGCACAATCACATAGGCCAGATCGATATCCAGATCCGCCGGCAATTGACCCAGCGTTACCGCCTCCAACAGCATCTGCTTGATTTTTATTTTCGCGGTCATGAAGCATTCGCGCTGGCGCACCACGATCGGATCGTCCGGCTCGACATACTCACATTTAAAAAACAGAATATCGAATACCTTGCGCGAACGCCGGTCATGCACCACCTGTCGCATGACTTGCACTGCGCTGCTCAGCAGCAACCCCATCGGATCGTTGGCAAACAGCTTGGTATCGGCTTCCTTCATCGCTTCCAGCGGCAAGCGCACCCGTTCGCACATGGCGTTGAACAGATCGCTCTTGTTTTCGAAATGCCAGTAAATCGCGCCGCGGGTTACCTCGGCAGCCGTGGCAATGTCGGCCAGTGACGTGCGCGAAACGCCGCACGCGTGAAACACGTTCTCCGCCGCATCGAGAATCCGGCAACGCGTTTCCAGTGCTTCTTCCTTGGTATTTCTGGCCATAAGACAATCCGGTTAAGTAAAAACATCTATCGGCTTCAATGTATGAACACTGAAGCCGATAGACTTACCACCCTATATTCCTATAAGACTGCTTTTTACAATATTGCAGATAACACTATTTACAATTATATTTATATCGAGCAATTACATACATTCGTGAATGTATGTAGTTATAATAGCATCGGATTTAATCAGGCTGCTCGATATGATTGCAATAGTTATGTCAATCGGCACAAGTTGTCGGTAATCTGTTTTATGTGCAGTGCAGCGGCCTACAAGATATTTTGTATTTTTTTGTTTTTTCCCTGCCCTCCGATATCGTTCGGATGGCAATTCAACTTTTTACCGTGCGAGATCTCTATGAGCTTAGTTAGTCGCTACACGCGCATTGCGCTGGCCGTCGCCGCATTATCAGTCATCGCCGCCTGCAGCAAAAAACCTGATGCCGGTGCGCCGCCACCACCCGAAGTGTCGATCGTCACGGTAGCGCAGCAGCGTATTTCGATTTCCGATGAGCTGCCAGGCCGCCTGGAAGCCACGCGTATCGCCCAAGTGCGCGCCCGCGTGCCCGGCATCATCCTCAAACGCACCTTCAAGGAAGGCAGCGACGTGAAGGCGGGCGAGGTCTTGTTCCTGATCGATCCGGCCCCGTTGCAAGCAACCTTTGCCAGCGCCCAGGCCGCGCAAGCGCGCGCCGAAGCCACGGCGGCGCAAACTGCGGCGAAAGCCAAGCGTTACGAACCGCTGGTGGCCATCAATGCGGTCAGCAAGCAGGAATACGATGATGCAATTGCTGCCCAGAAAACCGCCGAAGCCGATGTACTCACCGCCAAAGCGGCGCGTCAGACCGCGGCGCTGAACCTGGGCTACGCCACCGTCACAGCGCCGATTTCCGGCCGCATCGGTCGTGCCTTGGTGACCGAAGGCGCGCTGGTCGGTCAAGCCGATGTCACGCAACTGGCGCTGATTCAGCAACTCGATCCGATTTATGTCGATTTGACGCAGTCGAGCAATGAAGTGTTGCGCCTGAAGAAGGCATTGGCTGACGGCAAACTCAAAACCATCGGCAATGGCCAAGCCAAAGTCACGCTGGTGACCGACGACGGCCAGCCTTATCCGCAGCCCGGCAAATTGCTGTTTTCCGATATCAGCGTGGATGAAAGCACCGGCGCCATCACCTTGCGCGCCGAATTCCCTAATCCGCAGCGTACGTTGTTGCCCGGCATGTATGTGCGCGCACGGCTGGAACAAGGCATCGATGACAACGCGATTGTCCTGCCGCAACAGGCGGTGGTGCGCGATGTCGGCGGATCGGTCGTGATGCTGGTGGGCGCCGACAATAAAGTCTTCGCGCAGCCGGTGACTACCGGCACTTCGCAAGGCGATGTCTGGATTATCAAGAGCGGCGTCAAACCCGGTGACCGCGTGATCGTCGAAGGCCTGCAAAAAATCAAGCCGGGGGCGACTGTCACCACAGTGGCGTGGAACAATCCGTCCAAGGCGGCCCCAGCGGCCGCGCCGACTGCCCAGCCAAAGCCGGCTGCAGTAGCGCCCGCAGCACAAACTAAAGCAAACTAAGAGGATCGCCAATGGGATCGTTTTTTATTACACGCCCGGTTTTTGCCTGGGTGCTGGCGATTTTTATCATGCTCGCCGGCGCCTTGTCGATTACCAAACTGCCGGTATCCCAATATCCGAATATCGCCCCGCCGACCATCGTCATTACCGCGGCCTATCCCGGCGCGACCGCCCAGACGATGGACGAAAGCGTCACCAGCCTGATCGAACAGGAACTGAACGGCGCCGACGGTTTGCAATATGTCGAGTCGCAAAGTCAACCCGGCGCTGTGACAATCACAGTCACCTTCTCCAACGCAACCAACCCCGATCTGGCCGCTGTCGATGTGCAAAACCGGCTGAAACGGGTGGAAGCGCGCTTGCCTGCTTCGGTCACGCAACAAGGTGTGCAAGTCGTCAAGTCGCGCAGCAACTTCCTGCAATTCGTCACCATCTCATCGGAAGACGGCAAGCTGGACCCGGTTGCGCTGGGCGATTACGCATCACGTAACGTGCTCAATGAAATCCGCCGCGTACCCGGCGTCGGCACCGCGCAATTGTTCGGTACCGAGCGCGCCATGCGGATCTGGATCGACCCGGCCAAGCTGTATAGCTACAAGCTGACACCGGACGATGTATCGAGCGCGATCAGAGCCCAAAACGCGCAAGTGGCGTCCGGCACGCTGGGCGATTTGCCTAGCGATGGCTCGCTGCAGATTTCGGCAACCGTGGTCGTCACCGGCCAGTTGTCGAGCGTCGAAGAGTTCGGCAAGATCGTGCTGGTCGCCAATCCCGACGGTTCGGTGGTACGGCTGCGCGATGTGGCGCGTATTGAAATTGGCGGACAAGCCTATTCGACATCGGCCCGTATCGACGGCAAACCGATTTCCGCGATCG
>JAQGNR010000150.1 GCA_028291765.1 Herbaspirillum sp.
CTTTCACAAAAACCCGTTCGCCCTGAGCAGGCCGCAGGCCGTGTCGAAGGGTCACCTCCGAGGTAAAACTTAAGCAATCAATGCGCAAAGACAGTCACCGCCGCAACACGATAATCGTTCGGGAACATACGTTTCAAGTCATCCAGTTTCGGCAGATCGAAGCGCGCAATGTAACCCTGTGTTGGATGCACCGTTGCAAAATCCTGGTGATAGTCTTCGGCGGTGTAAAAGCCGCTATCGGGTACGACTTGCGTGACGATGCGGGCCGGATAGACTTTGGCGGCGTCGAGCTGGGCGATGTAGGCAGTCGCAATGCGTTTCTGTTCATCGTTTTTGTAGAAAATGGCAGAGCGGTATTGGGTCCCGGTGTCCGGTCCTTGGCGATTCAATTGGGTCGGGTCTTGCACCACCGAGAAATAAATCTGTAGCAATTTGCCGAAGCTGATCTTGTGCGGATCGAAGGTGATCTTGACCGATTCGGCATGCCCGGTCGAGCCGGAGCTGACCGTCTCGTATTGTGCCGTGTCCTTGGCGCCGCCGGCATAGCCGGAGACCGCGCCGGTCACGCCCAGCGTATGTTGAAATACCGCTTGCACGCCCCAGAAGCAGCCGCCGGCGAGCACCACGCTCTCAAGCGGGGTATTGGCTTGTACGGTCTGGTCGAGTGCGGGAGGCGGGATCTTGACGGCGCCTTCGGCGGCGAAGGCCGGCTGCAAACCGGTCAGCGTCAATACCAGAAGCGGCAGCAGAAGCAAGCATTGCAGGCGACGGTTGTGCCTGAGAGGTTTGAAAATCGAGTTGGATTGCGCGCTGGTTTTCATGGCATTTTTCCTGGTGATGCTGCGATTGATGATGCTATGTTAGTCCGGCAGCGTGTCATTCGAATGGCTTTTGAATGACAAATTTGTCATTAAGCGCCGCTTTTGCGTTGTTAAAATGCATCTCTGACGGCGTGAAGTAAAGGAAGCGAATGACCATTCTTGTCATTGAAGATGATCCGAAAACCGGGGCATACCTCAAAAAGGGTTTGCGCGAATCCGGCTACGCAGTCGATCTGGCCCGCAATGGTGTCGACGGTCTGCATATGGCGCTGGAAAGTGCCTACGATCTGGTGGTGCTCGATGTGATGCTGCCCGGCAAGGACGGCTGGGAAGTGATGCGCGCACTGCGCGAAAAATGCGATTCGCCGGTGATTTTTCTGACCGCGCGCGATCATATCGACGACCGTATTCGCGGGCTGCGGCTGGGCGCTGACGATTATCTGGTCAAGCCGTTTTCATTTACGGAGCTGGTGCTGCGCATCCAAACTCTGTTGCGCCGCGGTGTGGTGCGCGACGCCGAGTTTTTTCAGGTCGCCGATCTGCAGCTGGATCCGCTGCGCCATAAAGTGACCCGGCAAGGGATCAATATTGTGTTAACCAATAAGGAATTCATGTTGCTGCATTTGCTGATCAAACGGCAGGGCGAAGCGTTGTCGCGCTCGGTGATTGCATCGCAGGTCTGGGATATGAATTTCGATAGCGATACGAATGTGGTCGATGTCGCCATCAAACGCTTGCGGGCCAAGATCGATGCCCCGTTCGAACTGAAGCTGATTCATACGGTGCGCAGCGTTGGTTATATGTTTTCGGCACAGCCGTGAAAATCCGGCAATCGTGGACGCTGACGGCCGGCGTCACCGCGCTGTTCGCTGTGATCGCCTGCCTGGTGGTGACCGGTCTGGGCATGTATTTGTATTCGTCGGCGCAGCAAGCATTGGAAACGCGCGCGGATTACACCTTGATCGGCCGCGTGGATCATTTCCGTACTTTGTTGCACGATTTATATAACGTCAAGCAAATGGAGCAGCGGCCGGCGTTGTTTGAAAGCATGTTGGGCAATGAGCAGGATGTGCGGATTTTCCGGCGTCATGGCGAAGCGCCGTTTATCAATGTTAATCCGGGCCATTTGACGCCGCCGCAAATGGCTTCCGTGGCCATCGGCATGCCGCTGAGGATTACCGATCTGCACGATGGCAGGCGGGCCGACGGGGTGCGGGTGCGCTGGGTGGCGGCGCTGGCCGAAGTGGGTGATCACAGCGATACCGTGGAAATTGTGGCGGCCTATGTCATGACGCAAGAGTCGCGCATGATGCATGAGTATTTGCTGCGCGTGATCGCCGCGGTTGCGTTGGCGGTATTGTTGACAACGGTTTTCGGGTTTGTTGTTTTGCGGCGCGGCTTGATGCCGTTAGGTGCAATGAGCCGGCAGGCGATGGAAATTACGCCGCTTAATTTGACAGCGCGTTTGCATGTGGAGGACGCGCCGGTGGAGTTGCGCCGTCTGGCCAGTGCGTTTAATGCGATGCTGGATCGGCTTGAGGCCGGTTATGCGCATCTGTCGCAATTTTCAGCCGATCTGGCGCATGAAATCCGCACGCCGGTCAATATTCTGATGGGACAAACGCAGGTGACGCTGGGGCAGGCCAGGCGGCCCGATGAGTACGAGCAATTGCTGGAATCGAATCTGGAAGAGTTGAGCCGCTTGTCGCGCATTATCGAAAATATTCTTTTCCTGGCGCATGCCGATCATGCGGCGCTGACGGTGGAGCGCGTGTCGCTGGAACTGGCCGATGAGCTGCTTAAAATTGCGGATTATTTTGAGGGGATGGCCGAAGAGCGTGGCATGCGTTTCGATATCAAGGCCGGCGGTATCGGGCATGCGAATGCCATCATGTGGCGGCGGGCGGTGAATAATCTGGTGATCAATGCGGTGCGCTATGGGGTGGCCGGCAGTACCATCCGGCTTGAGGCTTATGCGCATGAGCATGGCTCGGTGGTGGTGGTCGGGAATCGCGCCGAAGCGATGCCGCAAGCCGAGTTGGATCGGATGTTCGATCGCTTTTATCGGGGCGATCAATCGCGTAGCGAATATACCGAATCAAATGGTTTGGGATTGGCGATTGTGCGGGCCATCATGGCGTTGCATGGCGGCCATGCTACGGTGGCTTGTGCGGCGGATGGGGAGATTATGTTTAGTTTGTTTTTTCCTTAGTTGTTGTTGTTGTTGTTGTTGTAGCGAAATTAAGGGCAAGGCGGACTGTTGCGGGCTGTGACGGATGTTTGTGCTCCGTTCGTGTCATTCCGGCGGCCTTCGGCCACCTCCCTTCTTTACC
>JAQGNR010000157.1 GCA_028291765.1 Herbaspirillum sp.
TGCCGCCGCGTCATCCAGCAGATCCTGATACAGCTCCTGGTTCAGTTCGCCTGTCAACCAGGCTTTCGATTCGCTCCATGCCATGATGTGCTCCTTTGATATTCGTAAGAAATTCGTAAAATTACTGCGGATGGTTGTAATCTTCTTCCAGCTTGCGCGGTGTGTAAGGGCCGAATTCCGTCGATTCTTTCGGCCGTGCAATCACCTGTTTCTGGAACAGCAAATTCATGAACATCATCATCGGCTTCGGCTTCAACACCAGCGCACGCGCCGGCTTGGCCGGGTCTTTGTTGAAATGTTGATGCACGCAGTTGTTATGCACGATGGCGATATCGCCAGCATCCCAGTCGTAACGGATGCCGTCGTGGATTTCATAGCCGGTGCCGTCCAGAATGTAGAACGCAGCTTCGTTGACGTGACCGTGTTTTTGCGTGCGGCCGCCCGGAGCGTACTCTTCCAGATGGATATGCAGCGTTTGCGTATAACCATCGACCGGCTCAATAAAATGCTTGCTGAACGACTGCGGACCTTCGGAGAAATCCAGCTCGGTGCCCTTGATCACGCGCGGCATGCTGCGCAGACGGACCAGTTCCTCTTGCAGGTTGTAGGCGCCTGCAATACCGCGCAGGAAGACACGCGGTTTGGTACTGCTGTAATGCGATTCCTTGCCCATAGCGATTCCTTTATCATCAGTTTTGATGACGAACTATAGGGTTTTCGCTTTGACCGTGTCAATACAGTTGTTCCACATATAAGAATCATGTCCCTTATAACGGAATATTTTTAATATTATTCGAGACACGTGCGTTCTACGCCTCGGTAACAGAATTGCTTCTCGGCAGAAAAATCGACGCGACGAGGCCGCCCCCTATGGCGTTGCTCAAGCTTAAGGCGCCTCCATGGCGATGAATCGCTTCGCGCGCAATCGATAAACCCAATCCCACCCCGCCGGTTCCCTTATTGCGGGATAGCTCAAGACGATAAAAGGGTTCAAACACGGCTTGCAATTCGCACTCTGGAATGCCGGGACCGTGGTCCCGGACGGTGATCGTAACGCCCTCCGTGCGCTCGGTGCATTCCACATTCGCCTGCTTTCCATAGCGCAGCGCATTTTCAATGAGATTGCTCAATGCACGCCTTAACGAGTTTGGATGCGCCGGCATGGGCGAAACAGACCCGCTGGTGCCGATCGCAAATCCCTGCTCTGCATAGTCCTCCGCCATCGAAACGACCAGAGAGTGAATATCCAGCATGACGCATGGCTCAACCTGTGCCTCGCCGCGCAAATAGTCGAGCGTAGCGTCCAGCATGGTTGTCATCTCGGCAACGTCGGCGCGTAACATCAACACCGTTTCATCGGCGGCGATGCGCTCCACGCGAAGGCGGATTCTGGTCAGCGGTGTGCGCAAATCATGCGACACCGCGGCCAGAAAACGTCCTCTGGCCGCCAATTGTTCGCGCAGACGGCTTTGCATACGATTAAACGCGCGCGCAGCCTGGCGGGCCTCGATCGGACCGGCCTCTTGCAACGGCGCGCGATCCACATTGCCGCCCAGTTCGGCTGCAGCGCTCGACAATTGCTGGATCGGCCGGGCGATGATTTTCGCCGCGAACCAGGCCACGCAGACCACCGCCAGCAGCTCGACACCGATACCCATGACCATGCCAAAGCCGGGCGGCCGCCCTGCTTGAACATGATGCTGACGATGAAAGACACCGAAGATCAACATTAAGGTCAGTGCATGACTGGCCAGCAAGGAAAAAAGAGCCAAAGCAAACAGGCGCATGAACAGGGTATTCATCCGCGCCAACTTTAACTTCATCGGTTCACCTCGGCATCCAGAAAATAGCCTTCACCGCGAATGGTGCGCAATAGCTGTGGCGCCTTGGCATCGACTTCCAGCTTTTGGCGCAGCCTGGAAACCATCAAATCGATGGTGCGGTCGAACGCTTCCATGGTCCGCCCACGCGCCGCGCTCAACAACTCGCTGCGGCTTAATACGGCCCGTGGCTTTTCGACGAACGCCCAGAGCAGGCGAAATTCGCCGTTGGATAGCGAAATCACCAATTGTTGCGGCGAGGTCAGTTCCCGGGTGGTCCGATTTAATGTCCAGCCGCTGAAAGTGATCTCGGTGGAGGACGCCTGCGGGCGCAAAACGACCGCCTGCGGTTTGCCGGCGGCGCGCCGCAAAATTGTGTGCAATCGCGCCACCAGCTCGCGTGGATCGAAGGGCTTGATCACGTAATCGTCGGCGCCCACTTCCAGGCAGGCCACCTTGTCGGACGACTCGGCGCGGGCGGTCAACATGACAATCGGGATGTTCGATACCGTCCTGATGCTGCGGCACAAAGAAAGGCCATCCTCCGATGGCAACATCAGATCCAGGATGATGATGTCGAAGCGCCGGTTCGCCAGCGCCTGTCGCATTTGCTCGCCATTGCAAACAGCGCTGGCCTGGATACCGAAGTCGCTGAGATATGCAATTAACAAATCACTGATTGCAGCGTCGTCATCGACGATTAGAACCTCTACTATATTATTCATTCGAGTATGGGTTGCGGCAGCCTGCTTGCTTGCATCTGCTTGAAGCGCTGGTGAAAAACTGTATCGTCAATGTTAAGGTGGAAAAGACCAAAACCACATAACAGCTTTGTACTCAATTTGTATCAGACAGCACACACTTGGCGCATTGAACTGGGTAAAGCCGCTGGCGTAAAGGCTTTGCGCGATTTTTTTACTTCCTTTTACTTCCTTTTTCTTCCTCTCGCAGCGCCCCCGATCGGAGGACGCCGACTCTGCGGAATGGCTCAGACTTCGCGGCGGCCGGCTTTCCATACTTGCATCACGATGGGAATCTCATCGATCACACGTACCCGTAAAAAGTCCGCGCGCAAGCCGGTCGCAATTTCGCCGCGATCGTCGAAACCGATCATGCGGGCTGGATTGCGCGACACCATATTGATCGTTTTCGAAAAATCCAGACCTTCTTTTTGATGCAGCATGAACGCGCCATGCAGCATGCTGGCCGGCACATAATCCGATGACAATACATCGAGCAGATCGGCGCGCGCCAGTCCCGCCGCAGAAACATTGCCGGAGTGCGATCCGCCCCGGATGACGTTCGGCGCACCCATGATGATGCCCAAGCCATGCGCCCGCGCGGTCTTGGCCGCGTCCAGGGAGGTTGGAAATTCGCAAATCCTGATGCCTTCGGCAACGCCTTCAAGGACATGCTCGGCGGTAGTGTCGTCGTGCGTTGCCAAGGTCTTGCCGGCCGCTTTGCAACTTGCGACGACGCGGCGGCGATTATCCGCGGCGTACAGGACCTGCCGCTCTATGCATTCGTCCACCGTTGCATCCACTTTTTCATTGCTCCATCCGCGCTTGCCGGCGGTATAGACGCGATAGTGTTCAAGGTTGGTCCACTGCCGTTGCCCGGGCGTGTGATCCATCAGGGACACCAGCTTCAATGCCGGATCGTTAACATAGGGCGCAAACATCTCCAGCAAGCTTTGCACCGCCAGT
This sequence comes from Herbaspirillum sp., assembly GCA_028291765.1. Lineage (GTDB taxonomy): Bacteria > Pseudomonadota > Gammaproteobacteria > Burkholderiales > Burkholderiaceae_D > Herbaspirillum. The sequence goes on from JAQGNR010000157.1 coordinate 3,527, forward strand.
TCCAGACGCAAATGCAGAAAGTGATCGGCCCGCAATACGCCGGTCATGCGTGCACGGCGCAGATTTTCGATGCAGGTCGTGACCGCTGTGCTGCGCACGCTTTCGGGATCCATCATATCGCCCACGCCGAGCGCATCCAGCACGGTGGTAATCCCGGCGGCGGCAACCTGGGCGTCATGCGCGATGATCGCCGGCAGTATCGGCCAATTGACCTTGGGACGCGGCGTCAAATGTTTTTCGAGATTGTCCGTATGCAGCTCTACCATGCCCGGCAGCAGATAGTCGCCCTCCCAATCTTCACCGACATTAGAAGCGCCGGCTGCAATGCCGGCGATAGTGCTCTCGGCCACCGACAGGCTGCCGATAAATTGTTCTTGCGCAGTGACGATACGGGCGTTGCGGATAGTGATCATGATGGATGGGAGACTGAAATTAGGATTGTGAGATTGTGAAATTGTGAAATTGTTATAGCGGGAACAAACGGGTCGCCAGCGCGCGGCGCACATAGTCATCGTGAAAAATACCGACCACCGCAGCGCCGCGTTCGCGTGCTTCGCCGATCATGGCGATGACGGTATCGCGATTGCCTTCATCCAGCGATGCGGTCGGCTCGTCCAGCAACAGGACGGGAAAATCGCTGATCAAGGTGCGGGCGATGTTGACGCGCTGTTGCTCGCCGCCGGAAAATGTCGCCGGCGGAACCTGCCATAAACGTGCTGGAATCTTCAGCCGCGACAGCCATGTTTTTGCCTGCTCCTGCGCGGCGCCGGCATCCGTGCCTTGGTTAATCAGCGGCTCGGCCACCAGATCCAGCGTCGAAATGCGCGGGATCACGCGCAAAAATTGCGTGACGAAGCCCAATGTACCATTCCTGACGGCATGCACCTGTTGCGGCGATGCGCTTGCCAGGTCCACCCAGTCGTCACCATTTTGCGCCGCGTGACGGATTTTCACGCTGCCGCTGCTGGCGCGATAGTTCGCATACAGGCAACGCAGCAAGGTGCTCTTGCCAGCCCCCGAGGGCGCGTGAATGACCACGCATTCGCCGGCATCGACATCCATATCGACGCCGGAAAAAATCGGCATCTGCAGGCCGCCCTGCAGATGCAAGGTAAAGGTTTTCGAGAGTTGCCGGACTTCTATGCGTCGTGACCGATGTGGCTGATGTGCCTGATGTGCCTGATTCATATACGTCCTAAGCCTGCAATACGGATGAGGCCAATAATTGGGTGTACGGATGCTGCGGATCGTCCAGCACCTGATCGGTCAATCCCTGTTCGACGACTTGCCCCTGGCGCATCACCATCAGCCGGTGCGCCAGCAATCTGGCCACCGCCAGATCGTGCGTGACGATGACCGCGGCGACATGCAATTGCGAGACCAGTTGACGCAACAGATCCAGCAATCGCGCCTGCACCGAGACATCCAGACTCGCGGTCGGCTCGTCCATGAAAATCAGGCGCGGCCTGGTCACCAGATTACGGGCAATCTGCAAACGCTGTTGCATCCCGCCCGAGAAATTGCGCGGCAAATCGTCAATGCGGCCGGTATCGATTTCGACCCGCTCCAGCCAGTGCATCGCTTCTTCGCGGATCTGTCCGTAATGGCGTGCGCCAACGGCCATCAGGCGTTCGCCGACATTGGCGCCGGCCGATACGTTAGCGCGCAAGCCATCACGCGCGCTTTGATGCACGAAACCCCAATCGGTGCGCGACAACAGGCGGCGGCGCGCTTCGCTGATCCGGTACAGATCAACCACGCCTTCGTGGCGGGTCGAAAACAATACCTGTCCGGCGCTAGGCGCAAGATGACCGGCCAGGCAATTGAGCAAGGTGCTTTTGCCGGAACCGGATTCGCCGACGATGCCCAGCACTTCGCCGGGATACAGCTGCAGATTGATATTGTCGCAGGCGGTGAAATCGCCAAAGCGATGGCTCAGGTTTTCAGCCACCAGTAATGGGGAGGATTGAAGCGGGGAAGATTGAAACGGCATCATGATGGCTCACCGGAGGTAGCGGATTGGGCGGCAACCCGCTGCCGGCAATAATCGGAATCGCTGCACACATACATGCGCGCGCCATGGTCATCGACGATGAGTTCATCCAGGAAGCTGGCGTCGGAACCGCATAGGCTGCAACTGTGCTCCCAGCTTTCGATTTCAAACGGATAATCTTCGAAGTCCAGGCTTTTGACCGGCGTATACGGCGGCACTGCGTAAATCCGCTTTTCGCGCCCTGCGCCAAACAATTGCAAAGCCGGGCTGCGATCGAGTTTCGGATTGTCGAATTTCGGAATCGGCGAGGGCCGCATCATGTAGCGATTATTGACCACCACCGGGTAATCGTAAGAAGTGGCGATCTTGCCCAGGCGCGCGATGTCTTCGTATAAGCCGACGCTCATCAAACCGTAATCGGCCATTGCGTGCAGCTTGCGGGTCTGCTGTTCGCTCGGCTCCAGCCAGCGCAGCGGCTCGGGAACCGGGACCTGATAAATCATGATTTGGCCGGACGACAACGGCGTTTCCGGAATCCGGTGGCGGGTCTGGATCAAGGTTGCGTCGGTGGTGCGTTCGGTCGTTGCGACGCCTGCGGTGCGGCGGAAAAAGCGGCGAATATTGACCGCGTTGGTGGTGTCGTCGGAACCCTGATCGATCACCTTGAGCACATCATGCCGTCCCAACACCGCAGCGGTTATTTGAATACCGCCCGTGCCCCAGCCATACGGCAGCGGCATTTCACGCCCGCCGAACGGCACTTGATAACCGGGAATGGCGACCGCCTTCAAAATAGCGCGGCGAATCATGCGCTTGGTCTGCTCGTCCAAAAAGGCGAAATTGTAGCCGGCTTCCGGTTCCACGGCGGCCTGCGCATATTGTTGCTGTTGTTGCTCAATGACAGATTCCATCATGCCGCTTTCTGTGCATCCGATGCCGGCGCATCGGGAAATTGTTCTTCGGCGGCGATTGCGTTGGCAGCGGTGGCGACATCGGCAGCCTGAGCCGTCTGACGGCGCAGCGCCCGCACCAGATTGAGTTCGGACTGGAAGTCCACATAATGCGGCAGCTTCAAATGCTGCAGAAAACCGGATGCTTCGACATTATCCGAGTGATACAGCACGAACTCGGCCATCTGCGCCGGCGCGCTGGCCTCTTCGCCCAGCTCCTCGCAACGCAAGGATCGATCCATCAAACCCATCGCCATCGCCTTGCGCTCGTTGTAGCCGAAGGTCAAGCCGTAACCGCGCGTGAAACAGGCGGCTTCGGTATGCGAGCCTGAAAACTGGTTCACCATCTGGCACTCTGTGATGTCGATCTCGCCGATTTCGATGGCGAATCCTAGCTCTTCCGGGATCACCTCGACCGCCACGCTGCCGTGCCGGATTTCGCCGGCAAACGGATGCGTATTGGCATAACCACGCTGCGTCGAATACGCCATCGCCAGCACAAAGCCTTCATCGGCGCGGGCCAGATTTTGCAGGCGGATATCGCGCTGCGCGGGGAACGCCAGCGGCTCGCGTGTCAGATCGCCGGGGGCCGGATCGCCTGGCGGCACCGGCTCCTGCTGGATCAAGCCTTCCGCATTCAGAAAGTCCAGCACGCGGGGCATGACGCGGCGGCTGTCTTGCGTACTGTCTTGCGTATTTTCTTGTGTATTTTCCTGCGCCCTCGCAGCAGCCGTTGGCGCGGCATCGGCCACCTGCAAACCGGATTCCGCCGCCAATGAAAAATCCAGCAGGCGCTGCGTGTAGTCGTAAGTCGCGCCCAGAACCTGACCGCCGGGCACGTCCTTGAAGGTACTGGAAATGCGGCGCTCGATGGTCATCTTCGAGGTATCCAGCGGCAGCGTTGAGAGCAGCCGCGGCAATGTGGTGCGATAGGCGCGCAACAGGAAAACCGCTTCCAGCAAATCGCCACTGGCCTGCTTGATCGCCAGCGCCGCCAGATCCCGATCGTACAACGAGCCTTCGGTCATCACGCGGGCCACCGCCAACGGCATTTGCTCGCGAATCTGGGCAATCGACAATTCCGGCAGCGCCGTATCGCCACGCCGGGCACGCGCCAATGCCAGATAGGATGCTTCAATGGCTCGTTCGCCACCTTTGACTGCTACATACATTGCGTCACTCCATCAAACGGGGAATTCACTATGCAACATTTAAGGGGCAATAGCGGTCGTGCGCGGCAGGCCGAGAATACGCGATCCGTGACAAAACACCAGATCGACGCCCATCGGAAATCCAGCGACATTCTTTTGCCACATCGCGTCGAAATTATCCGGCAGACCGCTCACGTTGATCGCATGTCTATGCGCGATTCCCGGACCGGATAGATAGCGTGTCGGCCCATCGTCGAGTCCCGGCGTCTGTACAAATAATGTGGTCGAACGATCCGGATATTCCATCGTTCCCTGCGCGAATTTTTCCAATGCATTTTCGGCGCCCAGTTGGCGCGCATCGGTGATAACGGCAAAGGCCGCTTCGTCCATCGCGCCGACCAAACGGCAGCCGCAATGAAAACGCAAATATGCAATCAGTGCCGCATTGTTGGCTGCGCGGTCCAGCCAAACCGTGGTCTCGAAATCGGCCAGCGTCAGGCATAGCGCCGCGGTCGATGCAAACATCGGTGCGGGGCATTGCACCTCTTTTGCAATGGTTTGTATCAAACCTGGTTCGGACAATGCTTTGAGGACGATGCGAAAGGTCGCTTGCGTGTCATGCACCGGATCGTCCCACGCCGGCAGCAATTCGCTTTCCAGAATAGCGCTCATTGATTCCTCATTCATTCTCTTCCCGCACCATCGTCATGAAATCGACCCGCGTCGCTTCGGCGCGGGCTTCGGTGAGCGCCCGTCGCGCCGCCAGCGCCTGCCCTATCGGTTCCAGCACGATTTGCTCGACTTGCGCTGCCGCATCGCTTTGCAGCAAGGCGTCGAAAATCGCCGCCCATTGCGCATGCTGCGCATCACGGCCGGCGACATAAGCCACGCCCATCTCGCCGGACGACAGCCGCAATGCACAACGCGTCACCGACATTTCGCCGAGATTGAATTGCTGACCGGTGCCGCCGGTGCGCGCGCGCACCATCGCCAATCCGATTTCGGGACGGCGTAGCCAGACATAGGAAGGGAGAGAACCGTGCTGCCGGGTATATTGGGCTACCGTTTCGGCCAATATAGCGCTTGGCGCCTTTGCCAGCAGTGACATCCATTGCGCACGCCCCTGTGGAGTCGATGCGATTGTTTGTGATTTCATTGTTATATTTCAACATCCAAATATGAAGGCTTGATGACATTGCCATATATCTTCGACATGTGGAACTCATTCATCGATAGTGCGTTGCGGAAATGTCAAGATGCGGTAACAATTGGCGCATACGCTATAGAAAATTTAACGGTTTTTCTTTAAAATTTTCACAAAAACCCGTTCGTCCTGAGTAGCGAAGCGTGCTTTTCCGACAGTCCTGAGTAACGCAGCGTATCGAAGGAAGGATCACCTCTATCCCAAAATCTACTCACGCCCCCCCCTTTTTCAATGACCGATACAACACGCTATGCCATCTATTTCGCCCCTGCGGCAAATTCAGCCTGGTGGACTGCCGGCAGCCACTGGCTGGGGCGCGACGCCGAGACCGGCGCCGAGTGCCGGCAGCCCGCCATCGCAGGCATTTCGCCGGATGCATTCAGGCAGATCACGACCGATCCGCGCCGCTACGGTTTTCACGCTACCTTAAAAGCGCCGTTTCAACTGGCCGAAGGTTTTTCGGAAGCGCATTTGCTGGCGATGGCGCAAGCCTTCGCCGCCGAGCAGCAAACGCTGCAGATCGAGGGCATCGGCATCCATACATTAAGTAATTTTCTGGCCCTGCAAACCATCGACCGCAACAGCCGGGAGCAGATCAGCGCATTGGCCATGCGCTGCACCAGTTATTTCGATCTGCTCAGAGCCGCGCCTTCGGCAGCAGAATTAGCCAAACGCCGCAACGCCGATTTAACGCCGCGCCGGGAAGCCCTGATCGCACGCTGGGGCTATCCGTATACAGAGGAAGAATATCGCTTTCATATGACCCTGACCGGTATGCTGACGGCCCTCCATGCAGATGCCGCAGCTGCGATCGGCATTGCCGCCGGCGCATGTTTCGCCGAAGCGCTGGCAACGCCGTTGACGATAGACGGTCTGGCTATTTTTAAAGAACCTGCACCGGGCGCGCCGATGCGCCTCTGGCAGCGGCTGCCATTTTCAAAACATCCTGTTTCGCATGCCGGCGATGCTGCCGATGCAGCCAATACATCCGGCCTGCCGGCGTCGGGCCGGCTCTTTTTCGTGGTCGGTCCATCCGGCGTGGGCAAGGATTCGCTGCTGGAATGGGTGAAGACCCGGCTGCCGGCCGGCCTCGGCCCGGTGTTCGCCCGGCGCAGCATCACCCGTCCAGCCCACGCCAGCGAAGCGCACGAGCCGATGACGCAAGCTGCATTCCAGCATGCCACGCAAGCCGGCCATTTCAGCATGATCTGGCAAGCCAACGATACTTGTTACGGCATACGCCGCGAGATGGAAGCCGAATTGAAAGCAGGCCGCGACGTAGTCGTCAACGGCTCGCGCGAATACATACCGCAATTACGTCAATTATTCCCGGAGGCAGAAATACTCTGGATCAGCGCCGATCCCGCATCGATCAAACAACGCATCGAGGGCCGCAGCCGCGAAACCGGCGCAGCGCTGGAAAACCGCTTGCAGAGGATCACAGCATTCAACGCGGAAAAAAAGGATGGCGTTACGCACATCGACAATAGCGGACCGCTGGAGATCGCAGGCCACCGACTGCTGGAAATTTTCAGCGCCGCGTGGACTGCAAAGAATATTTAAGGCTCATCCGAGTTTTATGTGGGTATTCTTTGAATTTTGCCTCGGAGGTGATCCTCCCTTCGACAGGTAAAACTTAAAGGATTTTAAAGTACCCACACAAATCTGATGAACCAACATTAAACGCGTTTAGATAAACAATTTACGCAAGCGCGAAGACGCCAAATCGATCAGCGACACCGACACGACGATCATCAATAACACCGCACAGGTCTGCGCATATTCAAAGCCGCGAATCAATTCCCACAAAATCTCGCCGACGCCGCCGGCGCCGACCATGCCGAGCACAGTTGCCGAGCGCACATTCGCCTCGAAGCGATACAGCGTATACGAAATCCAGAGCGGCAGAACCTGCGGCAGCACGCCGAATACGATCTCTTCGAGCGCGTAAGCACCGGTGGCGCGGATGCCCTCGACCGGCTGCGGATCGATCGCTTCGACCGCTTCGGAAAACAGTTTCGATAAAGTCCCGGTGGTTGCCACAAACAAGGCCAGCACACCGGCAAACGGCCCCAATCCGACCGCCACGACAAACAGCATCGCAAACACCATTTCATTAATCGCGCGCGCCGCATCCATCAAACGGCGTACCGGCTGGCTGATCCAGGGCGGTGCAATATTGGCCGAAGCGAGCAAACCGCACGGCACGGCGCAGACCACCGCCAAAGCAGTACCCCACACAGCGATCTGCAATGTCACCAGCATTTCGCTCAGATAGGTATGCCAATCATGAAAATCCGGCGGGAAGAAACTGACGGCGTAGGTCGCCATATTGCCGCCGTCCCGCAGCAAATCCAGCGGCCGCATGTCCGCGCCTTTCCAGGACGCGATCAGGATCGCCGCCAGCACGGCCCAAAACAGCGTGCGGCCTATCGGCTGTTTGGGCGGCGCCGGCAATACAACGGCGGCGCGAATTTTCGCTGAGGCGGCGTTGGTCATTGCTTATTGTTTTTCCAGGACGGCCAGTTTGCGATTGATGTCTTCCAGCTTGGTTTTCTTCTCATCAGGGTTGATGCTGCTATCGGCTTCCAGCTTGGTTTTATCCTTGAACAGATTGAGCTGACGAATTGGCTTGAGTTGCGCATCGCTGGACTCCGCGAAGCCTTTCAGATTCAATTTGCCCAATTGCGCCTGTTCTTGCGCAGCATTCGGCCCTGGCGCGCCGAAACTCAGGAAAAATTCCTTGATCTTGGTTTTGGTTTCCTGCGGTAAATCTTTACGCCATACCAGCGGATCGGAAGCAATCAGTGGCGATTTCCATACAATGCGCACTTTTTCCGAAATGTCTGGCAGACGGGCGACGATGCGGTCCATGGTGTCGGAAGCGAATACGGCGGCATCGATTTGCTTGTTGGCCACGGCAAGAATATTGGCCTCGTGATTGGTGATGCGGATCGCTTTGAATGCTGTTTTTGCGTCAAGATTATTTTTGGCAAAAACGTAGTAGCTCGGCACCAGGAAGCCGGAAGTCGAATTCGGATCGCCCATCCCGAAGCTCAAGCTCTTCGCGCTTTTCAGAAGATCGTCGAGGCTCTTGATCGGGCTGTCTTTGGGCACGCCGACCAGGCTGTAATAACCTTGCGTACCATCGGCATTGACCTTGTGTGCAAACACTTCGCCGCTGGCGCGATCGACGGCTTGCATCGCCGATTCATTGCCGAACCATGCCACTTGCACCTTACCGAAACGCATGCCTTCAATGACGCCGGCATAGTCGGAGGCGAAGAAGGCATTGACCTTCACGCCCAATTTTTTGCTTAGGCCATCGAGTATCGGCTGCCAATCCTGCTTCAGATTGGCCGACGATTCAGTTGAAATGAAGCCGAAGTTGATCGACTTGTCGGCATCTTGCGCATGCGCCGCGCCGCCGGCCAGTACAGCAAAAGCCATGACTGCAGCGGAAATTATTTTTTTAAACATGAGAAAACCCTTGATAAGTGGACAACAACTAGGGATTAAAGGGACTGACAATTCGGGCAATTTATTGGGTAATTTATGCGTGCCGTTTATGTCTACATTTACGTCTGCATCACTTCATTTTTCATGGCTGACTATTCAAGCCAACGCCGCCATCGCTGTTGCGGTATCGAATATCGTGGGGACCTCGACTCTGGGACGGGTCAAGGTATTCGATCCGCCTAAAATATCTTCGGCTTCGGTGCCGTAAAGGTCGCGCAACATTTGCTCGGTCAATGCGCTGGACGGGCCGTCATACACCACGCGCCCCTTGCTCAAGGCCACCGTGCGCGCGCAGAAACGCAAGGCGACATCGACTTGATGCAATGACACAATCACGGTGGCGCCGTCTTCGCGATTCACGTCTGCCAATGTTTGCATGACGCGCCGCGCCGATTCCGGATCCAGCGATGCGATCGGCTCATCGGCCAGTACGATGCGCGCTTTTTGCACGATGCAGCGCGCAATGGCTGCGCGTTGCTGCTGACCGCCGGACAAGGCCGAGGCCCGCTTATAAGCGTGATCGGAAATACCCACCCGCGCCAGCGCTTCCAAGCCCAATGCCTTTTCTTCCTTGGTGAATATTTTGAAACAGCTGCGCCACAACGGCATGCGCGACAAGCCGCCGGTCAGCACATTAGTGAGCACCGGCAAGCGGCCGACCAGATTGAATTGCTGGAAGATAAATCCGATGTTGGCGCGCACGGCGCGGATATTGCGATCGATCGCGCCGTTGCGCTGTACCGAGCGGCCATCGACAAGAATTTCACCAGCGCCGGGATCGGCTGTCGTCAAACCGGACAAATGGCGCAGCAAGGTCGATTTCCCGGAACCGGAAGCCCCGATCAACGCGACCATTTCGCCAGCCTTGAAAGACAAATTGATCTGGTGCAACGCAGTAAAACCACCGCGAAATGTCTTCGACAAACCCTGGATTTGAACAATCATGTTTGTAGCCGATCTGCCTTGGGGGGCGAAATGCATCGTTCCATTGGTGCGGGACAAGCTGGAGACCTGGGACATCAAGCGCAGAGTATCGCTATCGAATATGTCCGGCGTGTGAACGCAGTGTGTCAGTTTGATGACATGCGCGAATGCGAAGGGGGGAGATGGCCAATATATGATGCTGAATGCAAAAAAACCGCTAACAGCCAAGGCTGATAACGGTTTCCGCTAGTTGCTTGCGGGGCTTGCGTGTCAGAAATATGTCATTTCTTAAGAAGCGGCGTGACAATACGTTCCAGGCGCTCAGAAGTCCAGACCGGCTCCTGATCATCCCAGCCATTGTCGACCAGGAGGCCGCCACGGTCGATGGTGAAGCTGACCGGAATGCGCCACATCCGTCCGTAGTCGCCAGCCCATGCGCTGCCCAGCAATCCGACCGGAAAACTTAATCCGGCAGCAACCTGCCGCACCGCCGGTAAGTTATC
>JAQGNR010000183.1 GCA_028291765.1 Herbaspirillum sp.
CGCACTGCGGATCAGACGCGTCGCGCCCAGACCATCGAGCACCGGCATTTGCACGTCCATCAGCACAATATCGACCTCACCTGCGTGCATCAACAACCAATCCACCGCTTCACGGCCATCGTTGGCAAGCGACACCTGCGCGCCCTCGCCGGCAAAAATACGTATCGCAACTTCGCGATTGATTTCGGTATCGTCGACAATCAACATCCGTATGCCGTCAAGTCGTTGGCCTGGCCGGCTTTCCGGCTTCTCCTCAACGCCGAAACGCGCCCGCTGCGCCATGGCGACAGCGTTATAGAGACTCGATGGCGTCACCGGCTTGGTCAATACGGCATCGGCCATCTTGCTATCGCTTGAAGCCAGCAATTCCTCACTCGAATAGGCAGTAACCATCACGATAATGGGACCGAGCATGTCGTCGCTGACCGCTTCGCGTATCGCGCGCGCGGTAGCAAGCCCATCCATACCCGGCATTTTCCAGTCGAGAACAATCACCTGGCCCGACTGGCCCGATTCCTGATTACGGCGCGCCAGCACAGAGCTCAGTGCTGCGGCGCCAGAATCCACGACGTTTGCATTCCAACCCAGTGCGGCCGTAGTACGGCGCAACGCTTCGAGGGCGATGGGATTATCGTCGGCAATCAGAATGTCGAGATTTGCCATTCCCGGTACGGATAAATCAATCTCCGGGGCGCGCTCGAACGTCAGGCAAAACGAAAATTCGCTGCCGTGACCGGGCTCGCTGACGACCACCATTTCTGCGCCCATGATGACCACCAGCCGCCGGCTGATGGTCAGGCCCAGGCCGGTACCGCCGAAGTGGCGTGTGGTCGAACTTTCCGCTTGCGAGAAAGGTTCGAAGATTTCCTTCTGCTTGTCCACGGAAATACCGATACCGGTATCGCGCACCGCAAAGCGCAGGCTGATCTGCCGATCAGAAGAAGCGACGATGCTGACATTCAGCTCGACATGACCGCGATCGGTAAACTTGATCCCATTTCCCAACAGGTTGATGAGAATCTGTTCGAGTCGCAACGAATCGCCAATCAAGCGGTCGACCCGGTTCTCGGGCGGCGTAATAATCAGCTCGATATCCTTGCTTCCCACATTAACGCTCATGATGGTGGCGAGATTATCGAGTACCGTATCCAGGCTGAAAGGAACGTGCTCAAGTTCGAGGCGCCCCGCTTCGATTTTGGAAAAGTCGAGAATATCGTTGATGATGCTCAGCAGCGAACGGCCGGCGATGCTGATTTTGCGGACCAATGCATCGGATTCGGCTGGCAAACCCGCCTTCTCAAGCAAATAGGCCAAACCGATAATCGCGTTCATCGGCGAGCGGATTTCATGACTCATATGCGCCAGGAAACCGCTTTTCGCTTCGGTTGCCGCCTCGGCCACGCGCTTGGCTTCTTCCAGTGTTTTCTCGGCCACTTTCTGTGCCGTGATGTCCCGGTAAGTGATTAACGTCCAATCGGCTGAAATCGAACGGGTCTTGATTTCCAGGGCAATGCCACTGGCCAGATAGCGGTCGAAGCATACTTCCTGATGCTCATCCATTATCACCAGGAAGCTCGATAAGACCTCATCGAATTGCCGGTTCGGATAATCGCCCCGATCAAAGGTGTAACGGATCACATCCGGAAACAGCACAGGTTCTTTTTCCAGCAGTTCAGGCGGGAACTCCATTAAGACGCCATAGAGCGCATTACGCAAAACAAGCCGGCGTTTTTCGTCGTAGACCGCGACGCCGAAAGGCAAGGATTCCAGCACTTCCTTGAGCACTTGATAAAGATCGCTGAGCGTCTTGGAACGTGCTTCCACTTTATTTTCCAGATCCTGGTTGAGCGCCTGCAACGACTCTTCAGCCTGCTTGAGTTCGCCCAAGGTCGATTCCAGCTGGTCACGCTCAAGCCGGATAATCTCGTTTTTCTCCAGCACTCTTTTATGCATGCGATTGAAGCTTTCCAGCAGCGTGCGAATCTCCCGGCTTCCGATGACCGCCAGCGGTTTCATGATGTGTAAGCTACCGCCCCCTTCATCAATCTGCCTGGACGCCGACTCGACCGGCGCCAGTTCGCGCCGCAGCAGGAGCCATATCAGCAAACCGCCAAAAAAGGTGATCAGGATTGCGCCGGTGTAGATACGGTCAGCCACCCCTCGCACCGGCGCGAAGGCTTCATCGGTCGGGATGTATCCGACGATCAGCCAATCCGCCACCGTGACGCGCGAAGCCGTGCTGAGCATTGCGACACCGGTCGTATCGGTCACCACAGTCGGTGCGCGATACCCTAGACGGCGATCGGGCATCAGGTTCTGACTTTGTGGCGAGATCTCTTTCAGAACCCGCAATGGATCGGTGCTTGCCGCATACACGCCATCTTTCAGGGAAACAATATCGATACCGCCGGTATCGCCATTACGTACTTCGCCCGCAAAATGGAAAAAGCTGCCCGCACTGAGTAATTCTGCGCCGCAAAGCACACCGGAGACAGAACCGTCCGCCGCGAATAAAGGCACCGCCACCACCAATACCGGTTGCCTGGCTAAGCCACTCAACAGCGGCTTGACCACGGGCTTGCCCGTTGCAAGGACTTCTTTGAAGTAAGCGGCATCGGCATAGGTTTGACCGATATAGCCGCGCAGCGGCGCCTCCACGATACGGACACCTTGCTTTGAAAGGACGTAAATGTCGTGCGTGAAAATTCTGGCTGCAACCGGCTTATCCGTAAGATAAGCCTCCAAACCCTCGATATCGCTCGCCAATAAAATAGCGGCCTTGGGTGCCAGCGATTGCAGCGAACCGATGCGCAGGCTCAGTTCACGATCCACGGTGCGCGCAACGAAACTCACCGTTGTCGCCTGTTCCTTGGCAATGACCTGGCCGAAATCCGTGCGTAATCCCCCCACGACGTAGACAGAAAGCGTGCCGATCCCGACGACGAAGATCAACATTACAAATAGCGTAAGTTTGATTTTCAGCGGCCATGCGCCAATCTTCGCGCCCAAGACGCCCACGCTATTATTCATGGATCGCTCCCCCTCGCTCTTTAGCGAAAGATTACTTTTTAATTTTTTTTGGAATCGCCTTAGTTGCAATTAAGACAACTAACTGCATCGACAACGATAGCAATAGCAATAGACTTGAACAATTAAAGCAGGAAAGGAAAGGCAATGCTACTGATCAATTACTACGGTAGTAACGAAGGCAATCATACGACATAAAGCTTACGGTTTACTTAAAGATGCGGTCGACTATGACGATGTATTAGCGGCATGGGCAGTGATTGGGGAGGGAAAGTTATGACAATAACAATTTCAGATCATGCACCAGCGGCTCGGCGCCTTGCCCATTTCGGACGAACAAACGGATGTGTCCATCGGGGTCGAACACATAACTGCCGGCGGTATGATCCATCGTATAACTGCCTGGCGTTTTACCCGGCACTTTTTGATAAAACACTTTGAATTCCTTGGCAACCTTATCGGTCGCCGCAGCATCGCCATATAAGCCGAGAAAACGCGGATCGAAAGCCGGCACATATTGCGCCAGCAGCGCCGGGGTATCGCGTTGCGGATCGATGGTGACGAATAAAACCTGCACCCGCTCGGCCAGCGGCCCCAAATCTTTCATGACGCCGGCCAATTCAAGCATCGTGGTGGGGCAGACATCGGGGCATTGGGTATAACCGAAAAATACGACCACCGCCTTGCCTTTGAAATCGGCCAGTGTCCGCGGCTTGCCGGTATGGTCGGTCAACGCAAAGTCTTTGGCGTAGCTGAGACCGGTGACGTCGGTATTGATAAAGGCCGGCGCTTTGGCCGACCATGGCGTATCGATGCCGAGACGCTCGCAACCGGTCAGAACCAATATGGCGGCAAATACAACGAACGCGGCGGCAGCGATGGTTTTCATGGAATTTTCAGAATGTCAGATAATGATCGATCAGCAGCGCGGCAAACAGCAGCGACAAATAAACGATCGAAAACATAAACGTTTTATGCGCCAGCCGATCCGTATAGTGCCGGTAAATCCGCCACGCATAAGAAAGGAAAATCGTCCCGAGGATGATTGCGCACAGCAAATAAGGCCAGCCGCTCATGCCCACTGCAAACGGCAGCATGGTGGTGGCGAACAAGGCAATGGTGTACAGCAACACCTGAAATTGCGTAAATTTCATACCGTGCGTGATCGGCAGCATCGGTAAGCCCGACTTTGCGTAATCGTCGCGCCGGTACATGGCCAGCGCCCAGAAATGCGGCGGCGTCCAGACAAAAATGATCATCACCAGAATCCAGGCTTGCATCGGTACATCGTTGGCAATCGCGGCCCAGCCCAGCGCCGGCGGCATGGCGCCCGAAAGACCGCCGATCACAATATTCTGCGGTGTGGAAGGCTTCAGGATCATCGTATAAATGACCGCATAGCCGACAAAGGTTGCAAACGTCAGCCACATGGTCAAGGGATTGACCAGCACATAGAGTATCCACATGCCCAGGCCGCCGATCACGCCGGAAAATGTCAGCGTCTGCACTACCGTGATTTCGCCGCGCGCCATTGGACGGCGCGCGGTACGGCTCATGCGCGAATCGATCTCGGCCTCGACCAGGCAGTTAACCGCAAAGGCAGCACCCGCCAGCAGCCAGATGCCGATCGTGGCGGACACAACCCGGCGCCAGTCGGGCAAATCGGGCGTCGACAGGAACATTCCGATGACGGCGCAAAATACCGCAAGCTGCGTCACACGCGGCTTGGTCAGCGCCCAATACTGGGCAATACGATTGGGGAAAGTAACTAAACTTGTCATTGGAAAGAGGTGAACTGCATGTGCATGTATATCGATCCAGGGCAACGTTTTAAGCGCCATGGGCCGCCAAGGGCGGCGCAAATCGAATTTTGTAGTTTAACATGACCAGCAGCAGCAGTAGCAGCGCCGCACCGCCGTTATGCATCACCGCAATGGCCAGCGGCCATTTGAATACGACGGTGCTCATGCCGGTGCCAAATTGCAATGCGATCGCCAACAGCAACGCAATAGCGGTGCGCCGCAGTCCGCTGTCTTGCAGCGCGCGGTGCGCAAGCCATGCCACGCAAATAATCACCAGATAGGCAAACGTCCGGTGCGTCCAGTGGATGGCGGTCAAAGCAGAAAACGGCAGGGAATCGCCATTCGCGGTCTGGCCCAGATGACGCCACAAACTGAAGCCGTGCGCGAAATCCATGGGCGGCATGAGCGCCCCATTGCATAACGGAAAATCGTTGCAGGCCAGTACCGCGTAATTGGTGCTGACCCAGCCGCCCAACGCAATTTGAAAGCCCAGCAATAAGGCAATCACCAACGCAGGCGCAGCGAGCTTACGCCCTGCCGCGCTGACCGGCAGATGCTGGTTTTGGGCCGCGCCCAGCCAGGTCATCGCCGCCAGCAAGGACATCGCCAGCAACAGATGCGTGGTCACAATTATGGGCTCCAATTTCATCGTCACAGTCCAGGCGCCGAATGCGCCTTGCACACAGACCAGCAGCAATAACAGCGTCGGAAAGATCGGTCTGAAACGCCGCGCCGTGCGGCCGGAACGCAGCCATTTGTTCCAGGCCATCGCCATCAATACGATAATGAGCACACCGACGGCGATCGCAAAATAGCGATGCAGCATTTCCACCCACGCCTTGAACACTGTGACCGGGCCGCTGGGCAACGCCGTTTCTGCGGCGGCGATCATTTCATGGGCGGAAAGTGGATTGCCATGGGCATAACAACCCGGCCAATCCGGGCAACCCAGGCCGGAATCGGTGAGCCGCGTAAAAGCGCCGAACATGATGAGATCGAACGTCAGAAAAAGTGCGGTCCAGACCAGTTTGCGATACTTATCCGCATCGCCGGAGACCCAAACCACCGTCAACGGCAAGAGCGCGACGATCAGCCCGATAACAGCTAATTGAATCAACATGACTTCCAGAACCCTAACCTATGGCCGAAGCCATCAACAATTTCGACATATCGGCTTTCACCTTCTGCGGCTGCGCATCCTTCGGAAAACGCATCATCAAATTCCCACGCGGATCGATCACATAGATATGATCTTCCATCCGGGTATTCGGCTCGGTCGGCAACCAGGCGCGCAGCGCAGCGGCGTTCACGCGCACCATCCGGGTACCGTCATAGGCGCGTATCAGCACCGTACTGAGCGGCTTATCGTCGGTAATCAGCCAGACTGTTTCGATGCGATCCATTTCCTTGCCCTGCATCAGGCGCAACTGGCGCAACGCAAATAGTTTTTTCACGCAAGATTCCGCGCAGTCGCCACTATCGACCTGAAGCATCAACCAGTGCCCCTGATAATCGTTCAGGCTGATCGCTTTGCCGTCCAGCAGCTTGCTGCCCAATTCCGGCAGCGGATGCTCGCGTGGATCGATCAGCGCGCCGTAGTTATTGCGGGCCGACGGCTTGATCACATAATACGTTAGATACGACGCGATCATGGGCGCTGCGCAAATGGCGACGACCAGCAGCAGCTTCCAGCGGCCGCTA
Organism: Herbaspirillum sp.; assembly: GCA_028291765.1. Classification (GTDB taxonomy): domain Bacteria; phylum Pseudomonadota; class Gammaproteobacteria; order Burkholderiales; family Burkholderiaceae_D; genus Herbaspirillum. Next base: position 6,531 of record JAQGNR010000183.1, read on the forward strand.
CCTTTTTTCCGACTATTTTTTTCCACGGCGAAATCCTGTAAAAACAAAAAACAGCACGGCCATTGCGGCCAGCGCATACCATTGAAAAGCGTAACCGCGGTGCATTTCTATACCTAGCGAAGGCTGCGGCCAATCGTGCACCAGACCGTCGCCGATATCGTTGCTCTGCTCGACGATGAACGGCTGCAATTTTAATTTGCTGGCCGCCGCGAGATCCATGACATCGAGGTTTTGAAGAATCGCGCCGGGTTGCAGCGGCGTTTGCTGCCCCAATTGCATCAAGTGGCCCGGACGCAAGCGCACGGCGCCTTCTATCGTGATTTCGCCGGGAGGGGTCTTCAATGCCGGCAATTTGCTGCGATTGGACTCATCGCGCGGCGTCCAGCCGCGCGCGACCAGCACATAGGTATCGCTAGCGTCGATACGCATCGGCGTGAGCACATAAAATCCGGCGGCGCTGCCATGCGGACGATTGTCCAGATACACGGTCCAGGCCGACGCAAAGCTGCCGCTAATCCTGACCCGGCGATACTCAAGCGCTGCGGCCGGCTGCAGCGCCGCGCCCAACACGATCGGTGCAGCGGCTTCGCGCTGTGCCAGCTTGACGGCGATGGCCTGCTTCTCGTCGCCGCGGCGAGTCTGCCATTGCCCTAATTCAATACCGAGCGCCACCACCAGCACGGTGGCAATGAACGGCAGCAAACGCCATTTAAATCTGGAACATATTGGCATTACAATGTCGCCTTACTCAATCTGCTTATTCGACGCTGCGGCAGCGCGCTTGCCGCAACACGATGGCCCGCCAACATGAAAATTCTCGTCGCCATTGCATTCTTTCTGATTATCGGCAGCCTGGTGTCGGCGCTGTTTTTCCTGATGAAAGACAAGGGCAAAAGCAATCGGACAGTACAGGCGCTGGCGCTGCGGGTAGGACTTTCCGTGATGCTGTTCATCCTGATATTGGTGTCTTACAAACTGGGCTGGATAGAACCGACCGGCATTCGCTAGCAACCGTTTACACAATACAAACTTCAGCTTCATTCAGTAAAAAAGCCGCACCGAGGTGCGGCTTGAGTTAAAGCCTGCGATGTCATTACGTATGTCATTACTTTATACGCAATGCAATCGCCGCTTTTCATCGCCGATTTATACCGGCTTCTTATAACCAGTAAACCACAACATACAAACCGAGCCAGAC
>JAQGNR010000198.1 GCA_028291765.1 Herbaspirillum sp.
CGGCGGCCTGCGGCCACCTCCCTTCTTTACCTCACTGCGCACAAACATCCGCCACAGCCCGCCTGACGCCCTGCAGCCAGCGCACTAGCGCACCACCTCTACGCGCAACGCATTCTGCAACACGGAAATAAAATCCCCCGCGCGATATTGAAAATGAATCCGCAGTGATTCTCCTGCTTGAACTTTTACAGGCGTGGCCAGCGGGAGAACCATATAGCGATTGAGCCAATCGATGGTCGAAGAGCGCTCGTTGATCATTGCAAGAATATTTTTAGTAATGAAACGCAGCGCATTCACGGTGCCGCTTTGTTCAATGATCACGACGCCATCCCAGGCGATATCGACCGTATTGGCTGCCGTGAAGTCGAGGATGCTGTAGATCGCCGGCGGCGCCAGATCAAGCGTTCCGGGTAAATTCCCCGACAGTTCTTCAATTTGGATAATGGGCGCATGGAAACCTTCGAAGTGGTAGTCCTTCTGCAAAGGCTGCACCGCCATCACGACGGCCGTCGGCACCAGAATCGGCAAAGCGGCGCCAAAACGTTTCTGATAACGCTGTTTAAACGACGCCATCACTTCGACCAGCTTTTCCCTCAGCATGGCGACGTGAATCATTTCGCAGATCAGCACATCGACCGGTTCCGGCGGCAGATAATCGAAGGCATCGGCATGGATTACTTCGACTTTATGGCCATTGGGATTTAAATTGAGGAAACGGCGCGACTCCGCTACCAGCTCTGGATTGTATTCAACACACCACACCTTGGCGGCGTTGTTGGCCGCGAACCAGGACAGTACCCCGGTACCGCCCCCCAGCTCCAGTACCTTGGCGCCCGGCTGAACCACGAAATCTATCGCTGCTTTAAAATTTTTCATCCGGTTCGGATCCATCAACATACTATGATGGTATTGAATCGGAATAAATTGGCCTAGATAATTGCTATGTTCTTCTTGTTCGGGCGCGATTGTCATTTCTTCCAATCATTGAGTTAAGGTTTTGGAATGTTGTTTTCTAGATAATATAACGCGAACGTACTACTATCGGAAAAATAATTAGAACTCATTCAATTCATTTCATAAATAGCGCCGTCCAGCCTATGGGCTGTGGCGCGATGTTGTGTGCAGTGAGGTAAAGAAGAGAGGCAGCCGCAGGCTGCCGGAATGACACGAACGGAGCACAACATCGCGCCACAGCCCATAGGCTGGACGGCGCTATTTATGAAATGAGTTCTAAAGAAAAGCGTTTTCCATTTTGAATTTCCTACGAAAGGGGTTCTAGCATGGCGAAATTGACTGTTAACGGGGTAGTGCGGGAGTTTGTGGCGGAGGACGATACGCCGCTGTTATGGGTGCTGCGGGAGCAGCTTGGTTTGACCGGTACCAAATTCGGTTGTGGCATCGCGCAGTGCGGCGCCTGCACCGTCCACATCGATGGCGTGGCAACCCGCAGTTGCACGCGCCCGGCTTCCAGCGTCGGGCCGGCCGCTAACATCGTCACCATCGAAGGCCTATCGCCGGACGGTTCGCATCCGGTGCAAAAAGCCTGGGTCGCGCTCGATGTGCCGCAATGCGGCTACTGCCAGAGCGGCATGATCATGGCGGCCGCAGCGCTGTTGCGCAACACGCCCCATCCCACCGATGCCGACATCGACACCATCACCAATATCTGCCGCTGCGGTACCTATAACCGGGTCCGGGCCGCCATCAAGGTGGTCGCCAAAGGCGGCGATGCCAATCTGGCCGGCCTGCACATCAAGCACAGCGACGGGAGCACGACATGAGCAAAATCATGAGCCAAGTCACGAACCAAGCATCCATGCTTTCACGCCGTCGCTTCCTGGCCGGTTCGGCTGCCGCGACCGGTGGCCTGATGATCTCTTTCCATATTCCTTTCATCGGCAGCGCGCAGGCGCAGGACGCCGCGCCGCCGGAAGTCAACGCATGGGTCGTGATACGGCCGGACGATGCCGTGGTGATCCGCATTGCACGTTCGGAAATGGGGCAGGGTTCGCTGACGGGATTGGCGCAACTGGTGGCCGAGGAGCTGGGATGCGACTGGGCGCGCGTGAGCACCGAATACCCGACCCCCGCGCAGAATCTGGCGCGCGATCACGTGTGGGGCAGTTTCTCTACCGGCGGCAGCCACAGCATCCGCCAGTCGCAAGATTACTTGCGCAAAGGCGGCGCCACCGCTCGCATGATGCTGGTGCAGGCCGCCGCCGATGAATGGCAAGTGCCGGCAGCCGAATGCCGCGTCGCTGGCGGCGTGATCACCCACGCCGCCGGTCATCGCACTACGTTCGGCAAGGTCGCCTCCGCTGCGGCCAAGCTGACGCCGCCGGCTGCCGTCACCTTGAAAGACCCGAAAGATTGGACGCTGATCGGCCAGCGCCTGGCGCGGCTCGATACCGTGGACAAGACGACCGGTGCGCAAATCTACGGCATCGACGTCAAGCTGCCCGGCATGCTCAATGCCGCGATCAAGGCGTGTCCGGTGTTCGGCGGCAAGCGCAAAAGCTTCAACGCCGCCGCCATCGAGCAACGGCCGGGAATCAAAAAAGTGGTGCCGGTCGGCGACTATGCGGTGGCTGTCATTGCCGATACCTGGTGGCGCGCAAAAAGCGCGCTCGAGGCGCTGCCGATCGAGTGGGATCTTGGTCCCAATGCCAAGGTCAGCAGCGCCAGCATTAAGGCGTTCCTGAAAACCGGGCTGGATGTCGACGACGCAATCGTCGGCAACAGCAATGGCGATGCGCGTGGGGCCATTGCCAAGGCGTCGCGCAAGATCGAAGCGGTGTATTCCTACCCGTATCAGGCCCACGCCACGATGGAAACCATGAACGCCACCGCGAAGTGGACGCCGGAGCGCTGCGAAGTCTGGACGCCGACGCAAAATGGCGAAGCGGCGCTGGCCACTGCCGCCGAAGCCGCCGGCCTGCCGCAGTCGAAGTGCGAAGTCTACAAAATGCTGCTGGGCGGCGGCTTCGGCCGGCGCGGCGCGGGGCAGGATTGGGTGCGGCAAGCAGTCGAGATTGCAAAGCAGATGCCCGGCACGCCGATCAAATTGCTTTGGTCGCGCGAAGAAGACATGACGCAGGACCGCTACCATCCCATCACGCAATGCAAAATGTCCGCCGCGCTGGACGAAAAGAACAATGTCACCGCGCTGCACATGCGCATTTCCGGCCAGTCGATCCTGGCCGGCGCCTCTGGCGTGTTCGCGGGAAACCTCAAGGACGGCATGGACCCGGTGGTGTTCCAGGGCCTCAATCCGCCCGGGCCGGAAGGCTCGATCGGCTACAGTTTCCCGAACCTGCTGATCGACCACGCGATGCGCAACCCGCACGTGCCGCCGGGGTTCTGGCGCGGCGTCAATCTGAACCAGAACACCATCTATCTCGAATCCTTCATCGATGAACTCGCGCATGAGACCAAGCAGGACCCGCTGGCGTTTCGCCGCAAGCTCATGGCCGACAATCCCAAGCATCTGGCGGTCTTGAATGCGGCGGCCGAGCGTTGCGGCTGGGGCACGCCGACGCCCACAGGCGTGTTCCGCGGACTGGCGCAAACCATGGGCTTCGGCAGCTATGTGGCGGCCTGTGTCGAGATCTCGATCGGCGACGACGGCGTGCTGAAAATCCATCGTATCGTCGCCGCCACCGATCCCGGCTACGCCGTCAATGTGCAGCAGATCGAAGCGCAGGTCGAGGGCTCCTTCGTGTTCGGCCTATCGGCGGCGTTGTATGGCGAATGCACGGTCAAGGACGGCCGCATCGAACAGCAAAATTTCAACGCCTATCAAGTGATGCGGATGAACGGCATGCCCAAGGTCGAGACCATCATCATGCCGTCCGGCGGCTTCTGGGGCGGGGTCGGCGAACCGACGATCGCGGTGGCCGCTCCGGCGGTACTGAACGCAATCTTCGCCGCCACCGGCAAACGGATCCGCGATCTGCCGCTGAAGAATCACGACCTCAAGAAGGCATGAGAGAGGCCGCCGGCTGCTGCGTGTAAATCAGCGTTATTTGCCTGATTCCGTTGCACCGGCGTCCTTTGCCGCCAATCGCCCAATCGCCGACCAATCGAGTGTGTCGTACTGCCTGGTCAGATACCGCGCGTTCACGCGTCGTGCCTTTTTTGGCGTGCTGCTACTTTTCGATGGCAAACGCTGGCTTTTTGCAATAAGATTGGCGGCAACAAGCAGCCGATACAATCGACCGATAAGCTAAGCGTTTCAAGGGGGAAGTAAGCCAATGTTTAACATACTGCCAAATACGCTGGACGAGTTTTATACATCCGTATTAACCGCAGCGATCAGCTCGCTTAAACTCAATACATATTTCGATAATTTCGATGCCGGACGTTTCAATTATGACGGCATAGACCATTCACTGGAATTCGATATCCACGGCCGCG
>JAQGNR010000238.1 GCA_028291765.1 Herbaspirillum sp.
AGAATAAAAAGACCATTCTACACAGGGGCGTTACCACCGCCTCGCCAATTTGCAAATTTGATGGAAAAATGTGTACGCACCATCCCTGCGCGATCAAGGTTGCACCGTTGTTGTAATCGGATAACGCGGCGGGATGTGAATCGAATGTATGGAATTGTTAGGATTAGTTCAGCCAGCTTGCCTTGTCATTTCAACGGCAAGCTGGCCGATGATGTAAGTGAACCATGTTTCGCCGATTGATTGGCCCTGATGCATTGTATGGATCACCAATATTGCATACCAGTCGTTTTCGCACCCGCCCCAGGCGGCCATGTGCGGGACGACCGTGGTGCTGCTCGGCAATCGGTCATTTGCATCCGCGCCCCGTTGTGTTCCAGCGCAGTTTACTTGCGCTGACGCAGACTAAGGCAATTCCCTCCTCCACACACTTCGTTTCCGCGTACATCCCTGTACTGTTGCCGCTTCCCGTATCGATAAATAATACCAACGATACGCAGCGGCATTGAGGACCTTTGGTCCACGGAGTGAAACATGAAACGTATGCTGTTCAATGCAACGCAGCAAGAAGAATTGCGCGTTGCCATCGTAGACGGTCAAAAACTGATCGACATCGATATCGAAGCCACCGGACGCGAACAACGCAAGTCCAATATTTACAAAGGCGTCATCACCCGCATCGAACCGTCGCTGGAAGCCTGCTTCGTCAATTACGGCGAAGAACGCCACGGCTTTTTGCCGTTCAAGGAAGTCGCCCGCACCTATTTCAAGGAAGGCGTCGATGTCCGCAGCGCCTCCATCAAGGAAGCGCTGCGCGAAGGCCAGGAAATCATTGTCCAGGTGGAAAAAGAAGAGCGCGGCAATAAAGGCGCGGCGCTGACTTCATTCATCTCCCTGGCCGGCCGTTATCTGGTGCTGATGCCGAACAATCCTCGCGGTGGCGGCGTATCGCGCCGGGTCGAAGGCGAAGATCGCCAGGAATTGCGCGAAACCATGGACCGGCTGGATCTGCCGACCGGCATGTCCGTCATTGCCCGTACTGCCGGCATCGGCCGCAATGTCGATGAACTGCAATGGGATTTGAATTACCTGATGCAACTCTGGCGCGCCATCGAAGGCGCCGGTCAATCCGGCTCCGGCGCCTTCCTGATTTACCAGGAATCCTCACTGGTCATTCGCGCCATCCGCGACTATTTCCAACCGGATATCGGCGAAATCCTGATCGACACCGACGACATCTACGAACAGGCCCAGCAATTCATGAGCCATGTGATGCCGGACATGGTGCACCGGGTCAAACGCTATCGCGACGACGTACCGCTGTTTTCGCGTTTCCAGATCGAACATCAGATCGAAACCGCTTATTCCCGCACCGTCCCGCTGCCTTCCGGCGGCGCCATCGTCATCGACCACACCGAAGCACTGGTATCGGTTGACGTCAACTCCGCTCGCGCCACCCGCGGCGGCGACATCGAAACTACCGCATTCAACACCAATCTGGAAGCCGCCGAAGAAGTGGCGCGCCAATTGCGTCTGCGCGATCTGGGCGGTTTGATCGTGATCGATTTCATTGACATGGAAAACGCCAAGAACCAGCGTGAAGTCGAATCGCGTCTGAAAGACGCCCTGCATTTCGACCGCGCCCGCGTTCAGATGGGCAAAATCTCGCGCTTCGGCCTGATGGAATTGTCCCGTCAGCGCCTGCGTCCATCGTTGTCCGAAGGCAGCCATGTAACCTGCCCGCGTTGCAACGGCACCGGCCACATCCGCGACACCGAATCGTCCGCATTGCAAGTCCTGCGCATCATCCAGGAAGAAGCGATGAAAGAAAATTCCGCCGCCATCTACGTGCAGGGCCCGGTCGATGTTGCGGCCTTCCTGCTCAATGAAAAGCGCGGCGAAATCCTGAAAATCGAAACGCGTCATCGCGTCACGATCATCATGATTCCGAACAAGCATCTGGAAACCCCGCACTACAAACTGGAACGCATCAAGCACGACGATCCCCGTCTGGACGATGTACAAGCCAGCTACTCGATGGCGGAACAGGCCGAAATCGATATCGGTTACAACAAACAGCAGAAAGAAGAAGCGAAACCGCGTCAGGAAGCAGTGGTCAAGGGCATCACCCCGGATCAACCGGCGCCGATCGTCGAACGCAAACCCGCGGCAGAAGCAACACCGGTATTCGCCCCAGCGTCGCAAACCGGCTTTTTCAGTTGGCTGTCCAATCTGTTCGGCGCAAAATCGACGCCGGCTGTTGCAGCAGCGGCGCCGATTGAAGCCAAACCGGCCCAGAGCCGTGAGCGCAACGCCCGCGGCCCGCGCAACAGCCGCAATCGCAATGCACGCGGCGGTCGCGAGCGCGAAGAAGGCGTCGAAGGCAGCAATGCCAATGCCAATGCCCGCACCGAAAAAACCGCAGCCGGTGGCGACAGCAGCGAAGCCAAACCGGCACGTCCGCCACGGCCTCCACGCGAGCCTCGGGAGCCCCGTGAAGTACGTGAAGCGCGTGAAACAGAAGGCCGCGAAGCCCGTCCCGAGGGCCGTGCTGAAGGACAAGGACGCCGCGAACGTCCGCCACGCCCACCGCGCGAAGATCGCAAGGATGCACTTGCCAAGACCGATGCAGTATTAAGCGCAGATGCCACATTGGCAGCCAGCGGCATTCCTGCAGCAGCGGTCGCCAAAACCATCATCCCGACCGGTGACGACGCCGATTTGAAGCAAGAAGGTTTGCCGGTAGATGCCGCCAGCGAAGGTGGCGATGAACCGCGCCGCCGTCGTCGCCGCGGCGGCCGCAACCGCAATCGTCGTGATCGTGAACCAGGCGCCGAAAATAGCGCAGGCAGCGAATCGGCTGAAACTGCGGATGCTGACGAAATCAACGAAATCACCCATGCCGCTCACACTGAGCAGTCCGGCGACGACGTTGCAGCAAGCAAACCAGTGCAGGCCGCATGGTACGAAACCAGTACACCGGTGCATGCAACGCAAGTTGCGCCAACCCCGGCTGCCGAGCAGAAAATCGATCTGTCTGCTGAATCAAGTGCAGCAAGTGCGGCGCCAAGCGTAGCGAGCACACCAAGCGCCCTGAGCAACGCGATCAGCGCACCTACCGCACCGCAGCAAATCAGTCTGTTGCCGGAAACGCGCGAAGCTGCCGAAGCACCGGTGCCAGCGCCGGAACCGGAAGCACCGGTTCCTGTCTCGGAATATGTTGCGCAGCCTGTAGCGGCACCGGTGCCTGTGCCTGTGGCTGAATCTGCATCGGCGGAAATTATCCCGCCTCAGGCAACAACGGAAACGCCGGCAGAAATGCCGGTTACTCCAGTCGCAGCAATCGAAGCCATTGCAATACCGGTCGCAGAACCGGTTGTGGTTGTCACACCAGCGCCGGCGCCTGCGCCAACACCCGTGCCGACGCCGATCCAGACGCAAGCACAGCAGCCAGCAACGGCATACGACGATCTGCAACAAGTCTTGCAAGCCGCAGGATTGACCCTTGCCGCCACCGACCCGGAAAAACTGCGCGCCGCCCAACAGGCAGCCGCACAGATCGCGCCGACGCCACACATTCCGCGCGAACGCAAACCGGCAGCGGCACTGCCGACCGAGCCACTGGTGCAAATCGAGACCCGTCACTGACAGCACACTGACACGCGCTGACGCCAAGCTGATTACAGGCAATAAAAAGGGAGCAAACGCTCCCTTTTTTACATCTCGGACATATTGACCCATATTGACGCCAGTCAAAGCAACGACGCCCTTGGCATGATATGTTCTGTATATTGAAATAGATTTAACACCTAGCAAAAAGAGTATGAACGTTATCCCCATCCTCGACTTCCGCCAACAGTCACCCGCCAGCGCAAAGCCCGCGGCGCCGATAGCGGATTATCCAGCCGTCGGCCACTTAGCCGATCGCATGGGGCGTCCTTTGCGCGATCTGCGCATTTCGGTCACCGATCGCTGCAACTTCCGTTGCGTGTATTGCATGCCGAAGGAAATATTCGACAAGGATTACCGTTTTCTGCCGCATAGCGCATTATTGTCCTTCGAGGAAATAGAGCGTGTGGCGAAGATATTCGTCGCGCACGGCGTCGAAAAAATCCGTCTGACCGGCGGCGAACCGTTGTTGCGCAAGAATCTGGAGCGCCTGGTTGAATTGCTGCGCAAATTGCAGACACCCGATGGCCGGCCGCTGGATCTGACATTAACCACCAACGGCGCATTACTGGCCAAAAAAGCGCAGGCGCTGAAAGATGCCGGCCTCGATCGCGTGACTGTTTCGCTGGACTCGCTGGACGATGCCAATTTCAAACGCATGAACGATGCCGACTTTCCGCTCTCGCAAGTGCTCGAAGGTATCGACGCCGCGCATCAGGCCGGACTGGGCCCGATCAAAATCAATATGGTGGTCAAAAAAGGCGTCAACGATCACGAAATCCTGACCATGGCGCGCCACTTCAAAAACACGCCATACATCCTGCGCTTCATCGAATACATGGACGTCGGCAGCTCCAACGGCTGGCGCATGGACGAAGTATTGCCATCGGCTGAAGTCATCGCCCGCATTAACGAACAACTGCCGATCAGCCCCACCGGCGCCAATTACCCCGGCGAAACCGCCAAACGCTGGCGCTATAACGATGGCGGCGGCGAAGTCGGCGTCATCTCCAGCGTCTCCCACGCGTTTTGCGGCGACTGCAACCGTACCCGCCTTTCGACCGAAGGCAAGCTCTTCACCTGCCTGTTCGCCACCAGCGGATACGATCTGCGCGCCCTCTTACGCGACAATAGCAATAGCAACAGCAACAGCGGCGACAACCGCAATATCGATCAGGACATCATCAACACAATCGGCCATATCTGGCACAACCGCGCCGACCGCTATTCGGAATTACGCGCCGCCCAGACCGGTAACGATGCGCCCGAAAAAATCGGACGCAAAGTTGAGATGTCTTACATCGGCGGTTAGCATGATCCCCGCTGTCGCCATTACCGGCCTGATCCTGGCAGGCGGCCGCGGCGCCCGCATGGGTCACGTCGACAAAGGCCTGCAAACATTTCGCGGCTTGCCGCTGGCAGCGCATGCCATCGCGCGACTGGCGCCGCAAGTCGGCACGCTGGCCATCAATATCAACCGCAACCAGGCACAGTACACGCCGTTCGGCCTGCCGCTTTGGCCGGACACGCTGCCGGACTTCGCCGGACCGCTAGCGGGACTGCAAGCCGGCCTGAGCCGCTGCGCCACCCCCTATCTACTCAGCGTTCCCTGCGATAGTCCGTTGCTACCGCTCGATCTGGCCGCGCGTTTATCGGCGGCATTGGAAAGCGCCGGCGCCGATCTGGCGCTGGCTGTCACCGACGGCGACGATGGACAAATCCAGCGTCATCCGGTGTTTTGTCTGATGAAAACGACCGTGCTGCCGCAACTCAACGATTACCTGCGCGATGGCGGACGTAAAATGGAAAACTGGATGACCACGCTGGCGATGATCGACGTGCACTTCGACGACCGCGCCGCCTTCGACAACATCAACACACTGCAGCAATTGCAGCAACTCGAACAACGCCCACTATGACAATGCCCGCTTCCCTCAAAGAAATTGTCAGTTGCCTCTCGGATTACGATCCGAATGCATTGACCGTGGCCCAAGGCCAGCAAGTCATTGCGCAATTCGTGCCGGTGATCGAGGCCACCGAACAAGTGGCGATCCGCAGCGCATTGGATCGCATCCTGGCGGTCGATATCGACTCCACCATCAACGTCCCGGCGCATGATAATTCGGCGATGGACGGTTACGCATTTCATGGCGAAGAATTAAGCGCCGACGCCGCCTTGACGCTGCGCGTGATCGGCAATATACAAGCCGGCGATCGTTTCACCGGCAGCGTCGGCCGCGGCGAATGCGTGCGCATCATGACCGGCGCCGTCATGCCGCCCGATTGCGATACCGTGGTGCCGCAGGAATTTACACAAATTGCCGGCGACAACCCTGCTCTGCCGCAAGTGACGTTAGCAGCGGCTTGCGTGCGCACCGGCGCGAACCGCCGCCGTGCCGGCGAGGATTTGCATATCGGCCAAACCGCCCTGCGGCGCGGCAAAATCCTGCGGCCGGCCGACCTCGGCCTGCTGGCCTCGCTGGGCATTGCCGAAGTCGCCGTACAGCGGCGGCTGCGCGTGGCCTTCTTTTCCACCGGCAATGAGCTGCGTTCGGTCGGACAGACACTCGATCCCGGCTGCGTCTACGACTCCAATCGCTACACCTTGTACGGCATGCTGACGCGCCTGGGCTGCGACGTCATCGACATGGGCGTGGTCCATGACGATCCCGCTGCGCTGGAAACCGCCTTGCGCAGCGCCTGCGAAAACGCCGATGCAGTGATCACCTCCGGCGGCGTCTCCGTGGGCACCGCCGATTACACCAAGCAAAGCATGGCGGCGCTGGGTGAAGTTTTGTTCTGGAAAATCGGCATGCGCCCCGGCCGGCCGATGGCCTTCGGCAGCCTGACATCGCATGGCAAGCGCGCGATGCTGTTCGGCCTGCCAGGCAATCCGGTCGCGGTGATGGTCAGCTTCTATTTTTTCGTACGCAGCGCTTTGCTGCAAATGGCCGGCGCAACGCAAGCAGCTTTGCCGCAACTGCGCGTCAATTCGCTCTCGCCGATACGCAAGCGGCCTGGCCGCACCGAATACCAGCGCGGCATCGTCGCGCCGGACGAACACGGCAATTACAGCGTCAGGCTGACCGGCGAGCAAGGCTCCGGCATTCTGCGTTCGATGTCGGACGCCAACTGCATCATCGTGCTGAGCGACGCGCAAGGCGACGTCAAAGCCGGCGACCCCGTTGAAATCGTTTTATTCGAGGGGCTGATTTAAATGAGCGCTTCACGATCCGCATTAAAAGCTGATCGACAAGCCGATCCACAAGCCGGGACAGCGCTTTTTTCAGTCGCCGAAATCCGCGCAATCGAACAAGCCGCATTGGCCAATCTGCCGCCTTACACACTGATGCAACGCGCCGGCGCGGCAGCCGCAGCGGCGACACGGCAATTAAACGGGAACAGCGACACCGCGCATATTTTGATTCTGGCCGGTCCCGGCAACAACGGCGGCGACGCGCTGGAAGCTGCCTGCGATCTAAGCAGCGGCGGTCTGGAAGTTTCCGTGCTGCTGATGGCCGGCAGCAGCAACAAGCAGCCGGCAGACGCCGCGCATGCCCTGGAACGCGCCCGCGCCTGCGCCATCGAATGGATAACGCCGGCGCAGCTCACTACCGATACCAGCTGGACCTTGGTGCTGGACGGCCTGTTCGGCATCGGCATGCAACGCGCGCTCGGTCCCGAGTACCGTGCCATCGCCGCGCACATCAACGCCCTGCATTGCCCGGTATTGGCGCTCGATATCGCCAGCGGCCTGAATGCAGATACCGGCTGCATCGTCAGCGATGCAAATGCCAACACCGACGCTGACATCGACGCCAACACCGACGCAGATACCGACAATCGCGCCATCCGGGCCACCCATACCATTACCTTCATTGCCGCCAAACCGGGGCTGCACACCTGTGACGGCCGCGACTATAGCGGCGCAGTGCAAATTGCCGATCTCGGCATAGACCGCAAGCTATTGCCTGCGGCGCACGCCGTGCTCAATGCGCCGCGCTACTTTGCAGACAGCTTGCAGCCGCGGCTGCAAAATTCGCACAAAGGCAGTTATGGCGATGTCAGTATCATCGGCGGTGCGCAGGGCATGGCCGGCGCCGTCATTCTGGCAGCGCGCGCTGCGGCGCAAGCAGGCGCCGGCCGCGTTTATGCAGGCTTTGTCGAGCCGCCGCCGGCTTATGACCCATTGCATCCGGAACTGATGTGCCGTGCTGCGGCTACGCTCGATTTCAGCAGCAGTACCGTGGTAGCCGGCCCCGGCCTGGGCGAAAGCCGGGACGCGCACGATCTCTTGGCGCAGGCGTTGCATACCCCAGTCAATCTGGTGCTGGATGCGGATGCACTGAATTTGCTGGCAGCCGAGCCCCGCCTGCAGCACAAGTTATCGACCCGAGCCCGACTGGGCGCAACGCTGCTGACGCCGCATCCCCTGGAAGCGGCGCGCTTGCTCAATATCAGCGCGGCAGAAGTGCAGGCCGACCGGCTACACGCGGCGCGTTCGCTGGCGCAACGGTTTCAGGCGATTGTGATTTTAAAGGGTTCCGGTACGGTGATCGCCCGGCCCGATGGCTTAGCTGCGATCAATCCAACCGGCAATCCTGGATTGGCTACTGCCGGTAGTGGGGATGTACTCAGCGGTATTTGCGCCGCTTTGATGGCGCAAAATTGGGAGCCCTGGCAGGCGGCGCTCGGCGCGGTATGGCTGCATGGCGCCGCTGCGGATGCTTTGGTCGAACAGGGCGTTGGGCCGATCGGCTTGTGTGCCAGTGAGATTGGCCTGGCGGTACGGCAAGTGCTTAACCGGCTGGTTGAAGAGAAACTTCATCATCCGGCCGGCACCCGGTAACGCCTGAGTTAAAAGCCTGAGTTAAAAGTCTTATACAGACGTTTCCTTCAATTCCGGCGGAACACTGGATTTTTTCCTGGATGCCTCCAATGCGTCTATTGTCACCCGGTATCTCGAAAGTATTAAGGGAATTTCTACAGATTTCTGATTCGTTTTCTTAAGACTGCTACTGCTCGCAGCCTGTGAATGCAGAGAATCGACGCCAGCGGGGCTCGGCGTTAATTTTCGCAGCCCTTTCATCTTCGGTGGCGGCGTCGGCGGCACCGATTCTGATACCGCCGGTTCCTGCCGCTTTACTTTAGCCAACCCGTTCCGCTCAATCCGTGCATAGATTGGCTCTGAATTAACGAGAGCGCTCTCGGCGCCGGCTGCATTTTTTACCGGCGCCGACTCATCGCGCAACGCCTTCATCTCTTGAATCGTCGCATAACCATCATCTGGCGTCGCTTCTTCCTTAGATGCTGCATGGAGTGGAAGTAATCCGATTGGCAACAACAGCGGCGCGCGCGGCGTACCGGAAATTGTCTTGGGCGTTTGTGTTTTTTTTGTTTTTTGGATCTGTTGCCGAACTACGTTGCGGCCATAGCCAAAACGGGAAAAATTAGAATCACCAATTTTTCCCGTTTTACCGAAGCGCAAAAGATTATTCAAAAAATTGCCAACCTTGTTCCCATCAGCAAGCAATTTAAAAGGCCGGCCTTTATAGGCATCACCGCCTTGAGCCGTATTTTTCGCAACCGGGCCGGCACGCTGCGCAATGCCAATAAAAAATTTCATTGGCGATATAACGGGAATAGGCATAGGTATCTTTCTCATCGATAATTTTCAAACTGACCACATGCTAGTTTTAACAATCAGCAATAGCAATCAGGCTTATCTTAGTAAAGACTTCTTAATTGATGAAATTCACCCCTGCAAAAAACCCATGGCAAAACGCCGTCAAACGCGGCGGTGCGGCAGATGCTCAAGCGACTAGTTAAAGAGAATTCAATTGTTCGGTGAGTGACGGTAAAAGTCTAAAGATTAAAGCCTGGTTTCCTCAGTCTCGTTGTTAACCCTCGCAACATTCACCGGAATTGGCGGCAACGGTCGAGAGGCAAGCTTATTCGACTTTAACGAATAATTTGCGGGCATACCGTTTGCGCCGAAATTTATTGTGAATTGAGACCATGCCTCTGCATATCTTTCCGCGTCTTCAGTTTTCAACGCCTTTACATCCTCAAGAGCTACCTCATTAGCGTAAGAATGTGCTTTGCGCAGAGCCGTCGACAGAGATGTATTTTCAGAATGGTGCTGGTAAGAACGTGGCAAGACAATGCTATAGGATTTTAAGTAAGTCTCCTCCATCGCATTCATCTTTTCAGTCAATTCATCCCCCGATGCGTTTAAGGCTTTCTCAAAAAATTGAACATTAGCAGCCAGGCAATCAGATCTGCAATGGGCAGCTTCGGTTTGAAATTTTTCGACTATCGTTGGCTCTAATATCTCCCCCATCTTTCTCGGCACGGGCGGCGCTGCTTCGACGTTATCCATGATCGCGGGCTCTTCCAGATTCATGCTTTGCGTTTCACCGCCGTTATCTAATCCTGGTTCGCCCTGAGGCTCTGTAGTTTCGTGCAATGAAATAGTTTCTCCCGGTTGCGATTCTGCACCTACCTTGCACCATAAACCTTCCTCAAATCTCGATGGCGATTCCACATTCGGACCCTGTGCATTCGCGAAGCGAATAGCTGCCTCAAAAGCGTCATCCCCAGATGCAAAGGCCTGCCCATGCATTGGCGCGCCCAAAGCGGGATGAGCGCCGCCAGCGTTGTCAGATTTCCTTGAATTCCCACGAAAGAAATCGATGGCCGTCTTACCCGCGGAAAATACCGCAAGCCAGATACCTCGATATGCGACCTTGTTTTTCACGTCGCCTTGTATATCATTTTTCACGTCATGACGAAACAGCGCTGCAGTCTGGGAAACACGCATAGATATCTTTCTAATAAATAAGCTTTCAAAAATGAAAGTAAATATTAGTTTTAAGAACGGGAGGCAACAATAAGATTCGTCTTAAATATAAGAACTCAATAAACCCAAACCGAAATCAAGCCAATCAGCGCCAACACGCTCAACCAGCAAACCGTCGTATAAATCACCAACCTCCAGGCCCGCCGGATATCGCCGCCCTCGACCACCCGCCCCGCCCCCAAGGCCGGCCTTTCCTCAACAACACCCTCATACACAGCCGCCCCGCCCAACATCACCCCCAAAGCCCCCGCCCCCGCAGCCATCACCGGCCCCGCATTCGGACTGGACCACAAACGCGCCTGCGTGCGCCAGCAAAACAAGGCCACCCGCGTCTGCCCCAGCAGCGCATAACAAAGCGCCGTCAAGCGCGCCGGCGCCAAATTCAACACATCATCAATGCGCGCCGCAACACAGCCGTATGCATTAAACCGAGGCGTCCGATAACCCCACATCGCATCCAGGGTATTCGCCAGGCGAAACAATAACGCGCCCGGGCCGCCGGCCACCGCAAACCAGAACAGCGCCCCAAACACTGCATCGTTACCGTTCTCCAGCAGCGATTCCACCCCGGCCTTGGCCAGATCGGCGGCATCAGCCTGCGAAGTATCGCGGCTGACAATGCGCGCCGTCAGCGCGCGCGCAGCGGCCAAATCGCCGGCCGCCAACGCATCGGCAATCGGCATCGCGTGATCCCACAGGCTGCGCAAACCGATCGCAAAATACAGCAACAAAACATGCCCCGCCAAAGCCGCCAGCGGCCAGCGATAAGCCAACTGCGCCAGCACGCCATAGCTCAGCGCCGTCACCGGCAGCACCGCCAGCATCCAGCCCAATGCGCCCTTGAAGTACTTGCCGCGACCGCGGTTCAACACCCCTTCCAGCCAATTTGCCGCCAGCCCGAAACCGACCAGCGGATGCCAGCGGCGCGGCTCGCCCAGCAGCATATCGAGCACCACAGCAAGCCCAGCCAGTAGCGCCAGCATCCATAATGAAATCCCCGAAATCCCGAGAATCACATCAGCCTTTCAATACCACAGGCAAACCGGCCACGATGAACAGCGCCCGCTCGCAAACTGCCGCAGATGCCTGATTCAAGCGCCCGGCCTCATCGACGAACCAGCGCGACACCGCGCCCTGCGGCACGATGCCCATACCGACTTCATTGGAAACCAGAACCACATCCCCGGCGGCTTGCGCCAGCGCTTGCAAAAACAGCGCGCGCTGTTCGACAAAACAGGCCGGCGGATCGATCTGGCCGACCGCGGGATAATCCCGCGCTTCGGAAAACAGCAGATTCGATAGCCAGACCGTCAGGCAATCGACCAACACCAGACGCTGCGGCGCGCACCATTGTGTCAATGCAGCGCCCAAAGCCAGCGGCTCTTCAACCGTAATCCAGCGCGCGCCAGCATTGTCGTCGCGCCGTTGCCGATGCTGCCCAATACGCGATGCCATCTCGGCGTCATGCGCCTGAGCCGTAGCGATGTAGATCAGCTCCTTGCCGGATGCCAGCGCCAATTGCTCGGCATGCGCGCTCTTGCCGGAACGCGCACCGCCCAGAATCAGCGTGCGCTCCAAAGCCGCCGTCATATCGCCGCTTCCTGCGCCACATACAC
Organism: Herbaspirillum sp.; assembly: GCA_028291765.1. Taxonomy (GTDB): domain Bacteria; phylum Pseudomonadota; class Gammaproteobacteria; order Burkholderiales; family Burkholderiaceae_D; genus Herbaspirillum. The sequence goes on from JAQGNR010000238.1 coordinate 12,145, forward strand.
AGGCCGGCCGGCATGCATGGCGATCCCGATCGGATGCCCGAGACAGCGGCTCAGCAATTCCGTGGTCATGGTCTCGGCCACCGTTCCCGTCTGCCATGCGCCATCGCCCATCAACAGCAAAGCATGCGTGGCCACCCCATAGGACAGATTCAGATCGTGACTGACCAGAATCACGCTCTTGCCCTCATCGCGGCACAGTTCGCCCAGCAATCGCATCACACCAACCCGGCCCGGCAAATCCATCGCGGAAGTCGGCTCGTCCATGATCAGCAGCGGCGTTTGCTGCGCCAGCAAGGCCGCCAACGCAACGCGCTGACGCTGGCCGCCGGATAAGGTGCGCACATCGCGCTGCGCCAGATTGGCGACATTGAGCCGCTCCAGCGCAGCCAGCGCGGCCGCGTGATCTTCTTCACTTTCCCACTGGCGCTGCGCATGATACGGATGACGCGCCGCCAATACCGTGGCCAGCGCCGAATACGCAAATGCATCGTCCCGCCCGGCCGGCAAATAACCCCGCCGCTTGGCCTGCTCCAGCGCCGGCCAGCCGGCTAAGGCGCGACCGTCCAGCTCGACGCTGCCGCCGCCGCTAGTCTGCAATCCCGCCAGCGTGCGCAGCAGCGTGGTCTTGCCGACGCCGTTAGGCCCGATCACGCACCAGCATTGGCCGGGCGCGATATGCCAATCCAGCCCCGTCACCAGCGCTTTCGCACCGGCATGCAGGGTGAGTTCAATCGTGCGCAACATGTCAGGCTCTCCGTAAATAATGCAGTTGCAGCAAAAACAGCGGCGCGCCGATCAATACCGTGATCACGCCCACCGGCAATTGCTGCGGCGCGACCAGGGTACGCGCGGCAGTATCGGCCAGCATCAGAAAAATACCGCCGCTCAAGGTCGCCGCCGGCAGCAGCAAGCGATGATCCGGCCCCAAAGCAAAACGGCAGGCATGCGGCACGATCAAGCCGACAAAGCCGATACTGCCCGCGCCCGCGACGGCACTGGCTGTGAGCAGCGCGGCCAGTGCAAATAATCCCCGCTGCAATGCGGCGACCCGGATACCCAATGTCGCAGCGCTCTGCGCATGCATTGCCAGCACATTGATGGCGCGCGCGGCGCGGCAAGCCACCAGCAAAGCGCCGCTCAAAATCAGCCACGGCAGCCAGCGCCATTGCGCGCCCGACAAATCGCCGATCAGCCAGAACACCATGCCGCGCAGACGTCCGTCCGGGGCCAGCGACAACATCAGCGTCACCAGCGCGCCGCAGCCGGAAGCAACGATGACGCCGGTCAGCAGCAGCAGCGATGGCTCGCTGCCGCCTTGCGCGCCACGCAAATCGCGATGCGCCAGCGCAAACAATAACAAGGCCACCAGCAGCGCGCCGCCGAACGCCGCTGCATCGATCATCCACGCCGCGCCCGCCAACAGCATCGCCAGCAGTGCACCGACGGCTGCGCCGCCCGACACACCCAGCACATACGGATCGGCCAAGGGATTACGCAACAGCGCTTGCATCAAGACCCCGGCCAGCGCCAGCATCGCGCCGGTAACGAAGGCCGAACCGGCGCGCTCAAGCCGCAATTGCAACAGCGCACCCGCTATGTCCGGCTGGCCATGCCAGATCTGCCTGATGCCGTACCACAGATCGCCGGCCGACAAGGCCACCGATCCGCTGATGGCGGCAATCAGCAGCGCCACCAGCGCCAGCACCAGCAATGCACCCAGAACAATCCGGCTGCGCTGCTGCATGCTCGGCAAGCTCGACAGGCCGCTATGCATCGCCGTCTTGCGCCGGCGGCCAGCCGTTTTGATACACCATCGCCGATAAGGGCTGCGCTTGGGCCCACCCTTCCAGCGCCAGCATCGGTTTGTCGTAAAACGCCGCGACGTGTCCCAGGCAGAGGATGGCGACCGGCGTCGCATCGTCCGGCATTTGCAGCAATGCGCCCAATTGCTGCGGATCGAACAACGATACCCAGCCCATGCCCAGCCCTTCGGCGCGGGCCGCCAGCCACATGTTCTGGATCGCGCAGGCGACCGACGCCAGATCCATTTGCGGCAAGGTACGGCGGCCGAATATATGCGCGTCGCGCCCGTTCATCAGCGCCGCGACCAGCACTTCGCCGCACTCGCGCACGCCTTCGACCTTGAGCCGCATGAATTCATCTTCGCGCTGGCCGAGCGCTTGCGCGGTCTTGACGCGCTCTTGCTCGACCAGGCCGTGGATGGCCGTGCGCAACGCGGGATCGGTGATGCGAATGAAACGCCAGGGCTGCATGTAGCCGACGCTGGGCGCGCAATGCGCCGCCGCCAGCAAGCGTTGCAATAGCGCGGGATCGACCGGATCGGGCAGGAAGTGCCGCATGTCGCGGCGCATGGCGATGGTTTTATAGACCGCCGCGATGTCCGCGCTATCGAAAGCGTGCAGCGGCGAGGTCGGAGGCAAGGTCGGAGGTAAGACTGAGGTCGGATCGGTCATGGCCGTTCTCCGCAAAACAGCGCGGCGGCGGCGCTTGGATTAGAGGGGAAATAAGCGTGCAGATAACTGGCGATCAATGCGCCCTGGCGAAACACCGCCTCGCCGGCGGAGGTATTGTGCAGGCGTTCGCCGTGCGCAACAGGCCGCAAATCGGTGGCGACAATGGAGTGATGAAAGGTATGCGCGCGCAGGACGCCGCCGGGAAATGCCGCCGATTGATAACCCAGCCCTTGCAGCCGCGTTTGCATTGTGGCGTCTCCCTGCAACAGGCCCGCCATCGCGGCCCGCTGTCCGTGCTTGTCGGTCAGCGAGTTCAGCAGATACAGCATGCCGCCGCATTCGGCGTAGATCGGTTTGCCTTGCTGGTGATGCTGCTGCAATGCCGCTTTCATGGCGTGATTGTCTTGCAGCGCTTGCAGATGCAGTTCGGGATAGCCGCCGGGCAGATACAGGCTATCGACCTCCGGCAACGCGCTATCGGCCAGCGGCGAGAAGAAGCGCAATTGCGCGCCCATGGCGCGCAGCAGATCCAGATTGGCCGGATAGATAAACGAAAACGCGGCATCGGATGCGATGCCGATGCGCTTGCCTTGCAGCAGCAGCGGCGCTGAAACTGCGGCCACCGCTGCCGGCCGAAAGCCCACTGCGGCGGGCAATGCCGCCAAAGCTGTCTGCCCGATCGCATCGGCCGCCGCCGACAATCTGGCGTCCAGATCGTCGACCTCGCCGGCCGGCACCAGCCCCAGATGCCGCTCGGGCAATGTGAACTGCGCATTGCGCGGCAGGCCGCCCAGATAGCGCATGCCCGGCGGCATGCCTTGCTCGATCATCTCGGCGTGGCGCGCACTGGCGACCGAATTGGCCAGCACGCCGGCAAACTTCAATCCGGCCCGATAATGCGCCAGCCCGTAGCCGACCGCGCCGACCGTCTGCGCCGCGCCTCTAGCATCGATCACCGCCAGCACGGGTACATCCAGCAATTGCGCCAGATCGGCACTGCAGGGCTGGCCGTCGAACAATCCCATCACGCCTTCGATCAGAATCAGATCGGCATCGGCCGCCGCTTCGTAGGCCAGCGCACGGCAGGCTTCGGCGCCGGCCATCCATAGATCCAGTTGATAAGCAGGGCCGGACGATTGCGCGGCACGCTGCAAAATCATCGCATCGAGAAAATCCGGCCCGCTCTTCAATACCCGCACCCGCCGCCCGGCGCGCGCATGGAAATGCGCCAGCGCGGCGGTGACCGTGGTCTTGCCGTGATTGGAGGCAGGAGCGCTGATGAAGAGCGCGGGACAGCTTCTCGTCATTTAGAATTCCACCCCTTTTTGCGCCTTGATGCCTTGCGTTTGATACGGATGTTTGAGCGGCTTGATTTCGCTGACCAGATCGGCCAGCTCGATCAGCGCCTCCGGCGCGTGCCGTCCGGTGACTACGATGTGCAGCATTTCGCGGCGCTTGGCAAATACATCCAGCACTTCGGCGATATCCAGATACTGGTATTTCAAAACGATGTTCATTTCATCCAGGATCACCATATCGTAGGACGGATCTTCGATCATCCGGCGCGCTTCGGCCCAGCCGGTGGCGGCAGTTTGCATATCGGCGGCGCGATCCTGGGTATCCCAGGTATAGCCGGCGCCGACCACATGGAAATCGCAATGCGGATCGCGGCTCAGCACTTGCCGCTCGGCGCTATGCAAAGCGCCCTTGATGAATTGCACCACGCCCAGTTTCATGTCGTGCCCGAGTATGCGCAGCCCCATCCCGAACGCTGCGGTGGATTTGCCTTTGCCTGTGCCGGTATAAACGATCAGCAAGCCTTTTTCTTTTTGCGCCGCTGCTTTCTTCTTTTCAAAACCTTCTTTGTGACGCTGTGTCATGCGCTTGTGCGAATCGGGATCGGTTTTCATCTCTAACTCCAGTCGGTGGCGGTGATGACGGTCAACAGGCTGGCAACCCGCACACGGCTGGCGTGATAGCCGATGAAGACCAGTTCGGATTGACGGGCGGCCGTGTTGTCGTCGTTTCTTGTGTCGTCGCTTATGTCGTCACTCATTGCGTTCTTTGAATCTGCAGTCAGCGTAATGCGTGTGCGCACGCCCTGCACCAGTACCGGCCCGCGCTGTCCCTTCGCGTAGACGAAACCCTTGCTGCGCAGAATCGGTTCTTGCTGTGCAGCTTCGGCCAGTGCCAGCTCCAATTGCGGCATCGATTGTGCCTCGTCGCTACGCAATGTAAATGACAGCCAGCCAGGATCTTGCTGATGAAAATGCCGGTGCGTCGCCAAGCCGTGGCTATGCGCGCCGATTCCGGAGTGCGCATGCCCATTCATCCCATCCTGATTACCTTGCCAAGGCGTATAGACCGGTGTGTGTGCGTGCTTGAGCGCCGCAGCATTACCGGTAACTTGATGCAGGCGCAAACCCAGCGCCAGCCGGATATTCAATTCGGCCCGATATGCCAGCTCCAGAAAACGCACATTCGGCGCGCGAGCACGGATCGCGCCTTCCGCACGCAGCAGTTCGGCCTCATCCAGCGCATCGATTTTATTCAGTACCACCACATCGGCCAAAGCCAGTTGCTGATCGAACAGCGCGGCAACCGGCTCGGCAAATACAGCAGAAGCTTCCGGCTCCGGTTCAGGGTCGAATTGCCCCGCCAGCAACAGCGGCGTATCGACCACCGCCAGCGTCGCATCCAGCACGAAAGCGTCCGCCAGCAACGGCCCTTGCAACAATGCCATCACCGCGCTCGGCAAAGCCAATCCCGACGTTTCGATCACCACATGATCGATATTGGCGCGGCGCGCCGCGATCGCCTGCATCACGGGCAGAAACAGCGCATCGTCGCCATAGGCAATCAATCCGTGCGGCAGTTCATCGATGCGAATTTGCGGGACGCCGCCGGCTGCAGTTGAATCTGCATCTGCAGCCGTGGCTGTGGCGACGGCCTCGCGGATCAAAGCGCCATCGACCGATACTTCGCCGAATTCATTAATCAGCAATGCCAGCCGGCGGCTCTGACGGCCCCGGATCAGGCCTGCCAGCAAGGTGGTTTTGCCCGAGCCCAGAAAGCCGGTGACGATGGTGACCGGGATCAAATCGCTCATTGCGCTTGCACCTCGGCCTGCCGCGCCATCCCGCCATCGGCCGTCCACAGCGCCAATTGCTGTAAAGCAGCGTCAAAATTATCGACCGCCAACGGATAAGCCAGCGCCGGCCGTTTGACCACAATCAGATGAATGCCGAGCGCCTGGGCTGCCGCCAGCTTGGCGCTATAGCCGCCGGCATCGCCCGCGTCCTTGGTGACCACGCAATCGATTTGCCAATCGCGCCACAAAGCCTGGTTGAATTCCTGCGAAAACGGCCCCTGCATTGCACATAGATGGCTGCGCGCAATGCCCAGATCGAGCGCGCGCTGCATGAATTCCGGTTCCGCGCTGACCCGCGCAAACCAGTCGCATTGCGCTGCGCCGGGCGCTTGCAAAAAGGTCGCCAGATCTTTGGAACCGGTCGCCAGAAAAATGCGTTTGCCGCGCATCACAGCGCTGGCCGCAGCCTGCGCCATCGAATCGCACAACTCGACCCCCTTGGGCGCGACCGGCGTCAATGCACTGGGACGTTCATAACGCAAATAGGGAATACCAAGTTCGACAGACAAGGCCATCAATTGCGCCGAAATCACGGTCGCAAACGGATGCGTCGCATCCAGCAATACGCGCGCCCGGCTGCGCTGCAAAGCCTGCCGGCGCGCTTCGACACCCTGCCGCCCGGCCCATACCGATACCCCCGGACAATCCTGCAATGCGAGGCTGCCGCCATACTCGGTCGCAGTCGACACCACCACCGGCGCGCCCTGCGCAGCCACCGCCGCAGCTAGTAAATTACCGTCGCCGGTGCCGGAAAATACCCAGACCGCATCGCTCGCCGGCTGCTCTGCGGCCAGCGGCATAACGGTGCCATCGGCACCATCGGCTGCATTGGCAAGCTCGGCAACATCAGTCGTCCAATCGTTATAACCGCGCGGCGTAAAAATCCAATCGCGTTTGCGCTGCGTGAATCGATTGCCGATCACAATCGTCGTCAGCATATCGAACTGCAGCGCCGGCAATGCATCGAGTCGATGAATGGCGATTTCCTGGCCGGGACGATAGGCATTTTTAACCACGCCGCACAGGGTATGCGGCGCCTTCGATTGCAGCATCAGGTTCAGGATGCGATACACCCCTTCCTGCCGGCCGGCGCTTTGCACGTTATATAAAACGCAGGCCAGATCGGCTTGCGCAATATGCCGCGCCCGGTGTTCTATCCATTCCCACGGACACAGCAGATCGGACAAGCTCAGCGTCGCAAAATCATGCGACAGCGGCGAGCCGAGCAACGAGGCACAGGCATTGGCCGAGGTAATGCCAGGGATCACATTGACGCTGTAGGTATCGTCCTCGCGCATTTCTTCAAATGCCAGCGCCGCCATCGCATAAATGCCGATATCGCCGCTGGAAATCAGCGCGACCTTGGCGCCGCTGCGCGCCTTGTCGATGGCCAATAAGGCCCGCTCGCGTTCCTGCGTGAGCGGCGGCGTATGAATCTCCTTACCGTCCAGCCAAGGCGAAACCCAGCGCAAATACAATTCATAGGCAACAATCACATCGCTATCGCGCAACGCGGCTTCAGCGCGCGGCACGATCATATCGGCAAAGCCGGGCCCGGCCGACACCAAATTCAATACACCACTCATGCAACCTCACCCTCATCCATATCCCACACCACCGCCACAGCAACGCCATCCAGCGTCGTTTTCGGCACAATCAATTTGCCGCGTGCGCAGGCCACCAGCGCGCATGGTTCGCAGACACCATCCAGATTAATATTTTTGCGCACCCACTCTGACGGCTTGCCGCACCAGGCACGCGCGGCCAGCGTCGCATGCGAGAACACCCGCAACGGAATATCATGCGCCGCGCAAAAGGCTTGCAAACCCGGCTCGTCCGCTTTCAGATCGACCGTGGCGATTTCACGCACCTGATTCAGGGAATACCCGTTCAACGCCAGCAGCACTGCCGCTTCGATCCGATCGACCGGCACGTCTTTACGGCAGCCGATGCCCAGCACCAGCGGTTTCAGCGCTTCGGTGGCGGTAGTCACTACCGGCACCGCACCGACCACATTGGCCACGCGATAGGCCAGCCGGTTGGCGCCGCCTTCATGCCCCGCCAGCAGCGAGACCGCAAAGCGGCCTGCTTCATCGAGCAATACCACGGCCGGATCGGTATATTTATCCTTGATCATGCCGCTCAGAAAACGCAGCGCAATACCGGCCGCGCCCAAGATGATCCACTGATGATGACGGCCGATGCGGTAGGCGGCGGCGAACTGGCTTTTTTGCGGCAGCTCGGCTTGCAGCCACGGACGATACAAGGTACCGCCCAACTTCGCCTGCAACTGCAGCGCCAGCGCCTCGCCTTCGGCGCGTACCGGCCAGATACCGGGAACTTGTTCTTCGTTCATCAGAGTGTTTCCTTCTCGCTTGCCTGCGCTGCGCGGTGTTGCTGCTCTGCGTCACTTTCGGCCAGTTCAGCATCAAATTCGGATTTTTTCGTCTTTGCGGCGCGTTTCTTGACGACGCGGAACAAATGCGTGAAATCCTTGGAATACAGGCTAGATTCGGCTTGCCGGCCGCGGTCCAGCGCGGCGCCGACCAGCATCATTGTGGTCAGATTCCAGGCGCCGCGCTTGGTTTCGGCCAATACAGTGGCCAGCGTACCCTGATATGTTTTTTGCTCGGGCCAGCTGGCGCGGTAGACCAAAGTCACCGGCGTTTCATCAGGATAATGCAGACGCAGATCGGTGACAATTTTCTTCAAATGCGGGCCGGACAGGAAAATACACATCGTGGCGCGGTGTTTGGCCAGTTTTGCGATGGATTCCTGCTTCGGCACAGCTGATGCGCGGCCCGAGACGCGCGTCAAAATAATGCTTTGCGACACTTCCGGCTTGGTCAGCTCGGCCTGCACCGCCGCCGCCGCCGCCGTAAACGACGAAACGCCGGGCACCACCTCATAGGCGATGCCCAGCGCATCCAGACGGCGCATCTGTTCGGCGGTGGCGCCATAGATCGCCGGATCGCCCGAATGCAGCCGCACCACATCGCAATCGGCAGCCTGGGCGCGCTGATAACAGGCTTGCTGCTGCTCCAGATCCAGTTTTGCGGTATCGATCAATTCGGCGGCGGGATCGCAGTGCTGCAGCATTTCAAGCGGCACCAGCGAACCGGCGTACAACACCATTTTTACCTGGCCCAGCAATTTAGCGCCGCGCAAGGTGATCAGATCGGGCGCGCCGGGGCCGGCGCCGACAAAATAGACTTTCATATTAAATTTTCACTCATAACAATTCTTCTTTAAATTTTTCTGTCGGAGGTGATCCTTCGATACGGGCTTCGCCCTACTCAGGACGAACGGGAGTTTAGGTAAATTTTCAAAAAACCCCGTTCGTTAGTGATGAACGGGGGTTTTGGTTAAACCTTCAAAAAAACCCCGTTCGTCCTGAGTAGGGCGAAGCCCGTATCGAAGGATCACCTCAAACCGTAAATTTTCACAACGCCCGCTGCTCCACCGCCGTTTTACGAATCAGCAAAGTAGCCAAATAACCACTGGCCAGACTCGCATCCAAATGCTCAACTTCCGGCACAAGCAACTCCCCCGCAAGCCCGATTTTGCGCGCAAAGGCGCAATGCCGCGCAATCCCCATTTCACGCAGCAGCGCCAGCACCCATTCCAGTCGCGCCCCGATTTTCATCAACACCACGATATCGTGCGATTCAATATCGGCGCGTAAAGCAACGGCATCGTCCGGACACGGCAAAATCAGCATGCGCTGCTTGCCTTCGCCCAACGGCCAGTCCATCGCTGCTGCTGCTGCGGCATAGCTGGTGATGCCGGGAAAAGTACGATGTACAAAACCCGGCAAACGTTGCTGCAGCGCCGCCAATACATAACCATAAGTCGAATAAGTCAAGGTATCGCCGATAGTCAGATACGCGACATCGCGCCCGGCGCACAGCTCGGCGGCGATGCCGTCGGCAAGCTCGCCGTAATGGGTGCGCAATACACTGCGATCCGGGTCCATATTGAATTCGATTTCGCGCAACCGTTCCGGGCGCAATGCGATACCGGCCAGACATTGCAGCGCAACCGATGCATCAGCGCCGCGCGCACGCGGCGTAAAAATCAAATCCGCGCTTTGCAGAGCTTCCAGCGCAGCCAGCGGCAAATAACCGTTCGGGCCAGGGCCTACGCCGATGCCCCAGAAATGGCCCATGCCGCCAGCTGCTGCAGTATTTTTGTCTGCACTATTCAAGGGTTCTCCCCTAAAAGATTACCCGCCAAATCAAACAACCTCACCTTAACCTGCGCCACCGCCGGCACCCGCGCCTGCACGCGCTGCGCAATGCGCTGCTCGATATCGATCCAGAACGCTTGCGCGCCCGGCTCGGTTTTCAGAATTTCCATCGCTGCTTCCACTGTATTTGCCCATCGTATGCTGTGCACTATCTGCGCGCTGTAGCCGCGCTCGGCCGCGACTTGCGCGACGCTTTCCATTGCCATATCGCTCTTGCTCGAATGCGTATCCCATGCACCGGCCAGCACCTTGGCCAATTTGCCCGGATGACCGGCTAGCCACAGCACCGGCAATTGCCGCTGTTCCTGTTCCAGCGCCGTCTGCGTAAAATCCAGCGCATCACCGAGAAAATTGGCAATCTGTACCGTGCGCTGCTCGCTTAAACCCAAGGTTTCTTTCGCGAAAACGCGCCCGATTTTGCCCGGCAGATAAGCCACCGCCGGCGCATCGCCCGCCAGCGCCACACGCACATACACTTCAATCGACGCCACCCACGAGGCCATCGACATCGGTTCGACAATACCGGACGTCCCAAGAATCGAAATACCGCCGACGATGCCCAATCTGGGATTGAAGGTTTTGCGTGCAATCGCTTCCCCGTTTTCGCAACCGATCGCCAGATCGAAGCCCAAGGCCGCACCGTCTCCATATTCAATACCGTATTCCGCCATCAATTCGGCCACCGCCTGCCGCATCATGGCCCGCGGCACCGGGTTGATCGCCGGCTGCCCGACTGCCACCCGCAAGCCCGGCTGGGTTGCCGTGCCGACACCGGCTGCGGCAAAAAACCGCAGTTCGCCACAGTCGTTGCGCCGCACTTCGGCAAAAATGGTGGCGCCGTGCGTATTGTCCGGATCGTCGCCGCCGTCTTTGAGCACATCGGCCCGCACCGTCGCAGCATCCAGTCGCCGCACCGCCTGAATCGGCACCACCAGATAGTGACGACCATCCGGCAATGCGACTTCGGCTTCTTGCCGCCGCTCGTCACGCAGCAATAAAGCCAGCGCCGCAATAACCGCCGCCGTCGCGCAACTACCGGTGGTGCGGCCGCGCCGCAAGCCGTTATCGGCCAGCACGCATAAATCGAATTGAGCGCGTTGCAGGTCGGCTGGTGCTGATCCGGCATCAGCCATGCGTCACCGGCGCAGAGGCCTGCACAGTCAGCGATTGCAACGATTGCAACGATTCCATATGCAATTGCGTCACCGCATCGATCATCAGGCCGTTGACCACACTGGCCGCCCATGGCGAGCCGCCGCGCGTGCCGGCATTGGTGATGCGCGGCACTTGCAGACAACGGCGCAGCTCGTCCTTGCTTTCGCGGGTGCCGACAAAACCGACCGGCAGACCGATCACCAGTTGCGGCCGCCAGCCGTGCTCGCGGATCAAGCGCGTCGCTTCCATGATCGCGGTCGGCGCATCGCCGATGGCCAGCACAATATCGTTGCCGAATTTTTCCCAGGCGCGGCGGATGCCGGCCGCCGATCGGGTAATGCCCTGCGCCTGCGAGATCAAATGGGTTTCGCGATCATGCACGCCGCACCAGGTGTCGATGCCGAGCTGCTCCAGCAGCGCGCGCTTGAGGCCGGTCTGCACCATCGTGACGTCGGTGACGATCCGTTTGCAACGCAGCAGCGCGCGAATGCCGGTCTCGACTGCGCCCGGCGACAGGAAAATATCGTCGACTGCCTGAAAATCGCCGCTGGTATGCACCAAGCGTTGCAATACCGTCAGATGGGCCGGCGGAAATACCGACCAGTCGCGCCCCGCCGCGATAATGCGGAAACTTTCCGCTTCGATCGGATGCGGTTCATAGGCCGGAAAAATGGTCGATGCTGTGCTCGTTTCCGAGCTTGCATCCTTTGAATTTTGTTTCGCCAGCAAACCCTGCACCTGCAAATGATGCGCGCGCTGCGGCTCGCCGACCTGCTCTTCGAAACCGACGATCTGTACCCGATACTTGCATAGCGAACAATTCATCGCGGCCCGGCCTTCAATCGCTTCGCGTGCGCGTTCGATCATTACATCGGCCACCAATGGATGCGCACCGAAATAAGCGGCCTTCAATATTTCGAGCTGCGGCTCGCGTTCGCGCAAGTCGTCGGCCGCCGCATAAATGCGCTTGACCAGCACGCCGTCGAACAGGAAAAACGGCAGCACGATCAAACGCTTATAACCCTGCCGCGCCGCCGTGCGCAAACCATCCGCCACCAGCGGCGCTGCGACCCCCGAATAACAAACCATGGCGGCGCCGAAACCCATGCCCTCTTCCAGCATGCGCGCCAGTTTCGCGATATCGCCGTTGGCATCCGGATCGGTGGTGCCGCGCCCGACCAGCACCAGACAGGTATCGGCGCGCGGCAGAGTAGCCGGTGCGGCGGCTTCGGCTTCAACGATGCGCTGCTGCGCCAATTGCAATAACTTCGGATGCAAATTCAGCGGTGCGCCGAAGTGCAGATCGATCTCCGGATGCAAGCGCGCCATCTCCAGCATTTCGCTGGGCATATCGTTCTTGGCGTGCCGCGCTGCCAGCAGTACGCCGGGCACCACGGCGATGCGGCGGCTGCCGGCGGCGATGTTCTGCTCGATTGCGGCGGCAATGGTCGGGCTGGCGAATTCCAGATAACCATGGGTGACTATTTGCGATGGCTGGGATTGTTGTGCACGCGCATGCACCAGCGCCACCAACGCTTCAAACTCTTGCACGCCGTCAGTGTCGCGGCTGCCGTGACCTGCCACGACAATGCCGAAATCGCTGTCGAACTGCGCAGCAGTAGCCGCTATTTGCGGCACACTCGTCTGCATCTCCGTGCTCACTATGCAGCCTCCGGCGGCGCTTCGATCTGGCTGGCCATCGGCGCGCGCGTGCGGATCAGCATGATGCTCATATCACTGAATTCGATCTCGGCGCAGGCCGCCAGCGTGCCGTGCCATTCGGCTTCGCCGCGGGTCAGGTTTTCCCAGACTTCGGTCGGATGATCGGCTGGCACGCCCTGTTCCAGCAAATAGGCCGCAATGTGGCGCGGCATGAACGAACGCGCCGCATCCCACGGGCAAGGAATCACAATCGCGTTGCGATCGTCATTCAATACGTGCACCAGATGACGCTTGAACGGGGTCAGATCGCCGCGGCGGTGAAAGGTAATAAAAGTGGTTTCGTCGAAGCAGACTTTGGCGCGCGAAGCCAGGATTTGCGCCGATGAAATACCGGGCAAGGTTTCCACCGGATGACCGCATGCACGCTCGACCCGCTCCAGATATTGAAAGCCGCTGAAATGAATATCGCCCATGAATACCACCACGCATTTTTTGCCTGCGTGATGCGCCTGCGCCACCAGATCGAGTTGCGCGACCTGATCGCGGTAATTCATTTTGACGACTTCCGCCTGCGCCGGAATAATGCTTTGCACTACCGCCAGCACCGCGTCGAAACCGGCCACCACGTCGGCCTCGGCGATCAACTGCGCACCGCGCTGCGTTAAATAGCCGATGTCGCCGGGGCCTGCACCTATACAAATAATCATTTTTTTCCTGATGTTTTATTACACAATCTCAGAGGTGATCCTCCCTTCGACAGGCTCAGGGCTATCGGAAGCCCACGGCCTACGGCCTGCTCAGGACGAACGGGGGTTTTTGAAAATTTAACCAAAACTCCGTTCGTCCTGAGTAGCTGCGTAGCGGCGTATCGAAGGATCACCGCTGTCCTCAAATTCTTCCCCGCACAGTCAACGCCAAATTATCCGCCCCCAACTGCTCCAGCCCCAGACACTCCGCCCCCATAGCCTGCGCCAATTGCGCCGCGCGTCCCAGCCGCAGATAACCGCTTTCAGTATCCAGCACCAGCGCCGCCACACCGGTGGCCGCCAATTGTTCCGCCAGCGCCAGGCTTTCGCGCCAGGCATCGCCGCCCTCGCTCAATGCCACATTGGCCTTGCCGTCGCTCAGTAATATCAGCAACGGCGCGCAGTGCGCCCCGGCTTGCGACAACGTCGTCAACGCCAATTGCAATGCATGCGGCAACGGCGTACGCCCGCCAGTGGGCAACTCACGCAAATCCTGTTCGGCGCGATCCACACTGCGCGTCGGCGCCAGCAATAGCGTGGCCTCGGCGCCGCCGAAACCGATCACCGCCACTTCGTCGCGGCGCTGGTAGGCATCGGTCAGCAGGCTCAATACCGCGCCTTTGACGGCTTCCATCCGGCGCTGCGCCGCCATCGAAGCCGAAGCATCGACCACAAACAGGATCAGGCTGGCGCGCTGGCCCAATTTTACCTGCCGCTGCAGATCGGCTTTCACTACCGTCAACGGTTCCGCAGATTGTGCGCCGTGTTGCGCCACATGACGCAAAGCCGCGCTACGCAGCGTCGCACCGAGCGCCAGACTGCCGGGGTTCGCATCCACATTCGGCAATGCCCGCAATACGCGGCCGCGCTCGGCATCGGCGGCATTGCTGCGACGCCCGGCCATGCCAGCATCGGCTGCGCGCAAATTATCGATACTGATTTGCGGCGCAACGGCAGCCGCAGCGGCAGCAAAGACCTGCTGCTGCGCGTTCTCTTCGCCGCCGCTATTTTCACTATTGTCGCTACCGGCCGGTTCGCCGCCTTCGCCCGGCGTATCCCGGCCTGATTCGTCCTGTGCGCCGGATGGCTCTGGCTCGGCAGGCGGCGACGCATCCTGCATCAATCGATCCAGCTTATCGTGATCCAAGCCCGGCTGTTCGAACGGTTTGCGCCGCCGTCGATGCGGCAGCACCAGCGCCGCCGCATTGCGTACATCGTCCGGCGTCGCAGCCATGCGGCCATCGAGCGCCGCAAGCGCACGCGCTGCCTTATGCATCACAATATCGGCGCGCAGGCTCGCCACTTCGAATTCGCAGCAAAGATGGCTGATCAGTTCCAGCAAGGCATCGCTTAACGCCACTTGCGGCAACAGTTGCTGCGCAGTGTGCAATTGCCGCCGCAATGCTGCCTGCGGCCCATCCCAGAGCGCGGCAAACGCCGACGGATCGGCTTCAAACGCAATGCGCCGCCGGACCACTTCAGCGCGCTGCGCCTTCTCGCGCGGCGCGACCACTTCAACCATCAAGCCAAAGCGATCCAGCAATTGCGGCCGCAGATCGCCCTCTTCCAGATTCATCGTGCCGATCAGCGTAAAGCGCGCCGGGTGGCTCAGCGACAAGCCTTCGCGCTGCACCGAATTGACGCCCATCGCGGCCACGTCCAGCAGCACATCGACCAGATGATCGGCCAGTAAATTGACTTCATCGATATACAAAATGCCGCGATGCGCAGCGGCCAGCAGGCCGGGCTGGAAAGCGCGCTGCAACTGGCCGCCCTGCAAGGCGCGTTCAAGGTCCAGCGTGCCGAGTACCCGGTCTTCCGTTGCGCCCAGCGGCAAGGTCACGAACGGCACCGCCGCAGCCTGCGCTGCCGGTGCGTCTGGGTGGTTGCAAACGGCGCAGATGCCGCACGGCGACGCCGGCGCGCAATTAAAGGCGCAAGCGCTAATCCGGTCTATGGCCGGCAGCACCGCCGTCAGTGCGCGCGCCGCCGTGCTTTTGGCGCTGCCCTTGTCGCCACGGATCAGCACGCCGCCCAAGCTGGTATCGACCGCGCACAACAACAGCGCCGTCTTCAATTGCGGCTGGCCGACGATCGCACTGAAGGGGTAATAATTCATGAGGCTGCTTTCATCCCGGCATTCGGGGCCATATTGAGAGAGGCATCGCCGCGCGATGTTTCGCCGCGCGCCTCCAGCAAGGTTTCGCTTTGCAAATACAGTTCGCGCAAGGCCTCCAGCGTGCCCGCTTCCGGCGCGCCCCACATGCCGCGGCCGGCGGCTTCCAGCAGCCGTTCGGCAATGGCGTTTTGCGCCCACGGATTGGCCTGCTGCAAGAATTCCTGCATGACCGGATCGAAGGCGTAAGTTTGCGCGATCTGCTGATACATCCAGTCGTCCATTACCTGCGCCGTGGCGTCATAGCCGAATAAATAATCGACGGTTGCCGTCAGTTCCAGACCACCCTTGTAGCCATGCCGCCGGATGCTGTCGAGCCACTTCGGATTCACCACCCGCGAGCGGAATACGCGCAGCGTTTCTTCTTTCAGATCGCGCACTTGCGCCCGGGCCGGATCGTGGCTGTCGCCGAAATAATGACGCGGCTGCTGGCCGGTCAGTGCGCGGATGGTGGCGATCATGCCGCCGTGGAATTGCAGGTAATCGTCGCTATCGAAAATATCATGCTCGCGATTATCCTGATTGTGCAGCGCTACTTGCACCCCGGCCAGCCTGACGCGGAATGCATCGCGCTGATCGCTGCCCTGCGTGTTGCGGGTGTAGGCATAGCCGCCCCAGTTGACATACGCTTGCGCAAAATCGGCATCGGATTGCCAGTTTTTCTCCTGGATCAGCGGCAGAATGCCGGCCCCGTAACTGCCCGGCTTGGCGCCGAAAATACGATAAGCGGCACGCGTGGCGGCGTCGGCTGGCGGCACGCCTTTGGCCAGCCAGTCATCCAATTCGGCCAGATAATGCTTGCGCACGAAATTCTGTTCCGGCGGCTCGTCGAGCAGCAGCACCAGATTGACCGCATCGTCGATCAGTTCGATTAATTGGGGAAACGCATCGCGGAAGAAGCCGCTGATGCGGGTCGTCACGTCGATGCGCGGCCGCTGCAATTGCGCCAGCGGTATTGCTTCGACGCCGATCAATTGCCGGTTTTCGGCGCGCCAGAGCGGCCGCACGCCGAGCAGCGCCAATATCTGCGCGACATCGTCGCCGTGGGTGCGCATGGCGCTGGTGCCCCAAACGCTGATGGCGACGCTTTCCGGGTAAACGCCGGTTTCGCGCAGATAACGCTGCAAGACTTCATTCGATAATTGCTGACCGACGCGCCAGGCCGATTGCGACGGCACGCTGCGCGGATCGACCGAATAGAAATTGCGGCCGGTCGGCAGGATATGCGCCATGCCGCGCGTGGGGGAACCGCTGGGGCCGGCCGGCACGTAAGCACCGGACAAACCGCCCAGCAGATTGCCGATTTCATCCGATGCCCGCGCCAGATTCGGTACCAATTGGGTGCAGGAAAATTGCAGGATGCGGCGCAGCGCGCTGAAATCCGTTGCAGTCGTTGCAGGCGCAGTGGTCGCCGGAATATTTGCTGGTGCGACTTTCGGCACTATGCGCACGCGCTGCCGCGCCTGCGCCAATACGCTGCCGCCAACCGGCATGGCTGAGCGCGCTACGGGTTGCAGCAAACTTTGTCGGATACCCGTGCCATCGATTTCCAGACCGTTGAATACATTCGTCAATACGGCATCGATAGCACCGGCGGCGAAGTCATGCTTTTGCAGCGCCGCGAATAATTGCACCGACAACACATCGATCGCTTCCAACGCGTCGGCGCGTGTGACCACCGGATGCTGCGTCAGCCGCGCCAATGCGCCCACCACATTCAGACGGCGGCCTTTCTGATCCAGCAACATGTCGATCTTCAAACCGAACAGACGGGCGATTTCTTCCTGCAGACCGGGCACGTCCTGATTCGGCAAGCGCGTCAGCGATACCAGCATATCGACGATCTGCGCATGATCCGGCGCCTGGCCGAGAATATGCAGACCGTCGCGGATTTGCGCCGCGCCGAGTTCGCACAGATAACCGTCCAGATCTTCAATCAGATGCGCGACATCGGCGCCGCCCATATTACGCAATTCGGCCGGCAGCGCGGCGTCGTGATCGTGGTCGTCATGGTCGCTGTGATCGTGATCGTGATGGTCATGATGATCGTGGCCATGATGATCATGTCCTTCATGCCCATCGCCATGATCGTGATCGTGATGCAGCAATCTGGCCTGCAAATCGGTATCCAGATTGGTTTGCTTGACCAGCTCCCATATCTGCTGCTGCAATAACGGCAGCTTGCTCGGGTCCAATACTTCAACCTGATAATACTCATCGACCAATTGCGTCAATTGCGCCAGCGCGCCGTAAGTATCGGCCGTGGTCATCGGCGGCGTCAGATGATCGATCACCACCGCATGCGCGCGCCGCTTGGCTTGCGCGCCCTCGCCCGGATCGTTAATGATGAAGGGATAAAACAGCGGCATGTCGGCCAGCAGCGCATCGGGAAAGCATTGCGCCGACAAGCCCACGCCTTTGCCCGGCAGCCATTCCAGCGTGCCGTGCTTGCCGACGTGCACGATGGCGTCGGCGCGCCAGGTATCGCGCAGCCAGCGGTAGAGCGCGTAATAGTGATGCGTGGGCGGCAGATCCGGCTGGTGATAAATCGCATCCGGGTCCATGCCGTAGCCGCGTGGCGGCTGCAAGGCGACGAAGGCGTTACCTAGCTCGATGCCGGCCAGCGTCAGATGCCCATCGTGCACATACGCCGTGCCGGGCGCCGGGCCCCATTGCGCCGTCATTTTGGCCTGCATTTCGGGCGGCAAATCGGCCAGCCATGCGGCATATTGCTGCGCCGGCACACGGCCGGCCGCCTGCGCCAGTTGTTGCGCGCTCAGATAAATATTGTCGTAGGAGCAGCGGTCGATCAAGGCATGGATCAATGCGGTGCCGCTATCGGGCAAATCGCCGATGCGATAACCGGCCTCCTGCATGGCGCGCAGAATATGCATCAGCGAAGCCGGCGCATCCAGGCCGACTGCATTGCCGATCTGCGATGCCTTGCTGTTGGAATTGGTGAAAATGAAGGCGATCCGCTTCTCGCTGTTGGCCAGTGTTTTGAGACGAGCGAAGCGCGAGGCCAGGCCCGCGATGCGCTGTACGCGGTCCGGCAGCGGACGGTATTCGATCATTTGAGCGGCGTTCGCGCCATCGGCCGCCGATGCCTTGAAACTAGGCGATTTAAACGACAGCGGCACCGTGATAATGCGGCCGTCGAATTCGGGCAGCACCACATTCATCGCCGCGTCGAGCGGATTCATGCCGCGCGGCGATTGCTGCCAATGTTCCAACATCATGCCGCTGGTCATGGCCTGCAATACCGGGACGTTCAATTGCGCCAGCGCGTTGACCGACCAGCCTGCCGGGGTGGCGCCGCCGGCGCTGATTTCGCCCATCGCAAATGCCGTGGTGTTGATCAATACGGCAATTTGGGCATCTCTAAAAAATGTCAGCGCGGTCGGCAGCTGGCCGCTATCGCTGCTGCCACCGCCGCCGGCCCGCAGCGAAGAAGTGAAGACCGGCAAGACATGCATGCCCTGCCGTTCCAGTGCATCGATCAAGGCATCGATGAAGCGCGTATTGCCGCTGATCCAGTGGGCGCGATAAAACACGATGCCTACTGCCGGAGAGGATGCTGATAGGGATGCGGACGGCGATGCATCCCGGTGCGCCAGCCAGTCCTGCACGCTGGCCCCTTGCGCCAGATCCGGATGGTAAATGCCGTGTTCCGGCAGCGCCTGCACCGGCTCATAGCCGAAACCGCTGAGCAGCAGACGATCCGATAAGTAGCGCAGCAATTGCGCCAGATTGACGCTGCCGCCGGCCTGCAGATACGCCATGACCTGCTGCAGCACATCGGCCGGGACGGTCGATACCGCCGCCAGTTCCGGATCGGGCTCGCCGGTGCCGCTCACGGCAATCAGATAGACGCCGCTGCGGCTGCCTTGTGCGGCGCGCAGCAATTCGGCGACGCCGGGCACGCTGCCGAGCCGGCCCAGCACGCGCAGGATGATGATGCGGCTGGCGGCCAGCTCGCCCTTGAGCAGCGCTGCCATGTCGGCATCGCTTTGCAGGGCCTGCAGATTAATGCCGGCGATGCGGTCGAAATCGGCCGGTAATTGGGTTAATGCGTGATGCAGTACGGTCAGGTCGTTGGGGGCGTGGGTGAGTACAGCAACGGTTGCGGTTGCCTCGCTGATAAGGGAATCAGACATCCTGGTCTTCCAGAGTAATGACATCGCCGCTACCGAGCCGATGGAAGATCAAGTCTTCGACTTCGCGTCCGTGTTCCAGATGCTCGCTGACAATGCGGTCGAGCGCGGCTTCGTCCAGGCAGCGGTACCAGGTGCCTTCCGGATAAACCACGAGAATCGGTCCCATGTTCTTGCATGCCACCATGCAGTGGGTGCGGGTACGTTTGACGCGCAATTCGGGGCGCGCATCGATTTTGCTGCCCATCAGCTCGAACATGGCTTGCGACCGTTCGCCGTTTTCTGTGCAACGCGGGCCGGTGCACATGAAGACATGTCTGGTATGAGTTCTCATAAACGGTTTTCGAGCCTGCCGCAACTTGGGTGAAATTCTTGTCAAAACAAGGGAAAAATAAGACGGGTGCGCAGCAAGGCAATCCGCCTGAATCGCCCTCCGCGATACAAACTTGCCAATCACACTGCAGGCCGGTATCCGGGCTCACGAGTTGAAATGATAGAACGCGCATGGTGCGCTGATCTGCCGCTGTCCGGTTTTGCGCCTTCCCGTGCATTGCACAGTGGCATATCGCAAATACCGTTACTCGATGACCGTTGCGGGGGCAGCGTCGGCTTTGCCTGAATTATTGCAAAATAGCAACAATAAATAACTGCCTAATCAATCTAACGATTAATTAAGCAATCAAGCGCTGATTAAGCGCCGGCGCACCGACTTCCCGTTTAATTTCACCAACGACTGTTGTTGAAACACCTGAAGTTTTGCTACTCGCGCAGTATAGGGGGCGGCCTTTGAAGTTGCAAGCAGAGGCCAGACAAGCAGGGCGATTGCATGAAGCTTTAACGGTATCGTCGTGGCCGATCATTGATGACTACGCTTAATGCGACCAGACCTTACTTTTCAGTCTTGGCCATGTTCCAGAACACCGGGATCGTAGCCGCCACCGGATTAGTCACGTTCTTGCGTTTGGCCGAAACGACCGAGCGCTCTCCCAGCGGTATGGTCACGACTTCGTCAATTATCAGGTGCTGGAGTTGTTCCGCGATTTTCTTTTGCTCAGCCAGATCGATGGTACGCGCCAGCTTGAGGCGCACGGCTTCGATGGCCGGCACGTCAGGCCAGCCATACCAAGCCTCCGCACCGTTGGCGGCCGCCGTCGGGGAACCCTCCGGGTCGGTGAGCGTGGACAGGGATACTCGGGTGCTGAAGATGTTCCAACCACCCTTGGACACGGGCTCTTTAGATGTGCGGCGCACGTTGACGGTCTGCCAGTCCATCGCCTGCAACTGGACATTGAAGCCGGCCTTGCGCAGCGCCTGGGCAATTACGGGAGGCATGGCCGCCAGCGCAGGGACGTCGGTCGGATGCAGGATCACCACGGGCGTACCATCGTACTTGGCTGCTTTGAGCATTTCGGCGGCCTTGACAGGATCGCCCTTGACGAATTTGTCGCTATCGACGTTGTTCGCGTACAGGCTGCCGCAGCCGAATACAGCCGCACAAGTCCGGTAGTATTTCGGATTGCCGACCTGCGCCTGCAGAACAGCCTCCTGGTCGATTGCCCGCAAGGCCGCTTGGCGGATCAACTTGTTGTTGAATGGCGGCTGCGTGAAGTTAAGCCGCGCGATGTCCTGTGCGCCCTGCTCCTTGAATTCTACGAGCGCGACATCCGGGTTGCTTTCGACCATAGGCATCAAGTCCTCCGGCAGATCCTCTACAAAGTCGACCTCCTTGTTCATGAGCGCGTTGACGGCCGTCATCGGGTCGGGCATGGTGACCCATTTCACCCGATCGACCCTGACCACTTTGCCGCCGGCCAGCCCGTTAGCCGGTTCGCTGCGCGGCACATAATCCTTGAACTTCTCGAACACTGCCTGCACACCGGGACGGTATTCGCTGGTAACGAAACGGAACGGGCCCGAACCGATGGTCTCCTTGATCGGCTGGGTGGGCGGCGTTTGCGCCACGCGTTTGGGCATCATGAAAATGGCGATATTGCTCGATTTGGACAAGGCGCGCAGTGCGATGGCCGTCGGTTGTTTGAAGGTCATGCTGAAAGTCTTGGCGTCCACCACCTTCATGTCGACCATCAGGCTGGTCATCATCTGGCCGAGCTTGTCCAGGGTGGCCCAGCGCTGGATCGAGGCCACGCAATCGTCGGCGGTGACGGGGGCGCCGTCATGCCATTTAAGACCGTCGCGCAGCGTGAAGGTGTAGGTCTTGCCGTCCGGCGAGACAGTCCACTTCTCTGCCATTTGCGGTTGCACCACGTCTTTCGCATCACGCGCCAGCAAGGTGTCGTAGACCATGTAGCCGTAGTCGCGGACGATCTCCGCTGTACTAATCACGGGGTCCAGCGAGCGCAGGCTCGATTGCATCACGGCGGTAATGGTTTGAGCCTGTGCCGTGGCAGCGCTGCCCAGGCCCAAGGCCATGGTCATCGTGACGGTCCAGACCGTGCGGCGGAGGCTGAATATCGGATGCAGCATTGGTATATCTCCTTATTTTTATATGCAACGGTTGTTGATATTTTTCGACCCGTAAGAGGGCCACGGTCGTAGCGCTAGGTCGTTCAGCTGCCTTGGACCGGCTTCCCCGGGGTTGGACAGACAAGGGCGATCGTGAGCCGCCACCAAGATTCAAAACCAATCATTGAACGTCGGTCGTTTGCAATTTTGTAATAGCATGTTGCGTGCCATCAAAATGGTGGACGCCGATATGAATCAAACGTTCGATACCCCAGGAAGGCCGCATGTCGAGCATGCGCTGCGCTGCACCGCAATGCGCCGCCCGCACCTGTACGGTGCGCGTTGTGACATGGGCGCGTCCGCCAGCCGAAGGGAACAGCAGCGGCTAATTACCTTATCCTGCGTGTAGTCCCTTTTCGCCGGATTTTTATTGCGTTTCGGCAAATACAGCATCCAGACGACCTATCGGAAATCGTTATCCGATTGCGGATCCCATATCACGACTTCGCCATAAGCCGGACTGCGCGTCGCGCCGAGCGCAGCGGCGATTTGTTCGACGCTGCGCTGCGGCGTACAGCACGCCAGCACACGCATGCTGCCCGAATGGGCGACGACGATGATTTGTGGATCGTTGCGGGCCAGCAAGTCCCGATAAAAGGCATGTACCCGCTGCGTCATTTGCAGCACGCTTTCGCCGCCGCCGGGCCGGTAATGCAGTAAATCGTCGCGCCAGGCGTTGACCTCGGCGTGCGCGATTTCATCCCAGCGTTGCATTTCCCAAGCACCGAAATTCATTTCCATCAGGCGCGCATCGAAAGTGACCTCGGCGGCGGGCAAGGCCAGCGCCAGATCGGCGCAGCGGCGCAAAGGGCTGGAGATGACCGGCACACCGGCCAGCGACGGTGGCAACAATGGCAGCGCTGCGGCCAGCGTAATGGCTTGCTGCACCGGCGCGCAAAGCAGATCGGTGCGGCCGTAACAAACGCCGGCTTCAACTAGCGGCGGCGGATGGCGGATCAGATAGACGCGCATGCTCGCTTCGCCTCTCAGAACCTGAAGGCGGCCGCCAGCCCGAGATAGAACATCGCTTCGCTTGCTTGCTGCACCGCGCCCAGGCAATCGCCGGTATAGCCGCCGATGCGCTTGACGAACAAGCGGGCCATCCACCAGGTGCTCAATGCCGCCAGCACGATGCCGAACAGCAGGCCGGGCCATGGCAGCCAACCGCGCCAGACGCTCAGCAGCAGCAGCGGCAACACCGTCAAGGCGCCGATCCAGCATTCCGGCGCGGTAATCTGCGCCGCCAGCGCACGGGCCTTGCCCTCGGCGCGCAGATACGGCAATGCGCTGATCAAGGGCAGACAGGCCAGCCGCGACAAGGGATGCGCCAGCAGCAGCGCCGCGCATACCTGAGGCCCCGGCAAGGCGATTAACGCCGCACATTTCAGCGCCAAGGTCAGCACCACGCCGAGGATGCCGAATACGCCGACATGCGAATCGCGCATGATCGCCAAACTGCGTTGCGCTCTTTCGTTGCCACTACCGCCGGCGCCGAGACCGTCGCAGGTATCGGCCATGCCATCTTCATGCATGGCGCCCGTCAATAGGATGCCGGCGATCACGGCCAGCAGCACCGCTGCCGTTTGCGGCCAGATTTGCGCGGCAAGCGCATAAACGCCCATGCTCACCAGCGCTACCGGCACGCCGATCGCAGGGAAATAACGAATCGCGTGGCGCTGCCAGGCCGCGTCGAAGCCGACCCAGCGCGGGATCGGCAGCCGCGTGAAAAATTGCAGCGCCAGTAAGAACAGACGCAACTGATGCAGCCAGCCGCTACTGCTGCTTAGGTCCGTATCAGTGGATTCAGGCTGCGGCATCATCCGCTGCTCCGCTTTTGCCGCTGACGCCGGCGCCATCGAAGGTCGCCATCTCGCGCAGGAAATTGACTGCGGCGTGCAGCAGCGGCAAGGCCAGCACTGCGCCGGTGCCTTCACCCAGGCGCAGATCGAGCTGCAGCAACGGTCGTGCGCCAAATTCACTAAGCAAGCGGCGATGCCCCTGCTCATTGGAGCAATGCGAAAACACGCAGTAATCCAGAATCGCCGGCTGCAGGCGGGCCGCGATCAAGAGTGCGCTGCTGACGATGAAGCCATCGATCAGCAAGACCTTACGCATCGCTGCGGCCTGCAGCATGGCGCCTGTCATCATGGCGATTTCAAAACCGCCGAAGGTGCGCAAAACTTCCAGCGGTGTATTGGCGTCAGCGTCGGCATTGGCATCGGCGTTGGCGGCATGGCGCTGTACGGCCGCTTCGATCACCTGGCGTTTATGCGCCACGCCGGCTGCGCCCAGGCCGGTGCCGGCGCCGACGCAATCGGCCACGGCCGCGCCGGTGATCTTATGCATCAGGGCGGCCGCAGCCGTGGTATTGCCGATCCCCATTTCACCGAAACCGATCACATTGCCTTTGACTTGCGCCGCGGCCGCAATGCCGTGCGCCAACGCCAGTTGGCATTGTTCGACGCTCATTGCCGGCTCCCGGGCAAAATTGGCGGTACCGAAGGCGACCTTGCGATCGACCAAACCGGGCAGCGCGCCGAAATCGTGGTTGACGCCGGCATCGATCACTTGCAATGCACATTGGTTTTGTTTGGCAAACACGTTGATCGCCGCGCCCTGCTGCAGGAAGTTATGCACCATTTGCCAAGTCACGCTTTGCGGAAATAACGATATCTGCTCAGCCACCACGCCATGATCGCCGGCGAAGATCAATATCTCCGGCGCCGACAATTGCGGCTGGATCGTGCCCTGGATCAAACCGATCTGCGCCGCCAGCACTTCCAGCACACCGAGACTGCCGGGCGGTTTGGTCTTGTTGTCGATCGCCGCCGACAGTGCAGCCGAGAGGGCGTGATCCACAGTCGGAACAATCGTTGGCAGGGTAAGGGAAAGTGGAATAGTCATCATCGTCAGGTAATTCGATACAGATTCTAGGAGTCCGCAAGATACTATGCTGCGGGAAATTCGTCATGGCTTTGTTGTCGCCGCCGATACGCCGATATCCGGCGACAACCGAATAATG
>JAQGNR010000076.1 GCA_028291765.1 Herbaspirillum sp.
ACGTTTGTGCTCCGTTCGTGTCATTCGGCGGCCTTCGGCCACCTCCCTTCTTTACCTCACTGCGCACAAACATCCGCCACAGCCCGCAACAGTCCGCCTTGCCCTTAATTTCGCAACAAGCCCTTAAAGACCAGCTTTAAAGAAATCGCCGATTCAGTGAAGATGGCCGCTTGCTATTGGCGCATCTTCCGGCATTTCGGCATGCACCAATTCACCATTCCGGTCGGCATACAGCGGTGCGCCGCAGTCGTCGCAAAATTCCATCGCAAAATATTCATCGTGCACTTTAATGTTGACGATGCCGGACTCGCGCAGTGACCCCAGAATTTCTTCCAGCGGCGTGGCGGGCCCCGCTTCATGGCCGGCGGCATGCACCTGCGTGATCTCCCCGGATGGCGACGATATCACCTGATCCGAATCTTCAGCGCCATATAACGGCCAGACGATGCCATACACCACGTCCGGATTCTGCCCCAGTGAAAATCCGATCCGGTATTCGTCGATCTGGGCGTTTGCGCTATCCTCGCCGAAGCCACCGATGCTGGCATGCAGATCGATGGATTTCAGATTCAGGGTTTGCGTCAGATAGTAATCGGCTGCGCGCACCGAGGCCGGGCGGATTTGCTTGTCGGCTTCACGGCAGGCCATGTAATACGCTTCAGGCAGCATCAATTCGATATTGCACCCAGGCAGCAAGCGTGTGATGTGCGGTGCGGCCTGGGTTTGCCATGCCCGTAGCACGGCTTGTTTTTCTGCCGCGGCCGAAGTGCTGCCGGTTGATGCTTGCCAGCGAAACAGCGGCTGGCCCAATGGCGCTATCACTACGGCGAGCAGATAGCGCGAGTCGGCCAGGAAGGGCGCTGTTTCCGGCGGTTTGGCAGGCGCCGTCAATGGCCTGGATTCCAGCGCCGCCTGCGCCACGTTGTGCAACATGGCGTGAATGTCGACATGGGTGCGCGGCAGTTGATCGATCGAATACAGCATCGGTATCATGGCCAGTTGCACGTTATCGGCCAGCACATGCGCCTGCAATTGCACGCACAGGCTTGCCAGCGTATCGGCCGGCACCGCACTGGAGGCGATCGCAAAACGCGTCCAGGCCAGTATCGGCAAGGCGATCAATAAAGCCTGATGCGCGACGCCTTTGCCGTCTTCGTCAAGTACGGTGGATTCGCTGCCGGCTTCGATCGTCTCCATCAATGCATCGTAAGCATCCAGATCCACCTTGAACAAATGATTCATGGTCGCTTCCAGCGACTGCTGGTTAGCGCTCTTGAGCAGCCGAGCCAGTTGCGTATCGAGCTGTTGTTCCCAGAAACGCTGTTCCAGCCGGCTCGATGCCAACGTCATTGCCTGCGCGAGATCGGCAATACGCTTGCTGTCGGGAGCGAGTTTTTGGGAGATTCGTTTAGCAGGACGGCGCATAGGTAATTCTAAAAGGTGGTAATGATAGTCATTGTAGTGGATTCGGCGTTGTAGCCGGGAAATCGATGTGCAGGACGATATGCACCATAAAAGCAGAGGACGAAAAAAAACGCCGGTTTATACCGGCGTTTCTATTTGGCTTGGCAGCTAACTCAAGCAGCCAGCAACTGACGCAACACAAACGGCAGAATACCGCCGTGCTGGTAGTAGTCGACTTCGATCGGCGTATCGATGCGCAACAGCAATGTCACTTCTTGCGATTCGCCGTTGGCGCGATGGATCACCAGTGTGGCTTCCTGTTGCGGTTTGATTTCGCCGGAGATGCCCTTCAAATCGAAAATTTCATTACCGGTGATGCCCAGGGTTTGCGCACTGTCGTTGCCGAGAAATTGCAACGGCAACACGCCCATGCCGACCAGATTGGCGCGATGGATACGTTCGAACGAACGCGCCACTACCATTTTCACGCCCAGCAGTTGCGTGCCTTTTGCCGCCCAGTCGCGCGATGAGCCGGTACCGTATTCTTCGCCGCCGAACACAACGCTTGGAACGCCGTCCGCGATGTAGCGCATGCCGGCATCATAGATCGACATTTCTTCGCCGCTAGGTTGATGGTATGTAATACCGCCCTCGATACGCATGCCTTCTTTGGTCAACGGGATCATCAGGTTTTTGATGCGCACATTGGCAAAAGTACCGCGCATCATGACTTCGTGATTGCCGCGACGCGAACCGTAGGAATTGAAATCGGATTTCAACACCCCGTTGGCGGCCAGCCATTTACCGGCAGGGCTGGATTCCTTGATCGAACCGGCAGGGGAAATATGGTCGGTTGTGACCGAGTCGCCGAAGATGCCCAGTGCCCTGGCGCCGGAAATGCTGGTGGCAGCGGCTTTCGGCACCATGGTGAAATCGTCGAAGAAGGGCGGCTCGGCAATGTATGTGGAGGTAGGCCAGTTGTAGACATCGCCGGTTGCTACGCCGGAGATGTGTTCCCACAGCTTGCCTGGATTGCTTTTGACATCTGCGTAGTTGGTTTTAAATACTTTGGCGTTCATCGCAAACTTCATCAGCTTGCCGACTTCTTGCGAAGACGGCCAGATGTCGCCCAGATAAATATCCTTGCCGCCACGGCCCTTGCCGACAGGCTGGGTCATCAGATCGACCGACATGCTGCCGGCGATTGCATAAGCCACCACCAGCGGAGGAGAAGCCAGGAAGTTGGCGCGCAGGTTTGGATGAATCCGCGCTTCGAAGTTGCGGTTGCCGGAGAGCACAGCAGCGGCCACGATGTCGTTCTTGACGATGGCTTCATTCATGGCGGGCGTAACGTCGCCGGCATTGCCGATACAGGTTGTGCAACCGTAAGCGGCCACGCCGAAGCCCAGTTTTTCAAGGTACGGCAGCAGGCCTGCAGCAGTCAGGTATTCGGTGACCACGCGCGAGCCGGGGGCCAGCGAGGTCTTGATGGTCGGCGAAACCTTGAGGCCGGCTTCCACCGCTTTTTTCGCCAGCAGACCGGCCGCCAGCATTACGCTTGGGTTCGATGTGTTGGTGCAGGACGTGATCGCTGCGATCAGCACGTCGCCGTTTTTGAGATTGACGCCGTCGCTGTTGACGTAGACCTTGTCCAGATCTTCGATTTTCTTGTTGAAGCCGTTTTCGGAAACCGGCTTGACGAACAGTTCGGCAAAGTTGTTTTTGACGTTGCCGAGTTCGATGCGATCCTGCGGACGTTTAGGGCCCGACAGCGATGGTGAAACGGTGCCCAGATCCAGCGTGACAACGCTGGTGTAATCGATGTCGCCGGCTTTCGGCACGCCGAACAGCTTTTGTGCGCGGAAATAGCCTTCGAAGGCATCGATTTCCGCCTTGGTGCGGCCCGTGCCGCGGAAGTAATCGATGGTCGCTTCATCGACCGGGAAAAAGCCTACGGTGGCGCCATATTCCGGCGCCATGTTGCCGATGGTGGCGCGGTCGGTCAACGACAGCGATTCGGTGCCTTCGCCGAAGAACTCGACAAACTTGCCGACCACTTTGGTGTGGCGCAGCAATTCAGTAATGGTCAGCACCAGATCGGTTGCGGTGACGCCTTCGCGCAGTTGACCGGTCAGGTTGACGCCGACGACGTCCGGTGTCAGGAAGTAAACCGGTTGGCCCAGCATGCCGGCTTCCGCTTCAATCCCGCCGACGCCCCAGCCGACTACGCCGATGCCATTGATCATGGTGGTGTGGGAATCGGTGCCGACCAGAGTGTCCGGATAATAGACATCGTCTTTCTTGAACACGCCGCGCGCCAGGTATTCCAGATTGACTTGGTGGACAATGCCGAAGCCCGGCGGCACGACGCCGAATGTATCGAATGCCTGCATGCCCCATTTCATGAATTGATAGCGCTCGTTGTTGCGCTGGAATTCCAGTTTCATGTTCAGGTCCAGCGCTTTTTTCTCGCGGAAGTGATCGATCTGAACCGAGTGATCAACCACCAGGTCGACCGGCACTAGCGGTTCGATGTTCTTCGGGCTCTTGCTCATGCGCTTGGCTACGCCGCGCATCGCCGCCAGATCGGCCAGCAATGGAATGCCGGTGAAGTCCTGCAATACGATGCGCGCGACAACGAATGGGATTTCATTGGTGCGCGGGCCGGTCGGGGCCCAGTTGGCCAATTCACGGATGTGATCTTCGGTGACTTTCTTGCCGTCGCAATTGCGCAGCACCGATTCCAGCACGATCCGGATCGATACCGGCAGGCGAGAAATATTGATGCCAAGTTTTTTTTCTAGCGCAGGCAAAGAGTAAAACTTGCCTTTCTTGCTATCGGAAATTTTAAATTCCTTCAGCGTATTGAGTGTATTGCGGGACATGGCGTCTTCTCCTTAGATTACAAATTTATTGGCACTGGTGTTAATGGGTATCGGGTATTGCAAAAGCAGGGTAAAAGCAGAGTAAAGGCAGCGCAATAAAAATCGACCGTTGCACGGCCGATTTTCTATTTAACCGGTTTTATTCACCGGGCTTATTCACTTTTAGGACTTGCAGCCGCAGTATTAACGGCCGGTTCAGCCAGTACGCATTCATTGGCGAGTTGATGGCCGCCTTTTGAATCGAGCAGCATGCTCTTGGCTGGAATGCCGATCCAGACCAGACCGGCCAGGTGATTTTCAAAACGGTTGGCGCCGGTGGTGGTTTTAACGCGCGCCAGACGGCGAATGTGCTTATCCCAGCGAATGGCGAGATATTTATCGTCACCGTCATTTTTGAAAATGGTGACCTTGTTGCCTAGTTCGCAGTTGAAGTTGTAAGTCTTGGTGCCGGCAATTTCCGGTTCGCTGCTTTCGTCGTCGTTATCTTCGTCCAGCGGAATTTTTTTATCGCTGATGACTTCTGTTGCTTTTGGATTGGTTTTCTTTGAGGCTTTTTTAACGACTTTCCTGACCGGTTTTTTAGTTGCCGGCGCGGTAGTGGCTGGAGCCGCCGCAGTTTGCGCCAGCGCTTGTGTTAGCGGGGCGGTCAGCAGGGCGCTGGAGATGGTAAGTGCAATAAGGGTTTTTTTCATAAGATGGAAACGCTTCTTTAAATAGGGCATTAAATAAATTGGGTGGCGCCCGTGGAAAGTGGCACGCCGCTGCTGTTGGCGCGTTGCAAGATCATCCAGTAATAACGATAGCTGGCGCGATCATGCAATCTGCCTTTATGTTGGATCGGTCCCCATGCGGCGGACTGCGCTTTTTCTAGAATTTGGGATGCCTCGTCGATCATATCCTGGGCCGGCGTCATGGCCTGCACGATAGGCGCGATCTGGTCGGGATGGATGCTCCACATCCGTGTATAGGCGAATTCGGTGGCGGCGCGGCGTGCGTCGGCTGCTGCGGCTGTGGCATCTCGGATATCGGTGGTCACGTTGTGCGATGGTACTTTGCCATGCGCGTGGCAGGCCGCGGCAATAGCAAGTTTGGCGCGGGCTACCAGCGGATGCGCAAACTGGCCGGGCGAGTGCATCGCATCGTCGCCGATCGCGCCGTAATGCGAGGAGACGAAATCCATAATGCCGAACGACAGCGACTGAACCTGCGGCAATGCGGCAATTTCATAAGCATCGTGCAATGCGCCATGCGTTTCGATGAGCACGTGCAAAGGCAGTGCAGAATAGGCATTGGATGATTCGGCATCGGACGATTCGGCATGACGATTGATGCATGCCAGCGCGGCGACGACATCGGCAAGGCCTTCTGCCTTGGGCAGCATCAGATACGCAGGGCGCGATCTGCTGCAGATGATGGCGACGTCCTGCTCGAAGAATGGACTGCCGTAAGGATGGACGCGTGCGCCAATGCGGCCGTGGCGATTATCGGCGCCCGCTATCAGTGCGGCGACCAGCTCTGCGTGAGCCGCTTCATTACCGGCGCTGGCGCCGTCTTCGCAATCAAGGGTGATATCGAAGATGGGGCCCAATTGCTGTTGCAGGGCGATTGACTTGCGCATCAGTTTTTCGGAACCGGCATAGTGGTCGCAGACCGGTAGCGATACCGGTTGCTGTTTGCCTGGGAACAAGACCTGGGAAGGATGCATGCCGCTTATCTTCGGTGCGAACTCGATTTCAGTGGTGTGCCGCTGGCAATGCAATGCGCCATAAAAAAATGGACGATTGCAATTGCCGCACGATCGGTAGTAAGCGATCGGTAGTAAATCAACCTACCAGAGCTTTGACGCCTTCACGTTCTTCAAGCAATTCCTTGAGCGTGACGTTGATGCGCTCTTGCGAGAATGCATCGATAGCCAGACCTTGCACGATTTTGTATTCGCCATTTTCTGTCGTCACCGGGAAGCCGAACATGGTGCCTTCAGGAATGCCATAGGAACCGTCGGATGGAACACCCATTGTGGTCCACTTGCCGTTGGTGCCCAACACCCAGTCGCGCACATGATCGATAGCGGCGTTGGCGGCGGAAGCTGCCGACGACAGGCCGCGTGCCGCGATGATCGCTGCACCGCGTTTGCCGACAGTCGGCAGGAAGGTATCTTTGTTCCAATCGTGGTCGTTGATGGTGTCTTTGACCGATTTGCCGTCGACTGTAGCGAAACGATAATCGGCATACATGGTTGGCGAGTGATTGCCCCAGACGAACATTTTTTCGATCGCCGACACTGGTTTGCCCAGTTTGCCTGCAACTTGTGCGACGGCGCGGTTATGATCCAGGCGCAGCATGGCAGTGAAGTTTTTGGCCGGCAGATCCGGCGCCGATTTCATGGCGATGTAAGCATTGGTGTTGGCTGGATTGCCGACGACCAACACCTTGACGTTGCGCGATGCGACTGCATTGAGCGCTGCACCTTGAACAGTGAAGATGGCGCCGTTGACTGCCAGCAACTCTGCGCGTTCCATGCCGGGGCCGCGTGGACGGGAACCGATCAGAATAGCGATGTCGGCATCTTTGAATGCAGTCATCGGATCGCTATGTGCAGTCACGCCTGCGAGCAGCGGGAATGCGCAATCGTCGATTTCCATGATCACGCCCTTGAGCGCATTTTGTGCTTTTTCGTCAGGAATTTCGAGCAATTGCAGAATGACTGGCTGGTCCTTGCCGAGCAGATCGCCGTTGGCGATGCGGAACAGGATTGCGTAACCGATTTGACCTGCTGCGCCGGTGATGGCGACACGCATTGGTGCTTTAGTAGACATGCTCAATCTCCAAAGTGATGATGAAACGTTGCTTGAAACTGTTAGATGACATAAGTACAAGAGTACAAGAGGCAAATCATAACGCTGAATTTGCTGCTGCGCACCAGCGGTTGAAAGATTGACGCGGGCAGTTGACGCAGACAGCGGCGCGATGCAGTGGCGACCATGTATGATCAGCAGCCGAAAACGCGAATAATAAAGCAGCGAAAGATGCCCGCGAGTGTAGGCCAGCAGCACATCGCTGTCAATCAAGAACATATATCTTATATAAGACAGCTTATATAACGCTTTTTGCTGGACGAGAGTAGGTGTTGTGTGGTGAAATCCTGCTCTATGAGTACGCCCCCGTCCGATTTTGATAGCAACCCGCCTGTTGGAACAGGTCAATCCGTCCATGCGGCCGCAGCCAGCGCTTCGCCCACATTCAGTCCGCTGTATCAGCAAATCAAATCGCTGATTACGCGTCGACTTGAGCTGGGCGAATGGAAGCCCGGCGAGTTGATCCCCAGCGAGGTCGAGCTCGGCAATCTGTTCAAGGTCAGTCAGGGCACGGTGCGTAAAGCCATCGATGAGCTGGCCGCCGAAAATCTGGTGGTGCGGCGGCAAGGCAAGGGCACGTTCGTCGCCACCCATCATGAAACACTCTCTCAATTCCGCTTTCTGCGGCTGGTGCCCGATAGCGACACGCCGCAAGTGGCCACCAACAGATTAATCGACATCAAGCGCGTGCGCGCGCCAGCCGAATTGGCGCGTCAACTGGATTTGAAAGCGGGCGATCCGGTCATTTTTATCAAGCGTGTAAAATCCTTCAACGGCGTGCCGACCATACTGGAAGATATCTGGTTGCCCGGCGCGATCTTCAAAAGCTTGACTGCCGAGCGCATGATCGAATACAAGGGCCCTTTATATGGCCTGTTTGAAACGGAATTCGGTACCCGCATGATTCGCGCTACCGAGCGCATCCGTAGCGTGCCGGCCAATGCCGAGATGGCTGAATTGCTGCAGGTGGCCCAAAACACCCCGTTGTTAAGCGTGGAGCGCTTGTCCTTTACGTATGGCGACAAACCGGTCGAGGTGCGTCGCGGACAGTACCTTACCGAACATTATTATTATCGAAGCGAGTTGAATTGAATAGAGGCTGAATCCGCATCGGCAGGGCGGTCAGCGCACGGATATTTTTTGTTGATCGTTGGTAATGATTGTTGTCGTGCACCAAAATCGGCGAAAATTATAAGTTGTACCCAAATGTTTCAAATCTGAGGAGAGTCTTGTCATGTCTGAAGCCGCTAAGCCGCATCGGCCCGAATATCGGAACATACATATTGCCCAAATCGCCGGTTATCGCATGCCCTTGGCAGCTTTCGTGTCGATTTTGCATCGTGTCAGCGGGTTGCTGATGTTTCTGCTGTTACCGTTCATTCTGTATTTACTCGATAAGAGTTTGCTGTCGGAAATTTCGTTCGACAGTTTCCGCAATTTCGCATCGAACTGGTTCGTCAAACTGGTGATTCTGGCTCTGAGCTGGGCTTATTTGCATCATTTCTGCGCGGGTCTGCGCCATCTGGTGATGGATTTGCATATCGGTCTGGATAAAGACAGTTCGCGTAAATCTGCTGCCGGCGTACTGACGGTCAGCCTGGTGCTGGCGGCTGTCATCGCATTGAAATTGTTCGGAGTATTTTAAATGGCAAACAATAATATTGGACCGAAGCGCCTGGTCGTCGGCGCCCATTACGGTATGCGCGACTGGCTTGCGCAACGCATGACTGCAATCGTGATGGCAACCTATACGGTGATTTTGCTGGTCGCTTTCTTGACCGCCACCGATTTCAGTTATGACGGTTGGGCCGGCCTGTTCGCGCATCAGTGGTTCAAACTGATTACGTTTGCCGCGCTGGCATCGTTGTTCTATCACGCATGGGTGGGTGTGCGCGATATCTGGATGGATTACGTCAAACCGGTCGCGTTGCGTCTGGTATTGCAGATTGCCACTATTTTGTGGCTGGTTGGTTGTGCCGGTTGGGCGGCGCAGATTTTGTGGAGAAATTAAAAGTGGCTGCTATTAAATCCACAATTCCTACTCGCCGCTTCGATGCGGTGATCGTCGGTGCCGGCGGATCCGGTATGCGTGCGTCGTTGCAACTGGCCGAAGCCGGTCTGAACGTTGCCGTGCTGTCGAAAGTTTTTCCTACCCGTTCGCATACGGTCGCCGCGCAAGGCGGGATCGGTGCTTCGCTGGGTAATATGTCGGAAGATAACTGGTACTGGCACATGTTCGATACCGTCAAGGGCTCCGATTATCTCGGTGACCAGGATGCGATCGAATTCATGTGCCGCGAAGCCAGCAAAGTAGTTTATGAGATGGAACATTTCGGCATGCCGTTCGACCGCAATGCAGACGGCACGATTTATCAGCGTCCATTCGGCGGGCACTCTGCCAATTTCGGCGAAAAGCCGGTCGCGCGCGCTTGCGCCGCGGCTGACCGCACCGGCCACGCTTTGTTGCATACGCTGTATCAACGCAACGTGCGGGCCAAGACGCATTTCTTCGTCGAATGGATGGCGATCGATCTGATCCGCGATGCCGAGGGCGATATTCTGGGTGTGGTTGCGCTCGAAATGGAAACCGGCGAAGTCATGATGCTGGAAGCCAAAACGACGGTACTGGCAACCGGCGGCGCCGGTCGTATCTGGGCGGCATCGACCAATGCTTTCATTAATACCGGCGACGGTATGGGTATGGCCGCGCGTGCCGGCCTGCCTCTGGAAGATATGGAATTCTGGCAATTCCACCCGACCGGCGTGGCCGGCGCAGGGGTGTTGATTACCGAAGGCGTGCGCGGCGAAGGCGGGATTCTGATCAATGCCAACGGCGAACGTTTCATGGAGCGCTATGCGCCGACCTTGAAGGATTTGGCGCCGCGCGATTTCGTTTCGCGTTCGATGGATCAGGAAATCAAGGAAGGCCGCGGCTGCGGTCCGAATAAAGATCACGTGATGCTGGATCTGCGTCACATCGGCGCAGAAACCATCATGAAGCGCTTGCCTTCGATTCTTGAAATCGGCCATAAATTCGCCAACGTGGATGCGCTCAAAGAGCCTATTCCAGTGGTGCCGACCATTCACTATCAAATGGGCGGCATCCCGACCAATGTGTATGGCCAGGTAGTTGCGCCGAAGAACGGTAATCCAAACACGGTGGTCAATGGTTTGTATGCCATCGGCGAATGCGCTTGCGTATCGGTGCACGGCGCCAACCGCCTCGGCACCAATTCGCTGTTGGATCTGTTGGTGTTCGGCCGCGCGGCCGGCAATCATATTGTCGACAGCAAGCTGAAAGATCGCAGCAACAAGCCGCTGCCTGCGGGTGCGACCGACGTTGCTGTGGAGCGCTTGTCCCGGCTGGAACACAACACCGGTTCCGAGCGCGTGCAAGACGTCGCCAACGACATTCGCAAAACCATGCAACACTATTGCGGTGTGTTCCGTACCGACGAATTGCTGCAACAGGGCTACAAGGAAATTATGGTGCTCGATGAGCGTCGCAAGCATGTTTCGTTCAAGGATAAATCCAAAGTGTTCAATACTGCGCGGGTCGAAGCGCTGGAGCTGGATAATCTGATCGAAACTGCGAAGGCAACCATTACTGCCGCGGCCGCCCGAAAAGAATCCCGCGGCGCGCATGCGCACCGCGATTTCGAGAAGCGCGACGATGTTAATTGGCTCAAGCATTCGCTCTGGTATTCCGAGGGAAATCGCCTCGACTTCAAACCGGTTAATCTGAAACCGCTGACAGTCGATACGTTTGTACCTAAAGCACGTACTTTCTAATAAGGTCAGAACATGACACGCACAGTTAAATTTCAAATTTATCGCTACGATCCTGACAAGGATGCGAAGCCGTACATGCAGGACCTGACAGTCGAATTGTTGCCGACCGATAAGATGCTGCTGGACGCTTTGCAACGCATCAAGGCCGATGTCGATGATTCGCTGGCGCTGCGCCGTTCCTGCCGTGAAGGCGTCTGCGGTTCGGACGCAATGAACATCAACGGCAAAAACGGTTTGGCCTGCACCACCAATCTGAATGAACTGACGCAGCCGATCGTTTTGCGCCCATTGCCCGGCCTGCCGGTGATTCGCGATCTGATCGTCGATATGACGCAATTCTTCAAGCAATACGATTCGATCAAGCCGTTCTTGATGAACGACAGCATCCCGCCTGAAAAGGAGCGCCTGCAGTCGCCTGAACAGCGCGAAGAGCTCGATGGCCTGTATGAGTGCATTCTGTGCGCTTGCTGCTCGACATCGTGCCCGTCGTTCTGGTGGAATCCTGATAAATTCGTTGGTCCGGCCGGCTTGTTGCAAGCCTATCGTTTCATTGCCGACAGTCGCGACGAAGCAACCGGTGCGCGTCTGGATAATCTGGAAGATCCGTATCGTCTGTTCCGCTGCCGTTCGATCATGAATTGCGTGGACGTATGTCCCAAGGGCCTGAACCCGAATCGTGCGATCAGCAAAATCAAGGAATTGATGGTTCGTCGCGCCGTTTAAGATGCAATGCGGATAGAAATGTAAACTATGCAGTACACACATCAAGCCGATCCGAAGAACCGTGCGCGCCTGCGTTGGCGCGCACGCCGGGGTTTGCTGGAAAACGATTTGATCCTGACGCGTTATCTGGATGCCCGGGAAATGGATATGAGCGACGAGGAAGTGGATGCTTTTTCGCGTTTGATGGATATCTCGGATAATGATTTGATGGATTTGCTGCTGGTTCGCCAGGAGCCGAAAGACGATCTGGATTTACCCCAGATTCATGCTCTGCTGCAACAACTACGGACGATCTGAGATGCGTACTAAATGCGCAGATTTACGGGTCGGCTTAAAAAGTAATAGGGGACAGTTGTATTTTTCGCGGATGTTCGCGATTTTTGATTAACGCACCACTCAGTAGAAGGAAGAGCCATGCCCACTTCTGATAGCAAAGCCACCTTGTCGTTCTCGGATGGCAGCCCGTCACTCGAATTCCCGATTTACAAAGGCACCATCGGTCCCGATGTGATCGATATCCGCAAGCTCTACAACGAATCCGGGAAATTTACCTACGATCCAGGTTTCATGTCGACGGCATCGTGCAACTCCGCAATTACGTATATCGACGGCGATATCGGCGAGTTGTTATATCGCGGCTATCCTATCGAACAACTCGCGGTCACTTGCGACTTCATGGAAACCTGCTATTTGCTGTTGCACGGCGAACTGCCGAATGCGACGCAAAAGAAGAATTTCGTCGATACCGTGACGCAGCACACGATGGTGCATGAGCAAATGCATTTCTTCTTCCGCGGTTTCCGCCGCGATGCGCATCCGATGGCGGTGCTGACCGGTTCGGTCGGCGCCTTGTCCGCGTTCTATCATGATTCGCTCAATATCAACGATCCGCATCATCGCGAAGTATCGGCTATCCGCATGATCGCCAAGCTGCCGACGCTGGTTGCAATGGCATACAAGTTCAACATCGGCCAGCCATTCGTGTATCCGCGCAACGATTTGTCGTACAGCGCCAACTTCATGCGGATGATGTTTTCCAATCCGTGCGAAGAATACAAGGTCAACGATGTGCTGGTACGCGCGCTGGATCGGATCCTGATCCTGCACGCCGATCACGAACAGAATGCATCGACATCGACGGTGCGTCTGGCCGGTTCCTCCGGCGCCAATCCGTTCGCCTGTATCGCTGCCGGTATCGCTTGTCTGTGGGGGCCTGCACATGGCGGCGCCAATGAAGCGGCACTGACCATGCTGGAACAAATCGGCACCGTCGATAACATTCCCGAGTTCATCAAACAGGTCAAGAACAAGGAATCGGGCGTCAAGCTGATGGGCTTCGGTCATCGTGTTTACAAAAACTACGACCCGCGCGCCAAGCTGATGCGTGAAACCTGTTACGAAGTGCTCAATGAACTAGGTCTGGAAAACGATCCATTGTTCAAGCTGGCGATGGCGCTGGAAAAAATTGCGCTGGAAGACGAATATTTCGTGTCCCGCAAGTTGTATCCGAACGTCGACTTCTATTCCGGCATCGTCCAGCGCGCGCTGGGTATTCCGACCTCGATGTTTACCTGCATCTTCGCCATGGCGCGCACCATCGGCTGGATCGCTCAGTGGAACGAAATGATTTCCGACCCGGAACAAAAAATCGGTCGTCCGCGTCAATTGTTTATCGGCTCGCCGAAACGCGACGCAACGCCGATCGACAAGCGGCCGTAATTTTCGCCTGACGCCCCGCTTAAGGTAAGGCAATCGCAAGACCATCGAAATGCCGTTCAGTCAAAAACTGAACGGCATTTTTTATGATCTCCGGTACTTGTTTTGCGCATGCGGATCACAAAATTAGATGTTGTAATGATAATTATTTTTCAATTGGATTCGGTTGAATTGACGCAGGTTATTGCCGAAGCAGGTAAAAATCATGTTTCTCTTTTTTCTTCTGCATAAGCAGATATAATTCGACCTGTTGTTCAATGCATAGAATGACATTGGGCCTTCCCCACAACTTGATGTGCAATCCGCTAACCGGTCAGGCCGTGTCGCGGAAGGTTAGATTAACCCGCTAATCTCGCGAAACGCGAAGACAGGTGTGCAAAATGACGCAGCAATACGAGCAATACAACTCAAATTCCTACCTTTCTGGTGGGAACGCACCGTACATTGAAGAACTGTACGAGTCTTACCTCAATAATCCCGGTTCCGTAACAGATAGCTGGCGCGCATATTTCGACGCCGTGCAGCACGTGCCTGCGGTCGACGGCTCCGACAAGCCCGACGTCGCGCATGCACCGGTCATTGCATCCTTTGCCGAACGCGCCAAGCAAGGCACGATCCGTACCGTCGTTGCATCGGTCGATGCCGAAATGGGCCGCAAGCGTGTCGCCGTGACGCAGTTGATCGCCAATTTCCGCGAGCTGGGTTCGCGCTGGGCCAGTCTGGACCCGCTGCAACGCCAGGAACGTCCGGAGATCCCTGAACTTGATCCGAGCTTCTACGGTTTCAGCGATGCCGATATGGACATCGTCTTCAATATCAGCAATACCTATTTCGGTGGCGAGACCGCGACTTTACG
>JAQGNR010000145.1 GCA_028291765.1 Herbaspirillum sp.
G
Source organism: Herbaspirillum sp. (assembly GCA_028291765.1). Lineage (GTDB taxonomy): Bacteria > Pseudomonadota > Gammaproteobacteria > Burkholderiales > Burkholderiaceae_D > Herbaspirillum. Next base: position 2 of record JAQGNR010000145.1, read on the forward strand.
CTGCTCTTATCTAGTTACCGAATCGCGCTGCGGAACTTGCAGCGTTCCGCAACTTCCCCTTGGTCGGACGCGGAGCCAGATTTTGCTACTAATGCAGGAATATTGGTGCGGATCACGCTGTAGCAATTTTGGAACTCACAATGACCCTTATTAATTCCACCATACCGGATCGGCCTGCGATTCGAATTTTCCTGGTAGAAGACTCCCCGGATGTACGCGACCTATTGATCGAAAATCTGCAAGAGATTCCCGGCATCGACTACGCCGGTTTTTCCGAAACAGAAAATGACGCCCTAAGCCGCCTGAACCAGGACAACTACGATGTGTTGATTCTCGATATCCAATTGAAACAAGGCAACGGCATGAGCCTGCTGCAATCGCTGGCCCGCGCCAGCATGCAAGCCAACGCATTAAAAATAATCTTCAGCAACAATGTCAGCAATGCCTATCGTCAGGTCGGCGCCAAACTCGGCGTGGAATATTTCTTCGATAAATCATCCGAGTTCCTGAAATTGCGTCAATTTCTGGAACACCTGGGCGCGGGCGCAAGACAATGATGATCCGCTGCGATCTGCGTTAAAGTAAGCGTTCAGCAAAACGGGGCGTTTAAATGGGAATGGATGCACATTACGATAGCCAAAGCGACACGGCCGAAAAAGTATTGCCTGCCGTACAACATTCAGTCGATATTCTCTCTGTACGCCAAACCCATACCCATTCATTCTGGATTATCTCGGTTGCCCGCGCACTAGCGATCATCGTCCTGCTGATCGGCGGTTTTGTCTTTGCGGCCAGCAATCTTAACGGCGCTTATCACACTGCCCTATCCAGGTTGAGCGATATGGGGGGCGGCACCGCCGCCGGTTTTATGCTGGCCGGACTGGCGTTGTATCTACAGTGCCTGGAACCCGGCAAACTGCAACGCATCGGTGTGTGGATCTGCGCTGTCCTGCTGCTGCTGCTGAGTAGCGTCAGCCTGTTGCTGCCATTGAAGGGCATCGCCTTTCCTGCCTTCGACATACTGATCAGTTCGGCGCATCCGGCCTGCTCTATCGCTTTTATTCTCGCCGCCGCCGCCCTTGCGCTGCGCGATCTGCGTATCAAGACCAATCGCTATCCGGCCGAATATCTGGCCGCCCTCATCATTGTCATGAATCTGATTGCCCTGTTGGGCTACGCCTATCAGCTCGATTCGATGATGCATTTATTGCAGCATAACAATGTGCCGCTACCCTCCGCCGTCACCTTCATTTTTTTCGGCGTTGGCAGTCTGATGTCGCGCCCTGCACACCATTTGATGTCGATCATTGTGCGCACTGCGCCCGGTGGCCAGATGCTGCGCCGTTCGCTGCCGCAGGTGCTGGCGCTGCTGGTGCTGGTCGACTGGCTGGTGGATTGGGGCGCAGAGCAGTCTTATTACCATTACCGTGCCGTAGCGCCGCTGCTGACATTGATTAATTGCGCTCTCATCCTGCTGATCTTCTGGCGCACCGCCGCACGTGTGGATCAGGAATACGGGGCGCGGCTACACAACGCAGCAGCGCTGGCGGAAACCACCGCGCTGCTGATTGCCGTGAGCGACAATACGCACGATCCGATCTTTGTCAAAGACAATCAGGGCCGTCTGATTTTCGCCAATCCGGCCACGCTGAAACAATTCGATAAAACCTGGGATAAAGCGATCTATCGCAACAGCCGCGACCTTTATCCGGATCCTGACGAGGCCGAGAAAATCGACCGCGAAGACCAGCACATCATGAGCACCAAAGTCTCCGAGACACTGGAACAGACGCTCCATCTGCCTACCGGTGTCGTCACCTATCAGACCACCAAGGCGCCCTGGCTGGACAAGCGCGGCAAAGTGCTCGGCGTGGTCGGTATCAGCACCGACATCACCGAGCGCAAACTGGCGGAAGATTCGCTGCGCGAACGTGAATCGCAACTGGAAAAAACCGTGATCGAACGCACCACGCTGCTGCGCGAGCTGACCAACCATCTGGAAACCGTGCGCGAAGAAGAAAAGCAGGCGATCGCCAGGGAATTGCATGACAACATGGGCGCCTCGCTGACCGCTCTGAGCATGCATCTGGAAACGGTCTACAAGCTTTTCCCGAACGAAGATAAATGGGTCGATCGCAAAGGCCGCATACAGACGCTGCTCAATGTGCTGGTGGCGACCACGCGCCGGATTCAAACCGAATTGCGTCCGAACATGCTGGATCTGTTCGGCCTGAAAGCGGCCATCGTCGAGCAGCTCGACGAGCTCAGCCAGCGCTCCGGCCTGATTTGCAAAGCCAGCATGCCGGACGAAGATGTCGCCATCGGCCATCAAATGGAAATCGCGATTTATCGCATGCTGCAAGAGATTTTGAACAATGTAACCAAGCATGCCCAGGCCAGCAGAATCGATGTCATCCTCGACCTCGATGAAGACCGGCTGGCCTTGACGGTGCGCGACGATGGCATCGGCATCAGCGATTCAAGGCGCAGCAATACCACCACTTACGGCTTGCGCGGCCTGCGCGAACGCGCCACCTTCTTCGGCGGCAATGTCGACATCCGCAGCAATGACGGCAAAGGCACTGTAATCGCCATCGAAATCCCGCTGGCGCCGCCTACCGGACTTTGATTGGCCAGCCGGTAATCATCCCGCAGGCGTATGGACTGGCCGTCCGCGCTGTCTGGCGGGGTGTGGCGTGATGTTGCGCGCAGTGAAGTAAAGAAGGGAGGCAGCGCAGGCTGCCGGAATGACATGAACGGAGCACAACATCACGCCACACCCCACCAAACGGCGCAGGCGACCACATCACACGTCCCAGTAAGCCTCCTATTTCTCCTACAACGGAAAGCGTAGCCGTCCTATATTTAGGCGCATGGCCTTTGCTTAAGATAACACCTCAAACAAGCCGCTTGAAAACATCTATGAGCGCTACCTTCAAATTGTCATTGATGTCGGTTATGGCAATCGTGTTCTTTGCAATATATTTTTTGTGCACGATCCGGTTATTGCATGACGAACATTATTTCCTGATCGCCTTTACATAACGCATCACGTTGGTTCAAGCGGTAGTGATCATTTATCAGCTCGTTTATCAATTTAAGGAGAAGACACATGAACAAAGATCAAGTCAAAGGCGCAGTGAAAGAAGCAGTCGGTAACGTTCAACAAAAAGCCGGCGCAGTGACTGGTAGCACTAGTCAACAAATCAAAGGCGCGGCAAAACAAGCTGAAGGCAATGTGCAAAAGAATTACGGCAACGCCAAAGAAGCCGTCAAAAATGCAAACAAGGCTGACAAGTATTAATTGTCAGCCGGGACGCTAAAGACGCCAACGCTCATCTGATCCGTTGGCCCGATCCGGCAAGTCGCTTGCGGCCTGCCGGATCGTGTCGTTTCATGGACTGCATTCATGTTGCAGACCGACATAAGGACCCATCATGACCGATCCACTACCTAACGAAAGTAAGCGCAACGAAATACGGCCGGTTACCGGGCTGTTTCTCGATCGCGACAGCGCGGAACGTGCTTATCAAGCGGTCACTGAACTCGGTTACGAGCGCAGCGACGTCAATCTGGTGATGTCCGACGATACACGCAAGCGCTATTTTTCCGACGACAACACAACCGAAACCGAATTAGGCAGCAAAGCCGCTGAAGGCGCCGGCATCGGCGGTGCGATCGGCGGCGCCTTGGGTGCAATCGCCGGCGCGATTGCCGCCGCAGGCACGACCTTGGTGTTGCCGGGCGTGGGCTTGGCCATCGCCGGCCCCATTGCAGCGGCTTTGGCCGGCGCCGGCGCTGGCGGCGCCACTGGCGGCATCATCGGCGCACTGGTCGGCTGGGGCATCCCGGAAGAGCGCGTCAAACATTATGAATCCGGCATCAAGAAAGGCGGCATTCTGCTGAGCGTTCAACCGCGCTCGGACGACGATGCCAAGCGCTTTGAACAAAAATGGAAAGATAGCCGTGGCGAACACGTCTATTGGTAAAGCTATCTACAACAAATAAAAAAATAAACAAATGAGAAAATGAGACCCGTATGACAATCACAATCGCAAGCCCAGCCGCAATGGCAATCGCAACAGAAACACACCCTCTCGCACTTCCATCGCCGCATCCGCGCCTGCTACGTTTTCGCGAGCCTGTTTTGCAATTGCAGGCCGTATGGAAGGATTGCCGTCAGGCCGCCGAAGGCTTGCGCAATGCCGATACGCTGAAGCGTCTTTGCCTGCGCATTTGTAGTGAATTTCATTTAAATGTGATGGGCAATGCTTTTTTTCAATTTGAACCGGATGGCGTCGCCGGCACCATCCTGCTCAACGGTTCGCATATCGCCATCCATACCTGGCCCGAGTTCCATATGCTGAAGGCCGATATCCATCTTCCGAACGACCAAAACCATGGCGGCGCGCTGGTCTTGCTTGAACAACTCGAATCCTATTTTCAGCCTGCGCACAGCAGCATCGACCGCCATGTCGGCCACAACCACCGCCCCGCCAAAATTCACTCCCGCACTGCTGCCATTGCGGCGCGTGCAATGATGTAATTTAACTAGAACGCATTTCATCAGTTATCAGATTTCCTTGTAGGACAAGTCCCACAGCACAATCAGATTAAGACGGATGCAGCAGATTAAGCGTTTCTGTGAAGATGGCTCCATCGAGTAGCGACGCATTGCTAAAGCGCAAGTGGGATAAAGGAATAACGAATGAACAACATAACGTGGAAATGGATTTTGGCGGCCAATTGCCTGATCGCATCATCGGCTTCGTTTGCCGCTGGTTCTGCTGCCGGCGGTTCTGCCGGACTACGCAATTCAATAGGCGATCCAATCCAGCAGCCGAAGTCAATACCTTTGGATAAATCCAAATTTCGGTATATGGATTCAGCCCCTATCTACAACACACATCACGTGCGGGCGGCGGTGATGATTTTTGAGAGAAAGCCCGATAAGCAAAATCAATGCACTGCGCTCAAGGGCAAGGCAAAACATCATTGTTATGAACTGGCAATGCCGACCTAATTTTTTGATTTTCAGCCGCGCCGGCACACCATTGAATCACTTTCCATCCAATAATAATTTTAATAATGTTAAGGAGGTACAAATGAGCTCAATACACAAAGTAACTGCGGCCTCTCTTGGCCTTTGCTTGGTGATCGGCGTGAGCGCCTGCGGCGACATGTCGCCACGCGGCCGCGATACTGCCATCGGCGCAGGCGTCGGTGCAGTCGGTGGTGCTGTCCTGACCAACGGCAGCGGCCTCGGCACTGTTGGCGGCGCGGCCGTCGGCGGTGTGGTCGGTAATCAGATGGGCAAATAACAATACTCTACACCCGCTACGCCTGTCATGATTTGCTAAGGAACCCCATGCAAACGCCTCCTACCCCGCGCGCACCATTGTTTAGCGCTACCGCCAAATATCGCATGCATCGCGCGCCGGTTCCGACGCCGATTGAAGATCCCATTCCCGGTGAGACACCACCGGGAAACGATCCCATACCGCATCAGGACCCGACCACTACCCATGATCCAATTCCGCATCAGGTCCCGACGGCGCCCCCAGTCAACGATCCGCCACCCCCTGGCTGAATTGCCGCGCTAAACCCGCCTTACGGCAGCACCGCCGTCACTTCAATCTCCACTCTGGCGGCAGCTTCCATCAGCCCTGCGACCTGCACCACGGTCATCGCCGGAAAATGCCGTCCGATAATGTCACGATAGGCGCTGCCGATTTCCTGCTGGGCGGCGAGATATTCCTGCCGATCGATTACATACCAGGTCATGCGGACAATATGCGCAGGCAAGGCGCCGGCTTCGGCCAGCACTGCGACGCTATTCTGCAATGCCTGCCGCACCTGTGCGACCAAGTCGCTGCTGTGAAATTTCCCCTCGGCATCCCAACCGATCATGCCGCTGACAAAGACTGTGCTGCCTCGCGCGACGACGCCGTTGGCATAACCTTTGGGCCGGGCCCAGCCGGGCGGTTGCAGAAATTCCATCGTTGGTCTTTCTCAATAAATAGCTGAATCAATAGTTGAAAATGGCTGAAATCAGGAGGCCGCGTATTCGCGCAACAGTTCACGGGCGATTATCAATTGCTGCACCTCCGTGGCGCCTTCGTAAATACGCAATGCGCGGATTTCACGATACAAGCGCTCGACCGGCTGTTCGCTCACCAGACCCAGGCCGCCGAACATTTGCAACGCCGCATCGATAACCTGCTGCGCCGTTTCGGTTGCGCTCATTTTGGCCATGGCCGCTTCCTTCGTGACTTTCTGGCCGGCATCGCGTTGCCAGGCGGCGCGATAAGTCAGCAGCGCAGCGGCATCGATACCGGTCGCCATCTGCGCCAGCTTGGCCTGCGTCAATTGAAAATCGGCCAATGTCTGACCGAACATTTTGCGCGACGTAGCGTGTTGCAATGCTTCGTCCAGCGCCCGGCGCGCGAAGCCCAGCGCGGCCGCCGCCACCGAAGTGCGAAACACATCCAGCGTCGCCATCGCCACTTTGAAGCCCTGACCGGGTTCACCAAGGCGATGCGTGAGCGGCACCCGGCAATGATTGAATTTGAGACGCGCCAGCGGATGCGGCGCAATCACCGCGATGCGTTCGGCAATCTCCAGCCCGGCCGAATCGGCATCGACTATGAATGCCGAGATACCGCGTGCGCCCGGCGCTTCGCCGGTGCGGGCGAACACCACGTAGACATCGGCAATGCCGCCGTTGGAGACCCATGTTTTTTCGCCGTTGAGGACATAAGCATCACCGTCGAGCTCGGCTGCGCACTGCATTGCCGCCACATCGGAACCGGCATCCGGCTCCGATAACGCGAACGCCATGATCGCGCGGCCGGCCGCAACCGCCGGTAAATAAGCGCTGCGGTTGGCGGCGCTGCCGAACAGGCTGATTGCGCCGGAGCCCAAGCCCTGCATGGCAAAGGCAAAATCGGCCAGCCCGGAATGGCGCGCCAGGCTCTCGCGGATCAGGCACACAGCGCGGGTATCGATGGCATCGCCCGGCGCGCCGTAAGCAACGCCGCCGATCGCATAACGCAGCCAGCCGGCTTGCCCCAATTGCCGCACCAATGCGCGGCAGGCGGCATCCACATCAGCGCTATGTTCCTGCGCAATATGCTCGGCCGCCCAGGCATCCACGCTCAGCGCCAGCGCGCGGTGCTGCGGCGTCAGAAACGGCCAGTCCAGATAACTTTGATCGGCCATCAGAACAACTCCCGGTGATATTTTTTCATAGTCTCAATCCATGGTCTCAATCCATAGCCTTCAATCACCCTCGAACTGCGGTTTTTCTTTTGCCACGAAGGCATGATAGGCGCGATGAAAATCGTTGGTCGCCATGCAAATCGCCTGCGCCTGCGCTTCCGCCTCGAGCGCTTCGGCGAGATCCATATTCCATTCCTGCTGCAGCATTTTTTTCGTCATGCCGTGTGCGAACGTCGGGCCGGCTGCCAGCGTTGCTGCGAGCTGCTGCGCATCGGCCAGCACATCTTCAGGCGCGCACAGTCGATTCAGGAAACCCCAACGTTCCGCTTCCTCGCCGGCCATCGAGCGGCCGGTCAATAGTAATTCGGCCGCCCTACCCTGTCCGACGATACGCGGCAGCATGGCGCAGGCCCCCATATCGCAGCCGGCAAGTCCAACGCGCGCAAACAAAAATGCTGTCTTGCTGCGCGCTGTGCCCAGGCGCAGATCGGACGCCATCGCCAGAATCGCGCCGGCGCCGGCGCACACGCCGTCGATGGCCGCAATCACCGGCTGCGGACAATCCCGCATTGCCTTGACCAGATCGCCGGTCATGCGTGTAAATGCCAGCAGTGCCGGCATATCGAACTGTGTCAGCGGGCCGATGATTTCGTGAACGTCGCCGCCGGAACAGAAATTCCCGCCGGCGCCGGTAATCACAATCGCTTTGACATCCCCGGCATCGCACATGGCGCGAAATAGATCGCGTAATTCGGCATAGGACTCGAAGGTCAGCGGATTCTTGCGTTCGGGGCGATTCAAGGTCAGCGTGGCGACCCTGCCGGCCAGCGAAAAATCGAAATGCGCTGCCTGATAACCGGCCAACGGCTGGCCGGGACTACTGCGCGAATTGCCTGCTAGGTAACGCATGCCAGCTCCTGATTTTTAATACATACATTCAATGAAATTCGTTCTACATCACTGCATCACGGGATCACTGCGCGCCAACCTCGATCGCCTGTCCGTTCGTCGCATCCGAACCGGGCTGGCATAAAAATACCACCGCATGCGCCACTTCTTCCGGCTGCACGATGCGCTGCTGAGGATTGGCCGCAGCCAGACTCTCGCGCGCCTGTTGTTCGCTACGGCCGGTCTTGGCGGCAATATTGGCCACTGTCTGCCGCAGCATATCGGTTTCGGTGTAACCGGGGCAAACCGCATTGACCGTCACGCCCTTGGCGGCGACTTCCTGCGCCAGCGCCCGCGTCAAGCCGATGACACCGTGCTTGGCGGCGCAATACGCTGCGACGTAGGCGTAACCGGCAAGGCCTGCGGTACTGGCCACATTCACGATGCGGCCCCAACCGGCCGCCAGCATTGCCGGCAATACCGCCTGCGTACAATAAAACGTGCCGCTCAGATTGACGCCCAGCATTTGCTGCCAATGCGCATCGTCGATCGCGCCGAACGGCGCCGATGCGGCTTGACCGGCATTATTGATCAGGATATCGATCCGTCCGAAACGCTGTGCCGCCAGCGCAAACGCCTGATCGACCGATGCCCGTTCACTGACATCGGCGCAGACATACGCGATGTTGCTTGTCTGGGCGCCATTCTTTAAAGCCGCTACCGCATCGATCAACGCGCTTTCCTGACGGCCCAATAGCGTAATGGTCGCGCCCTGCGCCAGTAAAGCATGCGCAATCGCCGCGCCGATACCGCGTGCGCCGCCGGTAACAAGCGCGTGTTTACCGTGCATCGGCATGGGTTGATTTTCCACTATCGCGCTCCCTGTTTTTCTCTGGCCAAATGATGTTCCAGCTGCGTTTTGGCGGCGGCATATTGTTGCGGCCACACTGTGCCAGTGCCAGTGTCAGTGCTGCTGCCGATGCCGCCATAACCGATGCGCGCTGCCTGATGCAAAGTCCATGCAGGATCGGCCAGATGCGCGCGCCCGATTGCGCACAGATCGGCACGGCCGGCGGCAATGATGCCGTTGACGTGATCGGCCTCATAAATGGCGCCGACCGCAATCGTCGCGATGCCCGCCTCATGACGAATGCGATCCGAAAACGGTGTCTGATACATGCGGCCATAGACCGGCTGTTCCTGCTTGCTGACATGCCCCGATGAACAGTCGATCATATCTGCGCCGGCCTGTTTGAACAATCGCGCAATGTGCACTGCATCACTCGGGGTAATGCCGCCTTCAACCCAATCGTGCGCGGAAATGCGCACACTGATCGGTTTCTCCTGCGGCCATACGGCTCGGATTGCGGCAAATACTTCCAGCGGGTAACGGCAACGATTTTGCAGCGATCCGCCATAGCCGTCGGTGCGGCGATTGGTCAATGGCGAAATAAAAGTCGATAACAAATAACCATGCGCGCAATGCAATTCCAGCCAGTCGAAACCGGCGATGGCGGCCTGCTGCGCAGCGCGCACGAAATCAGCCAGCACGCGTTGCATGTCGGCGGCGGTCATGGCCTTTGCGGTTTGCGATACGCCTGGAATATATTGCTGTTGCGAGGCCGCAATCAGCGGCCAATTGTGATTGCTTTCCGGCAGCGGCTGGTCCATGCCTTCCCAGGCAACGCAGGTCGATCCCTTGGGGCCGGCATGACCGATCTGGAGTGCAATTTTGGCGCTCGAATTGGCATGGCAGAAATCGACGATGCGTTTCCATGCCTGCGTATGCGCCGGCGCATAAATGCCCGGACAGGCCGGCGTAATGCGCGCATCCGCCGACACGCCAGTCATTTCGGCGAATACCAGAGCAGCGCCACCCAGCGCCCGGCTGCCCAGATGCACCAGATGATAATCGCCGGCAACGCCGTCCACCGCAGAGTACTGCGCCATTGGCGAGACCACGATGCGATTGTTCAAGGTCAGGCCGCGCACACGCAAGGGTGTGAACATCGGCGGCACGCTTTGCGTGCTCAGACTGGCTCCGGCTTGCGTATAAGCGCGTGTGGCGAAGGCGCGTTCGTAATCGTCGATATAGTTTGCATCGCGCAGCCGCAGGTTTTCATGCGATAGACGTTGGCTGCGGGTCAGCAGCGCATAGGCGAATTGCGCCGGCTCCATGGCGCTGTAGCGTGCGACGTTTTCAAACCATTCCATGGAATTACGCGCGGCGCTTTGCATTTTGAGGACTTCGATTGCGCGCGCGCTTTGATAGCGTTCCAGCACCGGATGCAAATCGGCATCGGCATCGGCATTCCTGGCGTCTGCGAAGCAATGCATCAATTCGATCGCATCTTCCAGCGCCAGTCTGGCGCCCGATCCGACTGAATAATGTGCGCTATGGGCCGCATCGCCCATCAGCACCACCGGCACTTGCTTGCCATCGATGTCATTCCAATGCACCCAATTACGGCAGACGATATGCGTAAATTTTTCCCAGATCGCGGGGCCCGGCGGATGAGCGGCATTACCGAGCAAGGCATGGCCATCCAATTGCGCGGAAAATAGTTGTTCGCAATAAGCGATGGCCTCTTCCTGCGACTTCCCATCCAGGCCAGCCTTGCGCCAGACTGCTTCCGGCGTCTCCACGATAAAGGCCGAGGTAGTGTCGTCGAATCGATAAATATGCGCCTGAAACCAGCCGTGTGCGGTTTCGGCAAAGGCGAACGTGAAGGCATCGAATATTTTTTTGGTGCCCAGCCATAGGAAGCGGCATTGACCGCTATCGACTACGGGCTGATAGCTGGCTTGATAACGGGAACGTATGCGGCTGTTCACACCGTCGCACGCAATCACCAGATCGGCATCGTATTGGCGGGCGATGGCCTGATCCTGATCGTCATGCACTTCAGCTTCGAACAATAGTTCAACGCCCAAGGCTTCGCAGCGCGCCCGCAAAATGTTCAGCAAACGTGTGCGTGCTATGCCGCAAAAACCGTGGCCGCCGGATCGGATGGTCTCGCCCTTGAAGAAGGTATCGATGTCGTCCCAATGATGAAACGCTTGCAGGATAGCGCGCGCAGTCGGTTCGTCGGCTTCGAGCAGATTGTCCAGCGTGCGGTCGGAAAACACCAAACCCCAGCCGAACGATTCAGCGGCACGCTTGCGCTCGATGACAACGATCCGGTCTGCCGGATAGCGTTGCTTCATCAATAAACTGAAATACAGACCGGCCGGACCGCCGCCGATACAGACGATGTTCATAGCACTTCCCTGTGTATGCAAATCAGGCTGGCATCAGGCCGGATTGCGCAATTTATAGCGTTGCAGCTTGCCGGTTTCAGTGCGCGGCAATTCGGTGCAAAATTCGATGGCTCGCGGATATTTATATGGTGCAATATTATTTTTGACGAATTCCTGCAAACGCTTGGCCAGCGCGGCGTCGGCGCTGATGTGCGGCGCCGGCACCACATAGGCTTTAACGATGCGGCCGCGCTCGGCATCGTCGCAACCGACGACGCAGCACTCGGCCACGGCAGGATGCTGCAGCAGGGCTTCTTCGACTTCCGGGCCGGCGATGTTGTAGCCGGCAGAGACGATCATGTCGTCGGTGCGCGCGCAATACCAGAAGTAGCCGTCGCTATCCATCCGATACGCGTCGCCGGTGACATTCCAGCCATTGCAGACATAATCGGCCTGACGCGGATCGGCCAGATAACGGCAGCCGGTAGGGCCTTTCACCGCCAGCCGGCCGATCACGCCGGGCGCGACCTGATTGCCGTTGTCGTCCAGAATACAGGCGCGGTAGCCGGGAATCGGCAAGCCGGTTGCGCCGGGACGGATCCGCTCGCCCGCAGCCGAGATGAAGATATGCAGCATCTCGGTCGATCCGATGCCGTCGATCATTTCCAGGCCGCTGGCTTGCCGCCAGATATCGCGGGTTGCAAGCGGCAGCGCTTCGCCGGCGGATACGGTTTTTTTCAAACTGCTTAAATCGTATTGCTGCAATAACGGCGCCATCCGCCGGTAAAAAGTCGGCGCGGTAAAACAGATGGTGGCGCCGAATATCTGAATCGATTGCAACAGCATATCCGGCGTCATTTTGTCGATCAGCACCGTCGCCGCGCCGACGCGCATCGGAAACAGCAACAGGCCGCCCAGACCGAAGGTAAATGCCAGCGGCGGCGTACCGATAAAAATATCCTCGGCGGTGCACGCCAGCGTAGAGCGCGGAAAACAGTCGCAAATGGCCAGGATGTCGCGATGATAATGCATCGTCCCCTTCGGCAAGCCGGTGGTGCCGGAGGTGAAGCCGATCATGCAGATATCCTCGGCAGCGGTATCGACCGCATCGAAATGTGCCGGTTTGGAGAGCATGCGCTGCTCCAGCCCATCGGCGGCGGCGGCGTTGAAATACAACACCTGCATTGGCGCCGTGGTGGTGCTGCTGAGCGCATCCATTTCTTCGCGCAAATCGTGCGAGCAGAGCGCCGCGCCGATCCGGGCGCGCTCGACAATTGCACCCAATTCCTTGCTGCGCAATAGCGGCATGGTCGGCACCGCAATACAACCCGCTTTGACTACCGCCAGAAAACACGCCGCCATCATCGGATCGTTGGCGCCGCGCAGCAATACGCGATTGCCGGGCACCAGTTGCAAATCTTCGCGCAGCACGCGACAGATGCGATTCACCTGGTCCAGCAGATCGGCGTATGTCCAGCGCAGGTCGCGGCCATGGATCGCAATATGTTCTGCATGCTTGCCTGCAACCATTTTGTCCAGCAGCTCAACCACGCAATTAAGCCGCTCGGGATATTGCAGCTCCGGCAAGTCGAACAAAAACGCCGGCTGCATTTCCGGCGGCGGTAAGTGATCGCGGGCGAAAGTATCCTGATGCGCTGAAACGGTCATGACTGTATCGCGTGCATTATTGTCTTCGATGGAACGTGGATTCGATATCGAGATCGATATCAATACTCAAGGCAAAATGAAATTGCCGGCATTTCCTGCGCCGGCTGCCGACTGAATTTTCAGCTTTTAACTTCAGCTTTTAACTTTCGGCTTTAGCGCCATCGGCTGCGCGCGGCCGCAAGCCCTTAGGCATCGGGAACATGACGTTTTCTTCAATGCCTTCCAGCACTCGCACGCTTTGGGCGCCGCATTCCTTGAGACGGTCGACGACCGCCTGGACCAGCACTTCCGGCGCCGAGGCGCCGGCGGTGACACCGATGCGGCGGCATCCCGCCAGCCAGGCCGGATCGATTTGCGCCGCGCTATCGATCATATAGGCCGGTACGCCTTTTTTCTGGGCCACTTCGCGCAGACGATTCGAATTCGAGCTGTTCGGGCTCCCGACCACAATCACCACATCGGATTGCGGCGCCATGAATTTAACCGCCTCCTGGCGGTTGGTCGTGGCGTAGCAGATATCGCCTTTTTTCGGTTCGCTGATATTCGGAAAGCGCTGCTTCAATGCAACGATGATATCGGCGGTATCGTCGACCGATAAGGTGGTCTGCGAAACATAAGCCAGCAGATCGCCGTTGGTCACCTGTAATTTGGCGACATCGTCGACGGTCTCCACCAAGTGCATGCCGGCGTTGGTCTGGCCCATCGTGCCTTCCACTTCAGGATGGCCGTTGTGACCGATCATGACCACTTCCCGTCCATCGCACCGCATCTTCGCCACTTCGATATGTACTTTGGTCACCAGCGGGCAGGTCGCGTCGAATACCTTCAGGCCGCGTTGCACAGCTTCTTCCTGGACCGCCTTGGAAACGCCATGCGCGGAAAAAATCACGGTATTGCCGGCCGGCACATCGGCCAGCTCTTCAATGAAGATGGCGCCTTTATCGCGCAGATCCTTGACCACATACGCGTTATGGACGATCTCATGGCGGACGTAAATCGGCGCGCCGAACTGCTGCAACGCGCGTTCGACGATTTCAATGGCGCGATCGACGCCGGCGCAAAAGCCGCGCGGTTGCGCCAATACAATTTCGACTGTGGTCTCTGTATTCACTTATAAAATCCCGATGATCTTGACTTCGAATTTCACGCTCTCGCCTGCCAGCGGATGATTGAAGTCGAACAAAGCGCCGAGGTCGTCGATCTCACGCAACACACCGGCAAAGCGGCCACCGCCCGGCGCGGCAAAATCGACCAGATCGCCGATACGATAGTTCTCGTCGAGATTCGAATTCTCGTCCAGCGTTGCGCGCGAGACTCTTTGCACCAGATCTGGATTGCGCGGCCCGAATGCCTGCTCCGGCGCCAATTCGAAGACATGATGCGTGCCCTCCGGCAAACCGATCAGACAAGCTTCCAGAAACGGCGCCAATTGACCGCTACCGAACTGCAGCGTCGCAGGATTGCCTTCAAAGGTACTGACGATATTGATGTCGTCCATCGAAGCCAAGCGGTAATGCAAGGTCAGATAGGCGGATTCGGTAACGATAACAGGGGAAGTATTAGTCATGGAAATCGAAAATGTTGGGTAAATGCCGGCCGTGGGCACAGATCCCAACAGCTTTAATCCTATGGGGGCTCATTGTAAACTACGTTGCCCGCCGATGGTTTTTCTGCCAGCCTTCCACCCGATCAACCTTCGTCAGGAGTTACCGCTTGTCCATTCATCATTGGCCCGAAGAACAACGTCCGCGCGAGCGCTTGATTAAATATGGCGCAGCGGCCCTCTCGGATGCCGAATTACTGGCGATTTTCCTGCGCACCGGCATTGCCGGCAAAAGCGCCGTCGATCTGGGCCGCGACCTGACTTCTCATTTCGGCTCGTTAAGCGCATTATTTGCCGCCTCTTTACCGACCTTCTCGGCCATCCATGGCATGGGTCCGGCCAAATATGCGCAATTGCAGGCGGTACTGGAACTGGCCCGCCGTTCGCTCGCCGAAGAACTACGAACCGGCGTGCTGTTAAGCGCGCCGCGCACCGTCAAACAATATTTGCAACTGGTCTTGAGCGGCAAAAAGCACGAATGCTTCATTGCCTTGTTTCTCGATGTGAAAAATCGCCTGATCAAAAGCGAAGAATTGTCGCGCGGCACACTGACCCACGCCAGCGTGCATCCGCGCGAAGTAGTCAAAGCGGCATTGGCAAATAATGCCGCCAGCATCATTCTTGCGCATAACCACCCCTCCGGCATTACCGATCCCAGCGCAGCCGACCTGAGCGTCACCGCCATGCTGAAACAGGCGTTGGCGCTGGTGGACGTTCGCATACTGGATCATCTGATCATTGCAGGCAACAATGTGCATTCGTTTGCGGAACATGGACAGCTGTGATGTATAAGGCTGTGATGCATGAAGCTGTGATGCATCAGCCGGGATACATAAAATAGCCGCGGCTAGTAGCGCGGCCCGCAAATTGTTAAATTTTAATGACTTGAGATTACACAATTAATTTTCACAAGTCATTGAAATTCAAACAAATTTTCGCTATACTCACTTTTTTTCCAATTTCGGAAATATTTTAGGGGGTGAAATATGGCGCGTGTCTGCCAAGTCACTGGGAAGAAGCCGATGGTCGGCAACAATGTTTCCCATGCAAACAACAAAACGAAGCGTCGCTTTTTGCCTAACCTGCAAAATCGCCGCATTTTCGTCGAATCCGAGAACCGCTGGGTTTCCCTGCGCCTGTCTAACGCCGGCTTGCGCGTAATCGATAAAATCGGCATCGATGCCGTATTGGTCGATCTGCGCGCACGTGGCGAAAAAGTCTAACTAGCAGAATAAAGGAACCATCATGGCTAAATCAGGCCGCGACAAAATCAAGCTGGAATCGACCGCTGGTACAGGTCATTTCTACACTACGACCAAAAACAAGCGCACCACGCCAGAAAAAATGGAGATCATGAAGTTCGATCCCAAGGCGCGCAATCACGTTGCTTACAAAGAGACCAAGATTAAGTAATTAATCGCAATCTGTTCAGTAGCAAGAAAAAGGCCCCGCAATTTATTTTGCGGGGCCTTTTTTATGATGTTTTAGAAAGTAAGTAGAAAGTGAGTAATTGGTGAGTGTCAGTCGTGCGCTCGGCGCGCAGGGCAAGGCGCAAAGCGGAGCGATAGGCATCTATCGCGAGCATTTGCAACGCCGCCATGCGCGTCGAGCGCACGGCTGGCGCTCATCAATTCGTGCAGGGCAAGGCGCAAAGCGAAGCGATAGGCATCTATCGCGAGCATTTGCAACGCCGCCCTGCGTGTCGAGCGCGCGGCTGACGCTCATCAATTAGGCGTAGCTGCGTAGACGTAACGAAAAATCGCGCAAAGCCTGCACGCCGGATGCCTCAGCCCGCAGACACCAATCCTGCAACTGATGCAGCAACTGTTCGCGCGAGGCTGTCGAACGTTCCCAGATCGCACCCAACTCAACCCGCATTTCATGCATGGTTTGCAAGGCTTTGCTATGGACGAATAATTCGGACAATTGCTGCTGATGATCAGCATCCAGCTTGGCCGGCTCGCGTTGCATCAGTTTGCGGGAGGTTTTCAGGAAGCCCGATTCCAGCATCGCTTTGCCCGACAAATGACTATGCTCGGCATTCCAGGCGCGTTTAAGCGATTTGGCGTATTTGGACATCACGTCGTAACGATTGGCGATCACCGATTGCAGCGTTTCGAAATCGGCAACCAGTTTTTGCCGATCGAATTTCGGCGCCGGTGCAATCTTCTTCACCTTTGCCAGACCGACGGTCTCAAGCATGCGGATATACATCCAGCCGATATCGAATTCGTACCATTTCGACGACAGCTTTGCCGAAGTACCGAAGGTGTGGTGATTGTTATGCAGTTCTTCGCCACCGATCAGGATGCCGAAAGGGAAAATATTGGTGGCGGCATCGTTGCAATCGTAATTGCGATAACCCCAGTAGTGGCCGATACCATTAATGATGCCGGCGGCGGTAATTGGAATCCATGCCATTTGCACAGCCCATACGGTCAGACCGATCGCGCCGAACAAAACAACATTGATGATCAGCATCAACGACACGCCCAGCGCGCTGTGGCGGCTGTAAAGATTGCGTTCGATCCAGTCGTCAGGCGTACCTTGGCCGTATTTCTCCATGGTTTCCGCCACTTTGGACTCGGCGCGATACAGCTCGGCGCCTTGGAAGAACACTTTTTTGATGCCGCGCGTTTGCGGGCTATGCGGATCTTCTTCGGTTTCGCATTTGGCGTGATGCTTGCGATGGATCGCGGCCCACTCTTTGGTGACCATGCCGGTACTCATCCAGAGCCAGAAGCGGAAGAAATGGCTGATCAGCGGATGCAGATCCAGCGCCCGATGCGCTTGGTGCCGGTGCAGATAGATCGTGACCGCAGCAATCGTAATATGGGTAAATGCAAGAATGACAAAAAACACCTGCCATCCGGAAAGATTCAACAGTCCATTTGATAAGAAATCAAGGATTGCATTCAAAATCATCACTACTCCAAAAGAAACACTGCATTTCAGCGACGCGCCTGTAAACCGGAAAATCGCTCTTCAGACATGAATTTGTCCGCATTGTACGCGCTTTGTACCCGCTTTGGCGATTCTGCCATGCTGCTTTCAGGGTTTTGCCTAAATCTTCATATTCCTGAGGCAGAACGCGCTTCACTTGTGAACTTTCGGCAACACATTCACCTTATGTAGATGCAGCATTTTCCTTTAATAACAAGGCATTAGCTATGCCTTACTTGTAAGAAACGATGTGCTCAATGGCGCATTCACTCATAGGAAACCGCATCGCGGCGATGCCGCTCCCAGTTAGCGGCGTAGAGCCCGGTCAATTGAGGATTGCCACGGACAATCAAAATATTTTCTGCGTTCTTGTGTTGCGCCGACCAGGTGAAATTGTAGCTACCGGTGATCAAGGTCGCATCGGCAGTTTCGGCGTCGATGACAATGACCTTATTATGCGCATTGGTATAGTTGGTTTCACCCCAGACGGCAATCCCATCATTGCGCAGAATTGCCTGCTGCTTTTGCGCGGCAGGCATCGCCGCGACTTGTGCTGCGTCCAGCAGAATTTTGACAGTGACGCCGCGCTGCTGCGCCTGCCGCAGCGCGCCGACGATCTTCTTACTGGTCAACAGATAGGCCTGCACCAGGATTTCACTATGCGCATCGGCCAACGCACCGACGATCAGTCCTTCGACATCATCCCAAGGCGAAAATGCTGCCTGCAACGTTCCCTGCGCCGGCGCCGGCAAGGCTGTTTCATAAGCACCCGCCGGAAGACCGAACGCCAACCACAACGAAATAGCCCAGGCGACCACACAACAATAGCGTCGCGCCATTACTTTTTACGTTCCATGACTGCCGCAAAGAAGCCATCGGTATGGTGAATTTGCGGCAGCAGCTTCAGATAATCCTGCATCGCCAATTCAATTTTCTGCTCGGCCAATACCTCTTTCATCGGCACCAGCGTGAAGTCTTCATTGGCGGCCAGGAACTGGGCGATGATCGCTTCGTTTTCTTCATCCAGAATGCTGCAAGTACCGTAGACCAGACGACCGCCGGCTTTAACCAGGCGCGCTGCGCTGCTCAGAATACTGATTTGCTTGGCATTCATTTCCAGTACCGAGGCCGGCGTCTGACGCCATTTCACATCGGGATTGCGGCGCAAGGTGCCAAGACCGCTGCAGGGTGCATCGACCAGCACACGATCGATTTTTCCGGCCAGGCGCTTCACCTTGGCATCGTTTTCATGGGCGATCAGCACCGGATGCACATTCGACAATCCGCTACGCGCCATGCGCGGTTTCAGTTTTGCGAGCCGCTTGTCCGAGATATCGAAGGCATACAAACGGCCGGTATTGCGCATCAAGGCGCCGATGGCCAGCGTCTTGCCGCCGGCGCCGGCACAGAAATCGACCACCATCTCGCCGCGCTTGGCGCCGACGATCTGCGCCAGCAATTGGCTGCCTTCATCCTGCACTTCAATCGCGCCGCTTTTGAACAAGGGCAGATTTTGCAGAGAAGGCTTTTTGATGACGCGCAATCCCAGCGGCGCATAGGGCGTCGCCTCGCACAGGATAGGCGCAGCGGCCAGTTCGGTCGCCACTGCTTCGCGCGTGGCCTTGAGCGAGTTGACGCGCAAATCCAATGGCGCCGGCTGATTCATGCCATCGGCCAGCGCCAGCGTCGCGGCCTCACCGTCACGCGCGACCAATTTGTCGAACAGCCAGACCGGCAAATTGCTGCGCATCAGCGGCGGCATCAAGGTGCGGTCGATTTCGGAAGTACGCTGCAGCCACGCCGTTTCTTCTTCGGATAAACCACCCAGCGAATCGATCCCTACCGCATCGGCCAGACCCAGCAAGGTAAGACGGCGCATCGGCGCGCCATTACCCGATTCGGCAAAATTGGAAAACATCGCCTTATTGCGCAACAGGCCGTAGATCGCCTCGGCGATGACGCCGCGCTCACGCGCGCCCAGCCGCGTATGCTCACGAAAATAGCGCGACAAAGTACCATCGGCCGGTCCGGTAAAACGTAAAATCTCGCGCAATACCTCTTCGGTATGGCCAATGATTGCGGGGGGCAATCTCATAGTGTTTCCTTGATAAAGTAATCGGTATCGATGCTTCTGTATGCGGGACAGCATACTAGGGCGTGTTGGTATTTAATTCAGTGGTGCGGATGTGCAAATACGCGCTGGCCGCAAGTTGTTACTGTCCGGCGAGACGCGCCCCGATCAGGCCGCCGTGGCCTTCCCCAGGTCGACAGAGCCTTTTACG
>JAQGNR010000161.1 GCA_028291765.1 Herbaspirillum sp.
GGCTGGCCGGCGATGGCTTGGCGGCGTTAAGGCAACGCTGATGAAGTGCCTCAGGCGGAGTGTGGCGGGCTGTTGTGCTCCGTTCATGTCATTCCGGCGGCCTTTGGCCACCTCCCTTCTTTACCTCACTGCGCACAAACAGCCGCCACAGCCCGCAACAGTCCCCTTGCCCTTAATTTCGCAACAACCTCTCTAAGCGACTACGGCATCCCCGACAAAATTCGCAGCCGATTCCATATCGACCGCCACAATCCGCGATACGCCCTGCTCCTGCATGGTCACGCCAATCAATTGCTGCGCCATTTCCATCGCAATCTTGTTATGCGAAATGAACAGGAACTGGGTGTGCGCCGACATCCGCTTGACCATATTGCAGAAACGCTCGGTGTTGGCGTCATCCAGCGGCGCATCGACTTCGTCCAGCAGGCAGAACGGCGCCGGATTGAGCTGGAACATCGAGAACACCAGCGCCGTCGCCGTTAATGCCTTTTCACCACCGGACAAGAGATGGATCGTCGCATTTTTCTTGCCCGGCGGTTGCGCCATCACTTGTACGCCAGAATCCAGAATTTCGTCGCCGGTCATGGTCAGGCGCGCTTGACCGCCGCCGAACAGGATCGGGAACAATTCCGAGAAATGCTGATTGACTTTGTCGAAGGTGTCTTGCAGCAGATCGCGGGTTTCCCTGTCGATCTTGTGAATCGCATCCTGCAACGTATTGATCGCTTCGTTCAGATCCGCGGTTTGCGCATCGAGGAAATTCTTGCGTTCGGAAGCAGTGGCGAGTTCGTCCAGCGCCGCCAGATTGACCGCGCCCAGCGCTGTGATCGCATTGCTCAGACGGGTGACTTCGCCTTGCAGATAAGAGGGCCGCATATCGTCGGTCAGCTTTTCGTTGAGCGCCGCTTCATCGGCTTGTACCGCCACCAGCGCCTCTGTGTACTGCTCCTGATTCAGGCGCGCCGCCTGCTCCTTCAATTGCAATTCGGTAATGCGGTCGCTCTGCGGCTGCAAGCTGCGTTCGGATTGCATCCGGGTTTCTTCGTGCTGCCGCAGATTTTGCGATAGCTGATCGAGCTCGTGGCGGGCGTCGGCCAGCGCGCGCTCCTGATCGCTGCGTTTATCCAACAGCGTTTGCAAGCCGGCCTGCGCCGCCTGATCGTCCAGGCTTTCCAGTTCCAGATGGCCTTGCTGCATATTGGCGAACAACTGCGCCGCCTGTTCCAGTGCCGTGGCGATACTGCGTTTCAATTCCTCGATCTTGCTGCGGTGCGATTTTTCGGCATATTCGGCTTCTTGCGCGGCGCGTTCGACTTCGCGTAGGCGTTGCCGCGCGTCGTTCAGTTGCTGCTCTTTCGCCAGGAAATCGGTCTGGCCGTCTTCGTGGCTTTCCTGCAATTCGGCCAGCGCCATGTCGAGCTGCTCGAAGCGGCTTTCCGACTCAGCCTTGATCTGCTGCTGTTCGCTCTCCTGGGCTTCGATTTCGGCCAGATCGGCCACGATCTGCGTGCTGCGCTGATCGAAGCGCTGCTGCACTTCGGACAGCTTCATGACCTCGATCTGCAAAGCGTGCACTGCCTGCGTGACGCCATTGACGCGCGTCTGCAGTTCTTGCAGATTTTGCGTGGCTTGCGACAGCTGCGCCTCGCTGCGCACTGCGCGCGAACGCGCTTCTTCCAGCAGCATTTGCTGGGCACGCTGCTGCTTGGCGATGTTGTCGATTTCCTGTTGGCGCGCCAGCATGCCATCCTGTTCGGAATCGGCGGCATAAAAGCGCACGCCGGAGCGGCTGACCAGATGGCCCTGCATCGTCACGAATGCGCCGCCTTGCGGCAGCTTGCTGCGCGCCGCAAAAGCCCCGGCTACATCGTCGGCGACGAAGATGCCGTGCAGCCAATCCTGCATCAAGGCACGCAGAGCGGGATCGTTGAGTTGCAGCAAATTAAGGAAGGGCTTCAGGCCGGCTGCCGCCGCCTCTGCGGCCGGCGCAGCAGCTGTCAGTGCCGATGCCGGTGAAAACAGCGCCAGTTTGGCCGGCGGCGCATCGTTGAAAAAGGCCTTGGCCCAATCCAGATTGGAGACTTCCAACGCCGAAGTACGCTCGCGCAATACCGATTCCAGCGCCGTTTCCCAGCCCTGATCGATATGCAATTTTTGCCACAGACGCGGCAAGTCCGCCAGTTCGTGCTTTTGCAGCCACGGCTGCACTTTGCCCTGGGTCTGAAGATTTTCCTGTAATTGTTTCAATGCGCTGAAACGGGCTTCGAGTTGCGCCAGACCGGCCGACTCGGCATTGAATTGTTCCTGCGCCGTGCGGCGCGCCTGCTCCAGTTGCGGCAATTGTTCCTGCGCCTGTTCCAGCTGCATGCCCGCTTCTTCCTGCTGCTGCTGCTTTTCTTCGAGTTGCAGTTGCAGATTGGCGAGATGGGCTGTGTCCGGCAAATTCAGGCCGCTTTTTTCTTGCGACAGCCGTTCGCGCCGCACTGCGAGGCCGGCCAGGATATTGGACGCATTGCGCTGATGCGTCGATTCCAGTTCGATCTGCTGCTGGCTTTGCATGATCCGGCCGCGCGATTCGGTGGTCTTCAGTTGCGCTTCGCGCCAATGCTGTTCCAGCACCGGCACTTTTTCAGTGAGTTCATGCACCGCGTTCTGCGACTGCTCGACCCGCATGGCGTGTTCTTCCAGGAACATCTCGGCTTCCGCCAGTTCGTCCTGTTGCTGGGTACCCTGGCGCTGCCACTGATCGCGTTGCGCCGTCAGCGAATTGAGTTGGGCCTGCAGGCGGCTGCGCGATTCGATGACGAATTTGATCTGCGCTTCCAGGCTGCCGATTTCGGCATTGGTCTGATACAACGCGCCCTGCGCCTGATGCATCCGGTCGCCGGCGGAAAAATGCGCCTGACGCATGTGTTCGAGGCCGGCTTCGACATGACGCAACTTGGCGGTCTGTTCTTCCAGATCGACTTGCGCGCGTTCGATCTCGCGGAAAAATTTTTCCTGTTCGGTTTTGGCTTCGTTTTTACGCAGCAGCCATAACAGCTTCTGTTTTTCTTCCTGATCGCCTTGCAAGGTGTGGAATTTCTGCGCCACCGCCGCCTGAGTCTGCAGCTTTTCCAGATTCGCGTTCAGTTCGCGCAAAATATCGTCGACGCGCGTCAGGTTTTCACGCGTATCGTTGAGGCGATTTTCGGTTTCGCGGCGGCGTTCCTTGTATTTCGATACGCCCGCGGCTTCTTCCAGGAAAATTCGCAATTCTTCCGGCCGCGCTTCGATGATGCGCGCAATCATGCCCTGCCCGATGATCGCGTAGGCGCGCGGACCCAGGCCGGTACCCAGGAAAATATCCTGGATATCGCGCCTGCGTACCGATTGATTGTTGATGTAATAAGTAGAGGTGCCGTCGCGCGTGAGGGTGCGCTTGACGGCGATTTCGGCGTATTGGCCCCATTGGCCGCCGGCCTTGCCGTCATCGTTATTGAATACCAGCTCGACCGATGAACGGCCGGCCGGTTTACGATGGGTGGTGCCGTTGAAAATCACGTCCTGCATCGACTCGCCGCGCAGCTCGGAGGCTTTGGATTCCCCCAGAACCCAGCGCACGGCATCGATAATGTTCGACTTGCCGCAACCGTTCGGCCCGACCACGCCGACCAGCTGGCCTGGAACCTGGAAATTCGTTGGATCGACGAAGGACTTGAATCCGGATAATTTAATCGAAGTTAGACGCACGTTATAAGATTTTGTCGTAAAAGGGTATGGAACATGCCTTCAGCTCAGGCGCCGTTGCCTGAAAGGGGCTAATAATAGCATTTCATATAAGAAAAAAGCCGCTTTCCCGAAGGCCCAAACCGGAATGCGCGCTGTACTATGCCGTTTTTAATGGAACAAGCTATGGAACTGCGCGCGCTACGTTATTTTGTGGAATTGGTAAAACAGAAAAGTTTTACCGCTGCCGCCGAGCGCATGCATGTCACGCAGCCGACCATCAGCAAAATGGTGAAAGCGCTGGAAACCGAGATTGGTGCGCCCTTGCTGCTGCGCGAAAGCCGCCAATTGGCCTTGACCGATGTCGGCGAAATCGTCTACCGCCGCGCCTTGGAAGTGCTGGCGGCGCACGCGCAACTGGAAGCTGAATTGAGAGAACTCGGCGCCTTGGCCCGCGGCGCGCTGACAATCGGCATTCCGTCCATGGGCGGTCCGCTGTTCACGCCGATCGTGGCCACTTTCCGGAAACGTTATCCCAACATCGAATTGAAACTATTCGAGCGCGGCTCAAAAGCGATCGAGGCGGCGCTCAACGATGGCGAACTTGAGCTCGGCGTCGTGCTGCAGCCGGCCGATCCCGCGGTATTCGAGCTGCTGCCGGTCACCAATCAGCCGCTATGGCTGATTGCACAACGCGGCTCGCGCTGGGATAAGGTTAGCGAGGTGACGCTGGCCGATCTGGCCGATGAAGCGTTCATTTTCTACGGCGAAGGCTATGCTCTGAACGACGTCATGCTCGATGCATGCCGCGCCGCGGGTTTTACACCGACCATCGTCGGTCGTAGCGGGCAATGGGAATTCATGGCATCGATGGTCGAAACGGGCATGGGCGTTGCCTTGTTGCCGGCGCAATACTGCCGGCGGCTCGACACCGGCAGCTTTACCTGCCGCCCCTTGGTCGGGCCAGAAATACACTGGAATCTCGCCATCGGCTGGCGGCGCAATGCTTATTTGTCGCGAGCAGCGCGGGCCTGGCTGGAAGTCGCCAGGGAAATTCTGCCGGTCAATCATTCTGATTCAGAATGATTTTAATGAAATTAAGTCATTTTATTTATGGTTAAGCAAGTTCTATACTGGCCCCAATTCAACCGTATAGCTTACTTTCAAGACAGCGATGCTTTCCATCATCACCATCGTCGTTCCCATTTTTGCGCTGATTGCCGCCGGCTTCGGCTGCCGCCGCTTTAATCTGCTGGGCGTCACTGCCGCCACCGAACTGACCCGCTTTGTGATTTATCTGGCATTGCCCGCGCTGTTATTCCAGACCATGGCGACCACGCGCTGGCAGCAATTGAATCAGCCTGGATTTATTGCCGCGTTCAGCCTTGGTATAGCTATCGTGTTTATTGCTTCGCTATGGTGGAGCAAGCACAATACGCGGCACTTGGCCGATGGCGCCATCGACAGCTTGAACGCTGCTTACGCCAATGTCGGCTTCATTGGATTTCCATTGTGTTTCATGGCGCTTGGCCAGGCCGGATTGGCGCCGGCGATTATCGCCACCATCATCACGGTATGCATCCTGTTTGCGATTGCTATTGCGATGATCGAATTGAGCCTGCAGCAAGAGCGGCGTCCCTTGCTGGCATTGATCAAGGTGGCGCGCGCTTTGTCGCGTAATCCGCTGTTGCTCGCGCCTTTGCTCGGCGCACTCTGGAATGTGAGCGGCATGGTGTTGCCGGATGCCGTCGCTTCGCTGCTCAAGCTGCTCGGCGCGGCTGCCAGCCCGTGTGCGCTGGTCTCGCTCGGTGCGTTCCTTGCCGCCAAACAGACCTCCAGTGGTGGCGGCGCAGGCGTGCCTGTGCTGGTGCTGCTAAAACTCTTGCTGCAACCCGCTATCACATGGTTTTTGGCCTTCCATGTCTTCACCATGCCGACTGCATGGGCCAATGCAGCCCTGCTGCTTGCGGCGCTGCCGACAGGAACCGGCCCGTACATGCTGGCCGAATTGTACAAACGCGAGGCCGCGACCACCGCATCAGTCATTCTGAGCTCAACAATCGCCTCCCTGATAACCCTCACGCTCTGCCTGATATGGATTGCCCGCTAGACAGGGCCTGCGGACATTCAATTTAGAAGAAGCGTCAAAAAGAATGCGTGCTGGCCGCCAGTTGTTGCTGTCCGGTGAGATGTGCCAAACAAATCAGGAAAATATTGTCTGAGCGCAGCGAGTATTTTTCGTTTGGCGCGTCTCACCGGACAGCAACAACTTGCGGCCAGCGCGCATTCGCACCTCTCACAGATTTACACACGGCGGCGCAGGTATAATAGCGCCGCGCCACAGGACGGGCATCGAATGCGTGTTGTAATATTGCCAATTAATCCGAGGTTGCCGAAGTTGCCGAGGTAGCACTCCACACTCCCTTGCATTCCTTTTTCTTTTTTGCGGCGTTTTTTGCGCCCCTTAGCGCGTGAATCCATTACTAGACCAGCTACAAACCTATCCCTTCGAAAAGCTCAAACAGCTATTTGCCGGCATTACGCCCAATGCTGCCTATCCTGCCATCAGTCTCGGGCTGGGCGAACCCAAGCACCCGACGCCGGCCTTCATTGGACAGGCAATGATCGATCATATGCAGGGCCTGGCGGTCTATCCGAGTACGGTCGGCAATGAAACCTTGCGTTGCGCCATCGCCGGCTGGCTTGAACGGCGCTACCGTTTGCCCGCGCTGGATCCCGCCACGCAGATTCTGCCGGTCAACGGTTCGCGGGAAGCCTTGTTTGCGTTGGCGCAAACCGTGGTCAATCCGGCCGGGGCTGGCGTCGATCAAGCGCCGGCGCTGGTGATGTGTCCTAATCCGTTTTATCAAATCTATGAAGGCGCGGCTTATCTGTCCGGCGCGCAGCCGTATTTTGTCAATTCCGACCCGGCCCGTAATTTCGCGCCGGATTATGCCGCCGTGCCGGATGCCATCTGGTCGCGCGTGCAATTGCTGTTTGTCTGCTCGCCCGGCAATCCGACCGGCGCCGTGCTGTCGCTGGACGACTGGCGCACGCTGTTCGCGCTATCGGACCGCTACGGATTCGTAATTGCGTCCGACGAATGCTATTCGGAAATCTATTTCAAGGCAGAAGCGCCGCTGGGCGCACTGGACGCGGCGCAACAACTGGGCCGCAGCGACTACCGCCGCCTGATCATGTTTTCGAGCCTCTCCAAACGCTCCAACGTGCCGGGCATGCGTTCAGGCTTTGTCGCCGGCGACGCGGCAATCATGAAAAAATTCCTGTTGTACCGAACCTATCAGGGCGGCGCGATGAGCCCGGTGATCCAAGCCGCTTCCATCGCGGCCTGGAACGATGAGCGTCATGTCGAGGAAAACCGCGCCAAATACATCGCCAAATTCAATGCCGTCACGCCGTTGCTGCAAGAGGTAATGGAGGTCGCCTTGCCGGATGCCGGTTTTTATCTGTGGGCCAAAGTCGATAAAATCGCCGCCATCTCGGACACCGAATACGCGCAACGCCTGTATGCCGAATATAATGTGACGGTTTTGCCCGGCAGTTATCTGGCTCGCGAAGCCCACGGCGGCAATCCCGGCCGGCAACGCATTCGCATGGCCCTGGTGGCCGAAGTGGACGAATGCCTGGAAGCGGCGCGGCGCATTGTTGCGTTCACCAAATCCCTTGCGGCCTGAGCTGGTGTCCTGTTCAGTCCTGCTCAGCTCTACTCAACCGCATAATTTTTCAGTTTTAATTTAACTTTAGATAGACAAAAAAATGACACAATCTCTGCAGACCTTACTCGATCAAGCCTGGGAAGACCGCGCCAGTTTCTCGCCTAAATCGGCGCCGAAGGAAGTGCGCGAAGCGGTGCAGCACGTCATCGCAGAACTGAACAGCGGTGCGCTGCGCGTCGCGCAAAAAACCGATGGCAAGTGGGTCGTCAATCAATGGATTAAAAAAGCGGTGCTGTTGTCGTTCCGCCTGGAAGACAATCTGCCGATGCCGGCCGGCGCAGACATGCAGTTCTACGACAAAGTACCAACCAAATTCGCCAATTACACTGCCGAAGACTTCGCCAAAGGGGGCTTTCGCGTAGTGCCGCCGGCGGTTGCACGCCATGGCAGCTTCATCGGCAAGAACGTAATTCTGATGCCTTCTTACGTCAACATCGGCGCTTACGTCGATGAAGGCACCATGGTCGATACCTGGGCTACCGTCGGTTCTTGCGCACAGATCGGCAAAAACGTGCATCTGTCCGGCGGCGTCGGTATCGGCGGCGTGCTCGAACCGATGCAGGCCAACCCAACCATTATTGAAGACAATTGCTTCATCGGCGCGCGTTCGGAAATCGTCGAAGGCGTGATCGTTGAAGAAAACTCGGTGATCTCGATGGGCGTGTATATCGGCCAATCGACCAAAATTTACGATCGCGCAACCGGCGAAGTGAGCTACGGCCGCATCCCTTCCGGTTCGGTAGTGGTGTCCGGCAACCTGCCTTCGGCCGACGGTAAATACAGTCTGTATTGCGCAGTGATCGTCAAACGGGTTGACGCCCAGACCCGCGCTAAAACAGCGATCAACGATTTGCTGCGCGAATGAAGCGCTGATTAAGCGGTGCTGGCGGCCCAATCGCCAGCATTACTACTCAGCACTTCATTTATACGCAAAATCCGGTCCCTGCCAGCAGCCTATTACCATGCCTATTTCCATTACCGAACGCGCAATCACCGTCTGCGGCATCCCTAACTGCAGCACCGTCAAGAACGCAAGGGTCTGGCTGGATCAGCATGCCATCGCTTATACCTTTCACGACTTTAAAAAAGCCGGCGTCGATGCGGCGCTGGTCGCTTCCTGGTTGCCGCATTTGAGCCTGGAAGTATTGATCAATCGCAAAGGCACCACCTGGCGCGCGCTGAGCGATGCGCAAAAAGCGTCTGCCGCAGATCAGCAGCAGGCGATTGCGCTGATGATGGCGCAACCGTCGGTGATCAAGCGGCCGGTGTTGATGGTTGACGGCAAGGCTTATGTTGGTTTTTCCGATGCGCTGTATCAGCAAATTTTTCAACAAATTTTCAAAGTTTCCGGAGCCCAAGCATGAGCAAAACGCTGGCATTGACAGAAAAACTGATCGCGCTTTCGTCGGTGACGCCGGAGGATAAAGGCTGTCAGGCTTGCCTGATCGATTTGCTGACGCCGCTCGGTTTCGCCTGCGAAACCATGCAATCCGGCGATGTCACCAATCTGTGGGCGCGCCGCGGTAACGCGCAGCCCTTGCTGGTATTTGCCGGACATACCGATGTCGTGCCGACCGGCCCGCTGGAACAATGGCAATCGCATCCGTTTGCGCCGACCCAGCGCGACGGTAAGCTCTACGGCCGCGGCGCCGCCGATATGAAAACCTCGATCGCCGCCATGATCGTTGCCGTTGAGGAATTCACGCAGGCCCATCCAGACCATAAAGGGTCGATCGGCTTTTTGATTACCAGCGATGAAGAAGGTCCGGCTACCGACGGCACGGTGATCGTTTGCGATCGATTGAAGGCGCGCGGCGAACAACTGGATTACTGCATCGTCGGCGAACCGACTTCAGCCAACACGCTGGGCGATATGATCAAGAACGGCCGCCGCGGCACCATGTCCGGCAAGCTGACCGTCAAAGGCATTCAGGGCCATATCGCCTATCCGCAACTGGCCAAGAACCCGATTCATCTGGCCGCACCCGCGCTGGCGCAGCTAGTCGCCGAAACCTGGGATGCCGGTAATGAATACTATCTGCCGACATCCTGGCAGATATCGAATATCCATGGCGGCACCGGCGCCTCCAACGTCATTCCGGGTGAGCTCGTCGTCGATTTCAATTTCCGCTTCTCGACTGCCAGTACAGTCGAAGGTTTGCAACAGCGGGTGCATGCGATCCTGGATGCGCATGGCCTGGAGTACGTACTCGGATGGACTGTCGGTGGCTTGCCGTTCCTGACGCCGCGCGGCAATCTGAGCCAGGCCCTGGCCGCTGCGATTGCCGATGAAACAGGCATTACCACCGAGCTATCCACGACCGGCGGTACGTCCGATGGACGCTTTATTGCGCAGATCTGCCCCCAAGTGATCGAATTCGGCCCGCCCAATGCCAGCATCCATAAAATCGACGAACACATTGAAGTGCGTTACATCGATCCCTTGAAAAATATTTACCGCCGCACGATGGAAAACCTGTTGCTGTGATTTAGATCCGCCTTCAGACCTGCCGTTCTGCCGCTCCTCCACCCATCACACTAAGCCACGACCCGCCATGACGCCTCAGCAATTCACAACCATCCGCGACCTGCTGCGTTATGCAGTGACGCGCTTCAACAGCGCCAAACTGTTCTTCGGTCACGGCAGCGCCAATGCACTGGACGAAGCGGCGTATCTGATTTTGCATACCCTGCATTTGCCGCTCGATCATCTGGAACCGTTTCTCGATGCCCATCTGTTGCCGGGTGAATGCGATGCCGTTTTGCGCATCATCGAAAAGCGCGCCGTCGAACGCATACCGGCGGCCTACCTCACTAATGAAGCCTGGCTTGGCACTTATCGCTTTTATGTCGATGAACGGGTGATCGTGCCGCGTTCGTTCATCGCCGAGTTGATCCCGGAACAATTCTCGCCGTGGCTGCTGCTGGGTAATGACGTCGGCCACATTCTCGATCTGTGCACCGGCTCGGCCTGTTTGCCGATTCTGATGGCCGATGCCTTTCCCAAGGCGCATATCGATGCCGTCGATATTTCGCCGGATGCGCTGGCAGTGGCGCGCCGCAATGTCGACGACTATGCATTGCAGGACCGCATTACGCTGGTCGAATCCGATCTGTACAGCCGCTTGCCGCCGCAAAAATACGATCTGATCATCAGCAATCCGCCTTACGTCAATGCCGGTTCGATGGAGAAATTGCCGCAGGAATATCGGCACGAACCTTCGCTGGCGCTGGCCGGCGGCCAGGATGGCATGGATCTGGTGCGCAAAATCATTGCAGGCGCCAAGCAGCGCCTGAGGCCCGACGGCGTCCTGATCATCGAAATCGGCAATGAACGCGCGCATGCGGAAGCGGCTTTTCCCGATCTGGAATTGACCTGGATTTCGACCAGCGCCGGCGATGAAATGGTGTTTCTGCTGACTGCCGAGCAACTGAAATAAATAATTGAAATAGATAATTGAAATACATAGTTGATCCAACATCCCGCACTGTGCAATCTGTCGCAGCTTAAACAATACCCTCAACAAAAAGTAATAGATGATCCGTTTTCAACAAGTTAGTCTGATGCGCGGCATCAAGCCTCTGCTGGAGGCAGTCGATGTCACGCTTAATCCGGGCGATAAAATCGGTTTGATCGGCGCCAACGGCGCCGGCAAATCGAGTTTGTTCGGCCTGCTGCGCGGCGAGTTGCATGCCGATGCCGGCGAAATCGATTTCCCTGCCAAATGGCGTCTGGCCTATGTCGCGCAGGAAACGCCGGCGCTCGATCGCGCGGCACTCGAATACGCGATTGACGGCGATGTCACCCTGCGCAAGCTGGAAGCGCAACTGGCGCAACTGGAAAGCGAACCCGAAACCGCCGCCAACGGCATTCAGATCGGCGAACTACACAGCGCACTGGCCGATGCCGATGCCTACACAGTGCAATCGCGCGGCGAGCAATTACTGCTGGGTCTGGGCTTTTCACTGGATCAAATGCAACTGCCGATCGCGAGTTTTTCCGGCGGCTGGCGCATGCGGCTCAATCTGGCCCAAGCGCTGATGTGCCCTTCCGATCTGCTGCTGCTCGATGAACCGACTAACCATCTGGATCTGGATGCCATTATCTGGCTGGAAGAATGGCTCAAGCGCTATGCCGGCACGCTGGTCATCATTTCGCATGATCGCGATTTTCTCGATGGCGTAGTGAACGTGATCGTGCAAATCGATGAGCGCAAGTTGAAGCGCTATTCGGGCAATTATTCTTCCTTCGAACGCCAACGCGCCGCCCAGATGATCCTGGCGCAAGGCGCCATGGAAAAGCAGGCGCGGCAACGCGCCCATCTGGAATCCTTCGTCAGCCGTTTCAAAGCGCAAGCCAGCAAGGCGCGCCAAGCCCAGAGCCGCATGAAAGCACTGGCCAAAATGGAGGAGCTGGCGCCGTTGCGCGCTGCCGCCGAATTCTCGTTTGAATTCCGCGAACCGTTGAATGCGCCCAATCCGCTGCTGGTGCTGGAAGACGTCAATGCCGGTTACCGCATCACCAATCCAAAGGACGATTCGGTGCTGGAAAAACGGATTGTCGGCGACATCAATTTTTCGCTGCAAATCGGCCAACGCATCGGTCTGCTCGGCGTCAACGGCGCCGGCAAATCGACGCTGATCAAAACGATCGCCGGCGATCTGCAGCCGCTAGCCGGCGAAGCGATTATCGGCAAGGGCCTGTCGATCGGCTATTTTGCCCAGCATCAAGTCGAAATGCTGCGTCATGACGAATCGCCGCTATGGCATCTCGCCAAAATCGCACCAACGGTGCGCGAGCAAGAGTTGCGCAACTTCCTCGGCAGCTTCAATTTCCCCGGCACCATGGTGACCAGTTCGATTGCGCCGTTTTCCGGCGGTGAAAAAGCCCGTCTGGCGTTGGCGCTGATCGTCTGGCAACGGCCGAATTTGCTGTTGCTCGATGAACCGACCAACCATCTGGATCTGGAAACGCGTGAAGCGCTGACCATGGCGCTGGCCCAATTCGAAGGCACGCTGGTGGTGGTTTCGCATGACCGGCATTTGCTGCGCGCCACCACCGATCAGTTCATCATCGTGGCCGACGGCAAACTGCAACCGTTCGACGGCGATCTGGACGACTATAAAGACTGGCTGTTCAAGACCAAACTGGGCAAAGGCACCACCGTCCTGCCGGTAGTCAACAAGCAGGACGATTTGCCGCAGGTTTCACCGGTGGCCGCGCATTCGACCATCGACCGCCGCGATCAAAAGAAACTCGACGCCGAACAGCGCCAGCGTATTGCCGCACAGAGAAAGCCGATTGAAGCGCGTCTCAAACGGGTTGAAGAAAAAATCGCAAAGCGTAATGCGCAGATGACTGAGATTGAAGCTAAATTGTCGGATCAATCGATTTACGAGAACACCAGAAAAGCCGAATTGAAAACCGTCCTGACGGATCAGACTTATTACAAAAAAGATCTGGAACAGTTGGAAACGGAATGGCTCAAGGAGCAGGAAGCGCTGGAAAAGGTCGGTAGCGCTTAAACGCAGGAAGCTGTTGAAAAAAGCATCGGGAGCGCCCCTGATCTTTACAATAACTAACCTGAAATTGATGGCAATAGCGTCTCAAAAACAACAACCCATCTCCTGCAAGCATAAAAAAAGGCGATCCGAAACGCGGATCGCCTTTTTACAAAATATGTTATTCCTGGTTTATTCTATGCAGCGAAATAACAACACCTGATTCCGATTTAGTGACGTGGCCGGTAGATGTCCTGGCCGACTTCGTTGATCTGGCGCCGCAATTCGCGTCGTTCATCCGGACTGAGACGCCCGGAACGGCGTTCGGCATTATCCGGGCGGGCTGCATTTCCATGCTGCTCAAAACGATTAGTGGTGAAAGACGCACGTTCTGCCTGCTGACGAGGATCCACCTGATGCTGGTGATTCGGCTCTGCATTTGCAATGACGCTACTCAAAAGCAGAACCATCATCAACAGTGTTTGTCTGATACCCATCATAAATTGTGTTTTTCCAGAACAGAACGACGCGAAATCACGCTACGAATGCATTGTATTCCTCGATATCCGGACGATTAAGATTATTCAGGTAAGCTGTGTAACTCTTTGTAATCTTTTAGCCGGGATAGTTAGCCTATCGTCTTTCTAACGTTACCATAACGACATGAATACTAACAACATAACAGCCCAGGTTCCACAGGCCAAAATTCTGGTTGTGGATGACGACGTCCGCTTGCGCGACCTCTTGCGCCGCTATTTAACCGAGCAGGGTTTCAATGTGATCACCGCGGAAAATGCGACGGCGCTGAACAAACTCTGGATTCGCGAACGTTATGATTTACTGGTGCTCGATCTGATGCTGCCGGGCGAAGACGGCCTTTCGATCTGCCGCCGCCTGCGCGGCGCCGGCGATCAGACGCCGATCATCATGTTGACTGCCAAAGGCGAAGACGTGGATCGCATTATCGGCCTCGAAATGGGCGCCGACGATTACCTGCCGAAACCGTTCAATCCACGCGAACTGGTGGCCCGTATGAACGCAGTGCTGCGCCGCAAAGGCGCCGACGAGCTGCCGGGTGCGCCATCGGAAACCCCGCAAACGTTTACATTCGGCGATTTTGTCTTGGATCTGGGCACACGCTCATTGCGTAAAAACGGCGAATCGGTGCCGCTGACGACCGGCGAATTTTCCGTGCTCAAGGTGTTTGCCCGCAATGCCCGCCAACCTCTATCGCGCGAAAAATTGATGGAACTGGCGCGCGGACGAGAATATGAAGTATTCGACCGCAGTCTCGATGTACAGATTTCGCGTTTGCGCAAACTGGTCGAACCTGACCCGTCCAATCCCTTATACATACAAACCGTCTGGGGATTGGGTTACGTTTTCATTCCTGAAGGCAAACCGCGCTAATGACGATTCGGACGGCATTCGGCTGCATTCGATTGCATTGCCGAATGCCAATGCAGCCGTTAATATTGCGCATATTCCTCTCTTTTCCCTAACGCCCCAGGTTACAGGTCAGCTCGATGCGCCATATCAAACGCCGTCTGGAATGGATACGCAACGGCCTCTTCTGGCGCACCTTCATTCTGCTTTCCTTTCTCACCACCGCCAGTATGGTGGCCTGGTTTGCCAGCTATAGCATCGTCGAACGCGGCCCCCAATCCGAACAACTGGCGGCGCAGATTGTCTCGATCGTCACCATCACCCGTGCCGCCCTGACCCACTCCGCGCCGGAAATGCGGCGCGAATTGCTGTTCGATCTGGCCAGCAATGAAGGGATCCGTATCTATCCGCGGGAAGAGACCGACATCGTCCAGGAGCCGGAAGACAATCTGTTTTTGACCACCTTGCGCGATCACGTCAAACAGGCGCTCGATGAAAATACCCGCTTTGCCTCCAGCGTCAACGACGTGAAGGGTTTCTGGATCAGTTTCCGGATCGAGGATGACGACTATTGGCTGATGCTCGATCGCGGCCGCATCAATAGCACGACCGGTCTGCAATGGCTGGGCTGGGGTTCGATCGCATTGTCGCTGTCGTTGATGGGCGCGGCCTTCATCTCCACCCTGATCAACCAACCGCTGGCGCGCCTGACCGCTGCCGCGCGCGCAATTGCCACCGGCCAGCGGCCCGGAACGCTGCCGGAAGCGGGGCCGACTGAAATCCGTGAAGCCAATCGCAGTTTCAATCAAATGGTGGCCGATCTGGAGCGGGTCGAGTCCGACCGCACACTGATCCTGGCCGGCATTTCCCACGATCTGCGAACGCCGCTGGCCCGTATGCAACTGGAGGTCGAACTGGCGCATTTATCGGCGGATGCGCGTTCCGGCATGCAGTCCGATCTGGTGCAAATGGATGCCATCATCGGACAATTCCTGGACTACGCGAAACCATCGG
Source organism: Herbaspirillum sp. (assembly GCA_028291765.1). Lineage (GTDB taxonomy): Bacteria > Pseudomonadota > Gammaproteobacteria > Burkholderiales > Burkholderiaceae_D > Herbaspirillum. The sequence goes on from JAQGNR010000161.1 coordinate 15,348, forward strand.
ACCCAAGCAATTTCAACATAGTCGATTTGTCGGCGCTCATTAACGATGCCGTCGCCACTGCCAGCCGCGCCAGTACGATACAAGTGACGTCGCGCATTGCCGACAACGTCAACGTCATGGGAATCGACACCGAACTACAGCGGGTCGCGCAAAATCTGATTGAGAATGCCCGCCGCTACGGCAGGAAAGCCGGCGCGGAATTTACCGAAATGGAAATCAGTTGCCGTACTGAAGGCAACAATGCCGTAGTCGACATCATCGATCACGGCGATGGCGTACCGGAAGCCGATATCGATCGCTTGCAACGTCCATTCACGCGGCTCGATAGTGCGCGCGGCCAAGCCAATGGCGCAGGGCTGGGATTGGCGATCGTCAACCGCATCATCCTGCGTCACAAAGGCAAATTGATCCTGCGCAATCGTGAAGGCGGC
>JAQGNR010000213.1 GCA_028291765.1 Herbaspirillum sp.
GGGTTTTAAACTTTCACAAAAACCCGTTACGATTTTCTTTAAAATTTTCACAAAACCCCGTTCGCCCTGAGCAGGCCGAAGGCCGTGTCGAAGGGTCACCTCCGAGGTAAAACTTAAAGGATGCCCACCCCCGAACGAATCATGATTTCAACCCCAGCCGCTTAGCCAAACGGCTAAGATTAGCCCGATCAACACCCAACTCACGCGCCGCCAACGCCAGATTATTCCCACTCCTCGCCAAACTATCGGCAACCAAACGGCGTTCATAAGCGCCGACCGCCTCCCGTAACGGCAATTGACTGTCAGCACTCTCGATACTATCAACCAGCGGCGAAAGCACGCTTTCATTCAAGCCCAGATCATCCGCGGTCAAAGTCAGGATGCGCGGATGTGGCGCGGATTGCGCCCCTTTAGCCAACGTCTTCAGCGCCGAGCGGCCGATCAAATGTTCCAGTTCGCGGATATTGCCCGGCCATGAATAAGCCAGCAACGCCGCCTGCGCATCGGCGCTGAGCCTGAGGCTGCTCAGCCCCAGCCGAGCCCGATTCTCTTCCAGGAAAAACCCGCTGACCAGCAACACATCATGCCCGCGTTCGCGCAAGGGCGGCACCATCAACGGATACATGCCGAGCCGGTGATAAAAATCGGCGCGATAACGTCCGAGCCGTATCTCCTCCATCAAATCGCGATTGGTGGCCGCAATCAAACGCACATCGACCTTATGCTCCTGATCGGAACCGACCCGCTGCAACTGGCCGCTCTGCAATACCCGCAACAGCTTGGCTTGCACCGCCAGCGATAATTCGCCCACTTCATCCAGAAACAAAGTCCCGCCGTGCGCCAGTTCGAACTTGCCGCGCCGATCGCTGAGCGCGCCGGAAAACGCGCCGCGCACATGACCGAACAATTCGCTTTCCACCAGCAGCTCCGGCAAGGCCGCGCAATTGAGGCTGATCATCGGCTTGCCGGCCCGTGGCGAAGCCGCATGAATGGCATTGGCCACCAGCTCCTTGCCGACTCCGGTCTCGCCGCTGATCAACACCGCCATATCGCTCGGGCCAGCCAGCCGGATTTCATCCATCAGGCGCTGATGGGCCAGACTCTGCCCGATCAATTCGCGGCGGCTTTGATCCGCGGCGATCCGGTAAGCTTCCGCCCGCTCGCGCTCCTGCTCACCGGTAGCGGAAAGCTTGCCGATACGCTCCACCACATTGACCGTCGCTGCCGCCAGGCTGGCAAACGCCTGCAGCGAGGCCGGATCGATACCATCGAATCGATCCGCGCTGAGCGCGTCCAGCGTCAGCACACCCCAGGGGTGGCCGCCGATGGAAATCACGCAACCCATGCAATCATGCACTTCAAGCCCACCGGTATGTCCCTGCACCAGCCCATCGTAGGGATCGGGCAAACGGGAATCGGCCGGGAAGCGGATAGGAGCGGCGCTTTCCAGCAGCAGCTTCAGACGCGGATGATCGCCGATCTTGAAGCGCCGTCCTAAAGTATCGTGACTAAGGCCATCGATCGCCAGCGGCACCAGCGTTTCACCCTCCAGCCGCAGCAAAGCCGTCGCGTCGCATGGAAACAGGGCGCGCATCGCGTCCAGCAGACGGCGATAACGCTCGCGCTCATTGAGCTCGCTCGACAAATCGGCTACCAGCGGAATCAATGCATCGAGCAATACTTTGGAAGTCATAAAGACACGATCGAGTCGAAATGACATATGTCATTTCGACTCTTTGAATTTGTAAGGTCTTGATTATAGGGATATTTGGGGATGGCATGGTTATTGAGTTAACCCTAAGGTGCTTGCGTCGATACGACGCAATTTTCACCTACTCCAAAGGATCACCATGCTCTCCGATACCCACCGCGCCATCGTCAAATCCACCGTACCCGTGCTGGAAAGCGGCGGTGAAGCGCTGACGACCCATTTTTATAAAATGCTGCTGCGCGACTACCCACAGGTGCTGCCGTTTTTCAATCCAGCGCATCAAGCTTCCGGCGCACAGCCTCGCGCCTTGGCCAACGGCCTGCTGCGCTACGCGCGCCACATCGACCAACTGGAACAATTGGGCGATCTGGTGGCCACCATTGTCAGCAAACACGTTGCACTGCAAATTCTGCCCGAGCACTATCCGATGGTTGGCGACAGCCTGTTGCGCGCGATCCGTGAAGTGCTGGGCGCCGACCTTGCCACCGATGCCGTCATCGAAGCCTGGGCCGCCGCCTATGGGCAACTGGCCAACATCCTGATCGGGCTGGAAAAAAAGGTCTACGACGACCAGGCGCAAGCGCCCGGCGGCTGGCGCGGCGCGCGCCAATTCACCGTGGTGCGCAAGCAGCCGGAAAGCGACGAAATTACCTCGTTCTATTTCGAGCCGGCCGACGGCAAACCCTTGCTGGCGTTTGAGCCCGGCCAATTCATCGGCTTGCGGGTCGTGATCGGCGGCGCAGAAATGCGGCGACAATATTCCCTATCGACGACGATCAACAACGACCACCAATACCGCATCAGCGTGAAACGCGAACCCGGCGGCAAAGTATCGAATTATTTGCACGACGACATTCATGAAGGCGCAACCATCGAACTGTTTCCGCCTTCCGGCGACTTCACGCTCACGCCGAATACCAAACCGCTGCTGCTCATCAGCGGCGGCGTCGGCATCACGCCGATGCTGGCGATGCTGGAAGCGGCGCTACCGAGCGGACGCCCGATCGTCTTTATCCATGCAGCGCGTCACGGCGGCGTACACGCGTTCCAGGCACGGCTCGATGAACTGGTGAAATGGCACCCGCAATTGCAGCACTTTTTCTGCTACGAACAAGCGCGCGCGCAAGACCCGCAACCGCATGCCACCGGCCATCTCGATGAAGAACAATTGAAGCAATGGATGCCGGCTTCGCCCGATGTCGATGCTTATTTCGTCGGGCCGAAACCGTTCATGCAAGCGATCAAACGCCTTCTGCACGAGATCGGCGTGCCCGCCGCGCAAAGCCGTTATGAATTTTTCGGTCCGGCGTCGGCGCTGGATTGATTGCGCCAGGGCTGTTCTGCTCAAGGCGTCAACTCAGTGCGCCGGCATCTCCATCGCTTCGACCTGACGGTCGGCGCCGGCGGTTTCTTCAAACACGCGTTTGAGAATGCTTTCGACATCGATCACTTGGATCATTTGCTCCGGCGTCTTGATCAGATTACCGATATAACTCGGCCGGTTGTGGAACAGCCTGAGCGGCGCCTCGATCTGATCCTCGCCGAACGCCAGCACGTCGAGCAGGCTGCCGACCAGCAAGCCGAGCGTGTGCTTGCCATGCCGCACGATGACGATTTCGTCCGAGGCGCCGTCATGCACGGCCTCCGGATGCATCAAGTAGAGCAGATCGACCACCGGCACGAAGGCCGATGGCGCGCCGTCGGCATCCTGGTAATTCAGGACGCCGGCGATCAGCGGCTTCAGGGTCGAAGCGGTGTGCATGCGTTTCGCTTCGATCGCTTCAATCACACAGGACGACGGCAAGGCATAGACATCGCCGTCCACCAGGACAACACCGAATTCCCGCGCGGCGCTGTTTTGCCACTGGCTTTGGCGGGCCGCCGCATCGTTGGCGTCATTGACGTCGCCCGCATCGATCGCACCGGCATCGGCTTGCGCGCCGATCGGCACGAACACCAGGGCGATCACGTCATTGCGGTAATTGTCCGTATTTTTGTATTCGCGATAGCCGAACGAAACCGTATGCCCGGTCATGGTGTAACAGCCGTCAAGCATCACGATGCAGGCCGCGCCTTTGCCGCGGCTGTTATCGTTACCGTTGCCGGCGCCGTCGCTATTGCCGCCGCCTTCCTCTTCCATCAACGCCGCCGCCGGTCGCAGCATGCTGCCGGGCGGGTAGTCCGGATGCGTACTGGAGATCACCATCCCGGTGCGATCGGCATAAGCGGCAAACGCGCCGCTTTGCTTGGGCAGCGACGACGACAGCATGTTTTTGAATTCCACTTCGGCGTCGAAAACGATGCCAATCCCGCCCACCACCCGCGCCTCGTCATCCGGATCGCGAATCGCCGCGCAATAGATGTAAGTGGAACGACCGCCATATAACCAGCTGGGCTCGAATTCGGAGACGCAATAGGCCTGGCCGTCCGGCAGCGCCAGCGTCTTGCGCACCAGCGCCGCATCCATCGCACGGCCGACGGTTTCGGCCCCTTCGCCCTCTTGCTGCTGCCCGGAAGCGGCGACAATGACACCGCCGGCGTCGAACACCACCAGGCCGGAATAGCCGGTATACAAGACGTTGATCGCTTCCAGGATGTGCGTCAGGCGCAGCCGCTTGTCTTCCTGCTGCGCGGCCTGGAAGGATCGGGATGGGGATGAGGACCGGCGGTCCGCCATCAGACGCCGGATATCCGGCGTCAGCGCCCACCAGCGGCAATCGTTGGCGCGCTCGTACAGACTGCGATCCATCAGATCGATCATCAGGCGCGAAACGAATGCCAGATCTTGCAGGCCGGAGGAGATCACGGTCGCATACAAATCGTAGATGGAATCCTTGAAAATGCGCCTGGTTTCGTTGCCGGTCTGACTGATTTCATGCAGGATCGATTTCAGCCGCAGCAAATCGCGGTCCTGGCCGGCCGACATGATTTTGCCGTTCCACACAACCCGGCGCAACGATAAATTGATCGCTTCGGCCTTGACCGTGACATCGTGCAGCGGCGGGCAAAACGATTTTGCGTGCGACATGATGCCGGTCAGCGTCGCCGCATCGTAAGCGGACAGCGCGTCGGTATTGCGATGCCGGAATGCGGTTTCGCAGGGAATCATGACGTGGCCCAGCCAGCCTGGGCCGCTGTAGCCCTGATAATCCTGCGCGGCGCAGGTTTTGGCGAAATACTCACGCCCGGCATACGACAGGATTTGGTAATCGCCATTGAACGCCAGCGGCACCCGCCGGCCCACCGCAATGTGCTCGGCGTCGCTGCTGGCGATCACCGATCCCGTGTCATCGAGCATCAGCATCACGGAACGGTCGCCGGCCTTGGCCAGGCCCGAAAAGACGCCGCTCATTTCCACCGCGATCGGAAAACAAAGACAGAGCACGCCGATCGGATGGCCATGTTCCGGATGCACAATCTTGCGCGAATAAATCAGGCTTCTGTCCTCGGCCAATCGCAAATCGGACTTGGCGAAGGTCTCGACATAGGTATCGCTGTCGAGCGACGCCATAATCAAGGGATCGAAAGATTGCGTTATTCGATTGTCCTCGTCCAAATGCGCCAGCACCTTGCCGTCGGTATCGAGAATCAGGATTTCGTCGTAAACCGTATATTTGTCGCAATAGGCCCGCAGCCGCGCGACAATGCCGGCGGGATCCCGTTGCGGATCCAGGATAAAGGCGCGGATAGCGTCATCCATTGCCAAAAAACCAATATCGGCAGTGCGCTCAAACAGATTGCGCACCACAATATCGATGATCACCTGCGCCTTAAATTGGATTTCCTGCGCCGATTTGGCGATGTTTTCCTGCACCAAATGGGTGATCAACTCTTTTTCGAGATCGCTGAAGCCGTCGCGCGTCACCTTCATGGTCGGCAAAATGGTTTTGGCTTCCACCGGACAAACCATCTTCGCCGTCGATTCGATCAGCCGCCAGGCGAAGTTCAACTCCCGCAGCGCCCGCTCGCACTGGGCCACGCCGGGCATATACGGCAGCAATTCTTCACCATGCGATATTTCTTGCATCACTTACCTCGTTTTATTTTTCTTTGCCCTGAAGCCGATCGGCTTAAAAACCTGCCCGCACGTTGCGGGGGCCGAATCAAAAAAAGAAAGCAATAATCTTGCCAAGCGGAAAAATATGCCGCAGTAATATGACAGCCATAAGACTGATCGGGTGAGCTGGCGCGGCGGCGAGGTCTCAGGGAAATGAAGCGATGACTGCGACAGCGGCAACCGGCCGCGGCAGCCAGATGCGGAACGTGCTGCCATGGCCGGGACTGCTGGCCAAGGTTAATGTGCCGCCATGCATTTCGGTCAGGCGCCGGCCCAGCGTCAAGCCGAGGCCGGTGCCGGGTCGCTGGGCGGCCGCATCGCCGCGATAATATTTTTCGAAAATCCGGCGCTGTTCTTCGAGCGCGATGCCCGGGCCTTCGTCGCACACATAAATGGTCCAGCCGGATTCAAAGTCAGATTCACAGCCGGATTCACGGCCAGATTCGGCGCTTGCCGCAATCGCGCCAATGTCATCCGCGCCTCCATTGCCGTCTGTGTCGCGGCATGGCCGCCCAGAAAAATTCCGCTCGGGCCAGTGCGCGCAGGAAGGTCGGAAAAGCACGCTGCGCTACGCAGGACAGTCGTGGAAAGGCAGGGGCTGTGCCCTATTTAAAAAAAAAGGGGCGGCACCCCTAAGCCAAACGAACGTCTTTTATGGAGTTAGAGAAAATTTGCAAATGACTGATTTTCTTTAGTGTCATAAAAAATCGTTCGTTTGGCTTAGGGGTGCCGCCCCTTTTTTTTAAAATAGGGCACAGCCCCTGCCTTTCCGACTGTCCTGCGTAGCGCAGCGTGCTTTTCCGACCTTCCTGCCTCTAAACTTTGCATATAAAACACATGACAGCACTTCAATACCGCTTCGGCCAAGCCGCCCAAAGCAACATTCCCATGACATAGGTATCATTCCATCCCCATATGCGAATTGCACAATATCCGCTCACCATCAACGCAACCCGAGGAGTTCACAATGCACAGCTTGCAAACCCAAAACATCAGCCTGCCGCAATTAGGATTGGGCACTTTCCGGATGCAGGGCGACGAATGCCGCGCTGCGGTTGAAAGCGGGCTGGCGCTTGGTTATAGACATCTCGATACCGCTGCGATGTACGGCAATGAAGAGGCGGTCGGGGCCGCGGTTGCAGCGTCGGCGCTCAAACGCGATGCGCTGCATATCACGACCAAGGTCTGGCATGACCAGCTCGCGCCGGCCGCGATTCGCGCTTCGCTGCAAACCAGTCTGGACAAACTCCAGCTCGATTATGTCGATCTGTTCATGGTGCATTGGCCGGCGCCGGATATGGATCTGCGGGCCATCTTCGATACGCTGGCGCAATTACAGGCGGCAGGCCGCGTGCGCGCCATCGGCGTGTGCAATTTCACGCTGAGCATGCTGCGCACCGCCATCGATGAAATCGGCGCACCGGTCGCTTGCAATCAAGTCGAGTATCACGTGCTGCTGGATCAAACGCCGATGCGTCGTTATCTGGCGAGCAAATCAATTCCGCTGGTGGCGCATTGCCCTTTGGCGCAAGGAACGCTGGCGGAAAATCCCGCGCTCGTCGCCATCGGCCGCAAACATGGCTTCGGGGCGGCGCAAGTGGCCCTCAAATGGCTGCTCGATCAGGATGGCGTCGCGGCAATCCCGAAGGCGCAACGCGCTGCGAGCCAGCAAGCCAATCTGGATGCGCTCACGCTGCTGCTGGACGATGAAGATCGCCGCATCATCGCAGCGTTGCCAAAAAATAAACGCTTTGTGAATCCACCTTTTGCGCCGGCCTGGGGCCCGGCAGCTTTGTGAATGAGGGGCCGGCGCGCGGCTGCAAATATGTCACCGATTGTTATGCATGACTACGATCGGTAAGCTTTGTAAGGTTAGGTGAATTCCCCTAAGACCGCGTATTTTTTGCCGTAAACACTTGGATTCCCCTATAAATTCAAGCCTTCTTTGTTCAGGTTCATTTTGAAATGCCAATTGATTATTGTCTTATTGAAGGTGGAAATTTCGGCGACGATCTGAATTCCACCTTGTGGCGCCAGTTGTTCCCCGATATCGATCAACTGTCCAAGGACGTGGTCATTACGGGAATCGGCACCATCCTTTCCCGCAAACCTGCCGCCAACATGCGCAAAGTCATTTTAGGTTCCGGCGCCACGGGGCCGAATGTGCAATTAAATACCGGCAATAGCGATATCCGCTGGGTGCGCGGGCCGCAATCGGCCCAAGCCGTCGGCGTTGCCAAGCAATTGGGCGTCGGCGATCCGGCCTGGTTGTATTCCGATTTATATGATGCCTTCGATGCCGACCGCAGCGGCGCCATCGGCTTGATACCGCATTGGGCAACCTGGTGCAGTTTCGACTGGAAATCGGTGGCCGCGCATGCCGGCATGATCGGCATCGATGCCCGTTTGCCGCCGGCGCAGGTCATGCATAAAATGCGCTCCTGCTCGCGCATTCTCACCGAGTCCCTGCATGGCGCGGTGTTTGCCGATGCGATGGGCATCCCCTGGGCGCCGGCCATTCTCGCGCATCGCTTCGACCGCTTCAAATGGGAGGACTGGAGCGCATCGATCCATCGGCAATTCAATCCCTTCATAGCGGATCGCCCCCTGGTCAATTCGATCGGGCCGATCAAATCAATCACAAACAGGATTGCCAAAGGCATCAATTTCAAGACATCGCGCCTGCCGGCCCTGCGCGCAATCAGGGCATCCTCAGCCGAGGACGCAGAACAAATCGCAACGCAATTATTTAAATATTGTGCCGATGAATCCAACTTCTTTTGCAGCAATCCACGGCTGGTCAAAATGCGCAAGGAAAGGATGCTGGATATCTGCGCCGATTTCGCCAAGGATTACGGATTGACTTTTCGGCCGGATAATACTTCACCGCCGTACCACTTTAACTACCAAAAAATTCGATCGAATTTCATGCATAACAGTAATCATTATGCTTGGGACTTGCAGTAGGACTGAAGGGCGTCAGGTTGCGAAATGAAGGGCGTCAGGCGGGCTGTGGCGGATGTTTGTGCGCAGTGAGGTAAAGAAGGGAGGTGGCCGAAGGCCGCCGGAATGACACGAACGGAGCACAAACATCCGCCACAGCCCGCAACAGTCCGCCTTGCCCTTAATTTCGCAACAGCCTCTAAGCGCGGCATTTTCCAGGAACTCATTTCAATTTGTATGACGTTAAAATCACATTCCCCGGCGCGTCTTTCTTGCTTTTGAATAATTGCAGAATTTTATAAAATTTCGGCTTTTTCCCAGCATTACTACCAATCGGCATTTCATTTTTAACGTCGGTCACATAGCTTGCAACTGATGCGTCAAAGGCTGGACGATTCCCATTGATCGCGGAATTTTTTGATTCCGCCGATCGCGTCTGGAACTTCTTCATCCTCTCGACCGCCAGCATATTTACTGCGCCGAATAGTCGCCAATTTTTGATTTTCGATACTTTATTGGATGTATGTTTTCTGGCGCGTGGAACCTGTTTTAGGCCCAGCGCGTTATTCATCTCTTTTTCAAAATTCGCAATCGCCCGGTAAAAGATGCGATTGTTACCGAAAAAATTCTCGCCATTTATTGGCGGCAATTGTTTTTTCACTTTATCGATAGCGGATTGGTGAGCGCACTGTCTGGCCTCCGATGGCGGTATATCTCCATCCAGGCGGGCATGTTCATAAGCATGTTCATATTGGCCGTTGTAAATCATTTCCAGGTCAGCCAATGTGTAAGAAATTCTCTTGCCATTAAAGTCATCACCCGGGAATTTCGGGCTATTTTCTGTTGCCTTCTCCCACGCCTGTCCAATTTTTGTTTGAACGCCCTGATATTCCGGAGATTCTTTTTCCGCCTTCACCCTGCGATAATTCGCTTGATCATCGGTTTTATGATCGTCATACCAAATTGCGCCACTTCTAACAGCCGGTGCAACGCTGCTACCCAACACATCCCACGATAACCGTGGCGGTGACAATCGCCCCATAGGCATTTTTCGTACCAGATCTCCAGTATCGGAAACTGGTTTAACGATTGCCACGCGTCGCCCTGAATATGTTCCCGTATTGTCAAAGGTACGGCTTGAATTTTTATCCATGGCGTTCCCACTCACACTCAAAGCAGTGCTGCGTGGTTCGACATAATCGCCTTTTATAGGCATAGCAATACTCCAAAAATTAAATTTTTATTAGGAACACAATTCGAGAAATCTCTTCCGACAGAGACAGGGCAATCGCATTTAGGCCTTTTAGAAAACAAATCTCGTTTCTGATTTCTTAGAAAACGTTACCGCTTTCCGACTACTTTTCCCCGACGATTCTGCTTTCTCTTGAAGCGACGATGGCCGGGGAAATTTCGTTTGTGTTTTCGATGTCTTCAAAATAAATCGTAGATTCATTGCCGGCGGTCCGCTTGGGGCGTCAGGAAATTTTCCAGCCGAAATTGCTTGGGCTGAAATTATTGATTTTTTTAAATAGATAATTCCGGACTTATCCTTGTATTCTCTGGGCAACAATTTTCGATTGCCAAATTTCTGATGCATTCTTTGGTCTATTTTTCGCCCATTGCAATACGACGCATCATCTTGTTTTAGCTCAGCGGCAACTTTATGGATTGCATCGCCCGACAACAAAGATGGCTGAGGTAAAGCAGCGGCAGTCGCCTGCTGCGCAGTTTTTGTGTTTTCCAGGCGTTTCAATAACGTAGCCGTACCCATTACGGGCCTGCTCGGCGATTCGCCCGAAGGCATGGAAGGCGGCGACGGCTCAGCGCTTGTTTTTTCAACGCTATTCTGAACCTTAAGGGCGCTGGAATTCGGATTTCCTCTGTATGCACATATCTGCTTATTTATAAAATGCTTCAGACCGCCGAGAAACGAACTTGCTTTTTTCCGCGCACCAGTGACTTCCATGTCTTTCCCGTTACGGGAACATTGGCTTGATACGGGATTACTTTCCTTAACGAGTAAGCTTAGGGGTGGCGCAACATTTGGCAAAATTTTGGACATAGCCTTATTCCTAATAATGGGTTTTTATCTATAAATACCGGGCCGGAATTCTTCGGTATTTGCATAAAAAATGCTGTTCGCGATCAACTGCATCGGCCGTCACCACGTACGCAAATTTACTTTTTTATACTATGGTTCAGAACAGTCATTAACAATCGGACTCGTCCTATATTTGCCATCCTCTTCACGCCAACGGCTGCGTCAACTGATCCATCCGCTCTACCAGCGCATCAAACGCCTCGGTCAATTCGCCCGCCTCGCAGATACCCTGCGGCAAACGCACCCAGCAAGTCAATTCGCCGGCCTCATTGAGCGCGGTGACCGGCTGCAGCTTGCCGCTACAGATCTGATTGGCCATCAGCCAGTCGCGATGAAAACCTGCCGTGCTGGCGCCGTCTGCCTTCAGGCGATCGCCGAGGAAAAAGCAGGAACCCGATTCGTCCATGCAAAAGTGAATCGAAAAACGATCCTCGACTTTGATGCTGATCGTGTCCTGGTCTTCTTTAAGAATTTCTTCCTGCAAACCGACCATCTTTAAAAGATCGTTCGCCATTCTGTGAAACTGCTGTAAATCGTTCATGATATTTCTCCTTGGTGATCTTAGTAATGAATGTAAATTCCATGCATTGGCCTACCATTCGGTATCCAATTCAAATTCTTCGTCGCCCAGCATCATTGCCTTCAAAAACGTGATTTTAAAAAATCCGTTGGCGCCGAAAACGGCGGTGAAAGAGCCCTGCAACGCTTCTTTCAAAGTCGCAATTTCCTGGCTATCCCCCGGCCCCATCAATTCACGCGCCCGCACCAGCACGACTGCCTGACCGATTAATTTTTTATAAACACGCTCTTCGCCGCCGGCCTTGAATCCGACCGTGTAGTTGTAAACAAGACGCCGGTTGTCGGCCGTCAATTTAGCGATGGCCTCCTTGCTGTCGCCCGCTTTTGGCTGCTGCAATGCGAGCTGCTGCAATCCCTGCTGGAATTGCGCCGCATACGGCGGATCGCTAACGTCCCGCTTTTCATATTCCGGAAAATATTTAAATACTTCCGTACGCACCCGCGTCATCAAGTCGGTGACCGCGGCGGCATTTCCTGCAAGGTCGGCGGGAGGCTGCCCCGCTGCGCCTTGAATCCCATTAATAGACATTTCAATTCCTTAAATAAGCTGATCCTGCGGATCTTCACCATCCGCACCATCCGCACTATCCTTATCATCCTGCGCAATAAAACGCTGTTCGAATGCATCCCGCCAACGCTGTGCGGCGGCGTCGCTCAATTGACAGCAGTCGTGCGCCAGATTGCTATGCCGGCTCGACAAGCGGCGTTGCCCCTGCTCTATCAGCGCCGGCGGATCGAATTCGAATACCTGCTCGCCGTGCAGCACAATCAGCCGCGCATCGTCGTCGTCGTGGTAGTCGATCTCAACGGCGCGCTGGCCGGCCTGTTCGATCAATCCGTTCAGACGTGTGCGCACGCCGCGCAAGGCTTGCGGCAGCCGAATCACGACCGGCTGCCCGGGCGGTCCGGCCAAGCCTTGCAGACATTGTTCGAGCAATGCCAGCACCGCCTCCGGATGGTCCAGCGCCTGGCCCAGCAGATCGCGGGCATGCTGTTCCAGTTGTTCGCGCATGCGCTGCGTCAAATCCCGCACCGCGCCGAAGTGCGCCAGCACATGCGCGGCCGCAGCCAGCGCGCCGTCGTCGTAACCGGCGGCATAGGCTTGCCGGCGCACTGCGCCGGCCTCTTCTTCGGCGGTCCGGATCAGATCGCGTGCGCGCCGCTGCGCATCGTCCAGCAGATCGCGGGCGCGCCGCATTTTGCGTACCTGCTTGCGCGGGATGAAGACGCCCTCACGCGCTGCGTAAGACGGGGGAGGCGCGGGATTAAGCGCTGGCCGGATATCGTTTGACATGTTGAATCGCCATCGTCAGGGTTAAGCCATGCGCCGTTGTGCGCGCCTCGTTTGCCGCGCATGCCGGCGCGGCGGCTGCATCGAATGCCGGCGCGAACATCAGCGGCATGCGCTGCGCCAGCGCCACCGGCAGCGGTCCTAGCGCAATGCCCAGTTGCTGCATTCCGTACCGCAACAGAACGCCGTGATCGCCTTCGCAGGCATGCGCGGCATCCGGTTCCGGCCCGGTCTGCGGTAATAAAGGCAGGCTCGCGAAGCTCTGCGCCCAGTGCGGCAAGCGCAACAGCGCGCCGCGCCGCGCCAGGCTCAGGCGCAGCCGCTGGCAACCCAGCAGCAACGCAATCTGCGGCAGACGGAACCAATGCTTGAGCAGCAATCCGGCGGCAGCGGCCTGCGGCGGCGCGATCGGCGTGGCATCCAGCCGGTAACGCCGCAGCAGCATTGCGTTGATCGCCGCGCGCTGCGCCGGCGCTTCGAATCCGGCCGGCAGCGACAAGCGCTGCGGATGGATGTAGCCCAGCGGGTTGTAGATCACGCTCTGCCATCGCGTCGGTGTGGATTGCAACCGCTTATCCATTACCGGCCTCCGGTTTGGCCGGCGTGCCTGGTTTTGCATCGGCATTCGCGGCGTTCTTTTCTTTGGTCAGAAACCGTTGCGCCGGGGCACGATAGCGCCACAGCAATCCGCCCGCCGCCAGCAACAACGTCAATCCGATCGCCAGCGCCGCCCATTGCAAACCGCCAGCCTGCGGCGGCGCCGGCGCATTGCCGGGCGCCGTGTGTTGCAATTCGCTGCGCTGCGACAGCACGACCGAAATATGCTCGTACTCGATGCCAGGGAAACTGTTTTTGAGGAAGCGCTTGATCTGGCCGATCAATACCTCCGGCGCCGGGTTCTGCTCATACACAGCCAGCGCCGAAATATGCATCGGCCGCAGCGACGCCGTGCCCTCGCCGGCTTCGATGTCGTAGCTCACATGCACCCGTGCCGCCACTACGCCCTGCATGATCTGCAGCGATTGTTCCAGCCGTTGTTCGATGGCCGAATACAGCCGTGCTTTTTCGGCCCGCGGCGACGACACCAGCGCGTCCGACGGGAACATCTCTGCAATTTCCATGCGCGGCCGCGACGGCAGATCGTAGACTTTCAGAATATCCACCGCCGCGGCAAAATCGGCCGCGCCCACACGGACGCTGAAGCCCGGCTTGCCACGATCGATCTTGTCGGTGGCGATGTTATGCCGCTGCATCGCCGCGATGACTTCGTTGGCCTGCTGCTGATTGAGTCCCTTGAGCAAATCCTGTTGCCCGCATGCGGCCAGCATCAACATCAACAACGCGGCGTATATCCAGCGCTTCATCATCAGGCTCGCAACAGTGTTTCGACCGCGCTGACCGCCTTGCGCGTGACCGCGCTGGTCAGCGATACCTGCAAGTTGTAATCGGAGATGCGCTGCTGCAATGCGAACAGATGGCCCGGGTCCGACAGCTTGCCCGGTTCCGTACTGATGCTCTGCATCACATCTTGGCGTTCGCCGCCCAGAGCGAGTGCCGATTGCGCGAATGCTTGCAGCATGCGGTCGTCCAATGTCATGAAGCTCTGTTCGCCCGGCGCGATGCCGGCGATGGGTGCGATTTCGATATCCGGCGCGATGCTGGCGATCTGATTCATAGGGCGCTCCTTTGCGTGCAACAGCCGGCGGCGGCGGGCATGCCCGCGCATCGCCTGCACTGTGCGTAAATTAATTGAAGTTACGGATGGTGTTGGCGTCCACGTCTTTATAGGCTTTCACCGCATTCGATTGCGCGTTGCGGTAAAGCGTATATTCGGCCAGCGCCGCTTGGTATTTAGCCAGCAGCTCAGGGTTCGATGCGTCGCCAGAGATAGCTTCAAGCGCTTCGTCGAGCGTGCCTTTTTTGATGACGACATTGCGATTGAAAACGTCCGACAAAGCTTCCAGGAAACCTTTATCGCCAAGCGTGCCGCCGGTGTTGACGCTGTTCCAATCCGCTGCGTACTGTGTGGCACGTTCCTGCAGCCCATCCAGTTTCTCTTTTTTTAGCTCATCTGCTGTTTTAGCAACACCGTTAGTCAGTATTTCACTCATAAAAAAACTCCTTTAAACAAAATTAAACAGAAAAATCCCAATGCGAAGGCGTTGCTTTCACGTAGCCATTGCCGCCGTACTCGAATGACTTGCCTTTGCGCCAGTCATCCGCCATTTCCACCGAAAAGTGGATGTAATTGCGACCCCATTGCCGATAAAACGCCTCGACGAAGGTCCGTATTTTTTGCAGTTCGCCATCGGCCAGTGCGCCGCTTATCGATAGCGTCACGCTGGTTTCATGCGCGATTTTCCGGTAGCGCACGCCGAGCAGGTCCAGGCCCGCTGCGGCTTGTTGCGCCACCACTGCGTCGGATAGCAATTGCACGCTGACCGTCTCGGCATAGGGCAATAACGCGGCGATGCGTTGCGCCAGCGCGGCGCGCGCGGCGGCGTCGTGCGGGGCGCGCTCGGCGCTGAGCCATAGTTCGGGCCGCGCCGGGTTGTCCAGCCGCAGGATGTGGTAAGCCAGGCCGCGCTGATTGCCGTCCAGCAGGCGCAAGATGCGCGCATGCTCGGCACTCGTCTGCACTACTCTAGCCTGCTCCGCCTGGCCGCTGCGCGCCACCGCTTGCCGCGCCCAGCCCGCATCGCGTTCGTCGGCGGCGAAGATATAAATCAGGCCGTCGCGTCCCGGCAGCACGCGGTATTGACCGACTGCGCCCTGCAGCAACGCCGACCACTGCGCCGCTTGCGATAACTGGGCCGCCTGCGCTGCCTGCGCTGCCTTTTCATCCGTGGGCCGGGCCGCATACTGCGACCACAGCATCGCCGCGACTGCCGCCATGAACAGCGCCGACAAGAGCGACGCAACGGCCGTCCGCACCCCGCCGCTATCCTTCTTTACATGCTCCGCTGCCTCGCTTTGCAGCGGCGTTATGGCCGGCTCGAATCGCGCCGCCGGCACATCGCCGGCATACGCCAGCACCTCGGCCGACCATGCGTCCTTTTGCGCACGCAGCGCGATATCCAGGCCGCCGCCGATGCGGCGCACGGTATTGAGCGCATACGGCGCGGCTTCGGCAAATTCGCTCAAATCGCGCAATGCGACTTGCGGCTGGCCGTCTTCGGCTGCCGTCACTACGACTTCGAAATTGCCGCCGCCGTCATCGACCGGAATAAAGATCGCGTTGTCCGGAAAATCGGCTTGACCGGCGTCGCGCTGCAATGCCTCCGGCGGGCTCAATACAAATAAAGTGGCGCCGCCTTCCAGTACAAATTCACCGCCGCGCAACGCGCCGTTCAACAGACGCAGAACGACTGCGGTCACTGGTACTGTCGAATCAATTTCTTGCGACATGCGCAACTCCCCCTGTATGGCGCAACGGCGCTAACGCCATTGCCGCCGCTAAAAAATATCGTCGCCGATTCAAAATAACTTCGGCCGATCCAACTGTGCTGCCGGCGGCGCCAGCTTGAAGCTCGGAATAGCCACGCCGCGCGCTGTCTTTGCAGCGCCTTTTTTGGCCTCGTTCAACACACGCCGATAGCGCACTGCGATTTTTTTGGCATAGTCCATGCGTCGCTGTTGCGCGCCGCTGTTGTCTGCACCGCCGGCGTTATACGCGCCGACCGCTTTCCATGAATACCCAAAACGCCGCATGAAACCGGCCAGAATGCCCGCGCCGACTTTGAGCGACTGGCAACTGTTATTGAGTAATGTTTTTTCGGTGATCTGTTGCTTGGCCAACCACGGCAAATGGCTGGTGTTGATTTGCATCAGGCCGATGTCGCGGGTGCCGTTGTTGTTATAGCCAATGGCGCTCGGATTGAGGCCGGACTCTTGTTCGGCAATCGCGTACAGCAGTTCCGGCGCGATGGAGAATTCGCGGCTGGCTTCTGCCCAGCAAGTGGCCTGCGCCATGCCTGCCGCGGTCAATAGAATGAGGGCCGCAATAATTTGCTTGCAACGCACTGCGGGTTGCCGCCATGCACGGTGCGCGCGGCGTTGCGGCGTGCCGCGAGATGGGCCGCGTTGAACGGCCGGACTTGTACCGGGACGAATGTTTGTCATCGTACTTTCCACTTTCCGGCGCCGCGCCTTTTGCTGCACGCAACCCCTGTTGATTAATGTTTGAACTGTTGAAACTGCTTGGCTAAGTAAACTTGTCAGCTTGCTTCTCTATGCAATTTCATCCGTTATTGATTTGAACGAATGTTAGTTTTCAGGGCGGCTCTAAACAATAAGACCTGTCCTAAAATTAAAATTTTTGAAGGGATTGAATGGTGCAAATGCACAAAGACCTGCGTGGAGTCACGCTGTCTATTTTTGAAAGATATTATTTGTTGGAGTGAAAAACGGCGGCGCGGCGGGGGAGGCGCGGATTGTTACTTTGTTGTGAAATCAAGCGGCTGTTGGTGGACGGTGAAGACGACTTGTTCTTCAGACTGTTGTGTGGGTATTTTTAATGCTCTTTATGTTTTACCTGCCGCGGTGACCCTCCCTTCGACAGGCTCAGGGCTATCGGAAACCCACGGCCTACGGCCTGCTCAGGGCGAACGGGGGCTTTAAAAATTGTAGAAAAACCCCGTTCACTCTGAGTCGACCCGCCGCAACGCATCCAGCAATGGCTGCGCCGCATCCGCAATCCGGTCCAGGCTTTGCTCGCGCAATTGCGCCAGATCCAGCGGCGCGGCATTTTCCAGCCCGGCCCATTGCAGCAATGCGGCCAATGCTGGCGGTGTGTCGAAGATGCCATGCAGATACGTCCCCAGCACCTGCTCGTCCTGCGAGCGCGCGCCTTCGTCCCTGCCGTCGATGATGAATGCCGGGCGGGCCAGCGCCGCGCCGTTCGATAGCCCCATGTGAATTTCATAGCCGCTGACGGCAGCCGCCGCATCGAACGCGCAATGGCCGCCGACCTGCGTGAGTTGCTTGTGCGCCGTCATTGTGGTGTCGATATCGAGCAAGCCGAAACCGGCCACTGCACGCGGCGCGCCTTCGATCCCCTGCGGGTCGCTCACGCTGTGCCCCAGCATCTGGAAACCGCCGCAAATGCCGATTACTTTGCCGCCGTAGCGCAGATGATGTTGCAGATGCGCGCGCCAGCCGTGCGCATCCAGCCACGCCAGATCGTTGCAGGTATTTTTGCTGCCGGGCAGGATGATCAGATCGGCCGGCGGAATCGCTTGCCCCGGCCCGATGAAGCGCAGATCGATCTCGGGATGTGCCCGCAAAGCATCGAAATCGGTGTGATTGCTGATGCGCGGCAGCGCCGGCACCACCACGCGGAATGCGCCTTTGACGGCTTGCGCCACATCGATGCCGTCTTCCGCATCCAGATGCAAGCCCATCAGGTACGGCAGCACCGCCAGCACCGGTTTCCCGGTGCGCTGCTCCAGCCAATCCAGGCCGGGCTGCAACAGGCCGATATCGCCGCGGAAACGGTTGATGACGAAGCCGATGATGCGGCCGCGCTCGCTCTCGGAGAGGCAATCCAGCGTGCCGACGAGATGCGCAAATACGCCGCCGCGGTCGATGTCGGCCACCAGAATCACGGGACAATCGACTGCTTCGGCAAAGCCCATATTGGCGATGTCGCGGTCGCGCAGATTGATTTCCGCCGGGCTGCCGGCGCCTTCGACCAGCACGCATTGATAGTGCGCCGCCAGCCGGTCATAGGATTCCAGCACGGCTTGCATGGCGATGGTTTTATAGCGATGGTAGTCACGGGCGTGCATGTCGGCCCGCACTTTGCCGTGCACGATGACTTGCGCGCCAGTGTCGCTGGAGGGCTTGAGCAGGATCGGGTTCATGTCGGTATGGGGCGCCAGCCCGGCTGCTTGCGCTTGCAAGGCCTGGGCGCGGCCGATCTCGCCGCCATCCGCGGTGACCGCGCTGTTGAGCGCCATGTTCTGCGGTTTGAACGGGACCACGCGGATGCCTTCGCGCAGCAGCAGCCGACATAAGGCTGCCACTACCGTGCTTTTGCCGGCATCGGAAGTGGTTCCCTGCACCATCAGGGTCGGATAAGGGAAAGTGGACATGGACATCAATGCGCTCCGGGAAACGGGCCTGTCTTGGTTTCAGGGACGGCCGCGGTGCGATGGGCACGCGCCGTTTCCAGGCTTTTGCACAGCGCTGCCGTGCCTTCGATCATGCGTGGACCGGGACGGCTCAGCAGATCGCCATCGAGCGCGAACAGATTATCGCGTTGCACCGCCAGCAACGCAGGATAGGTACGCCATAGCGCTAGTTCGCCTTCCTTCTCGTCCTCATTCCCGTCTTCATTTTTACGCTTGAGATCGCCGCTGATCACCACTTCCGGATTTTCCAGCAGCACGGCTTCGACGCCGACGATAGGGGCCGTCGCGCTCAGGTTCGCAAAGATGTTGACGCCGCCGCATAAGCGGATGGCGTCGCTGACGATGTGTTTGCCGTTGAGCGTATATAAGGGATGCGGCCAGACTTGATAGAACAGCCGCACCGGCGGACGCGCCCGGTATTGCGCGCTCAAGGCCGCCAGTTGTGCGCGCAAGGCGGCGGCGCTGGCTCGCGCCTGGGTCTCGGTGCCGGCCAGGCGGCCCAGGCGCTCCACTGCATCGGGGATATCGCTCAGGTGTTGCGGTTCGCTATAGAACAGCGGGATGCCGAGGCTGCGCAATTTTTCCAATTGGCGCGTGGCGTTGCCGTGCAGCCAGACCACCAGCAAATCCGGTTTCAATGCGATCAAACGTTCGATATCGATCTGGCTGTTGCTGCCGATGCGCGGGATGCTGCGCGCCGCGGCCGGGTAATCGCTGTAGCTGACGGTGCCGACGATGCGCTCTCCCGCGCCGGCGGCGAAGACCAGTTCGGTCGCGTGCGGCGCTAAAGTGACGATGCGCTGCGCGGGCGCCGACAGAGTGATGCTGTTGCCGGCGTCGTCGCGTACTTCAATGGCCGTAGCCGGCTGCATTGTCAGCGTCAACAACAGCGTTAAAGATAAGGCCCACGATAAATGCAATCGGCGCGAGCGTGCGATATCGGTCATACGGATTGCACCTCGATGCGCCATGCGCTGAGTGCATCGGCCAGCCGCTGCCAGCCGTTTTCATCGGGTGGCAAGCCGATGCGGATACCCGCTGCTGCATTGGTAAACAAGCGTACCCAGATACCGCGCTGCGCCATGTGCAGCCAGCAATGTTCGGCTTGTTGGAGCGATAGCGGCCACCATTGATAGAGCGCCGTTCCTCTCCCTTCGATGCCGTGTTGTTTGAGCAGCAGGTGCAGCCGTTCGCCTTCCGTTGATAATTTTTTTTGCATGGTTTGCTGCCAGGCGCTGTCGCCGAGTGCGGCACAGCCGATTTGTTGCGCCGGGCCGCTGACGCTCCAGGGACCGAGATGATCGGCCAGCGTTTTCAGGAGTGCGGTTTCAGCGGCGACGAATCCCAGGCGCAGGCCCGCCAGTCCGAAAAATTTTCCGATCGATTTCAACACGATCAGGCCGGGCATTTCTGTGTATCGGGCGACGCTGGTTTGGGGTGCTGTGTCGCCGAATGCTTCATCGACGATCAGCCAGCCTTTGCGGGCGGCCAGTTGTGCATGCCATACCAGTAATTGCGGCGGCTCTATGACGGTGCCGGTTGGGTTGTTCGGGTTGCAGATGACGACGACGTTGGCGGTGGCTACCGCTTTATTCAGGTCTTTATATGCAGTGGGGCTTACGTGGTGGCCGGCTTGCGTCCAGCGATGGACGTGTTCGGCGTAGGTGGGCGTTGCGATGGCTACCTGTGCCGAGCCGTTGCTGTGCATCCGGCATTGCGGCAGCGCCTGGATGGCTGCCTGCGTTCCGGCTACTGCCAGCATTTGGGGGGCGTTGTAATAGGTTTGCGCGGCTTGCGCCAAGGCGGGATGCTGTTCGGGCAGGCGGTGCCAGGCGTCCGGGCTTAATGCGGGCGCCGGATAGGGATGGGGATTGACGCCGGTGGATAGGTCTAGCCATGCTTCGCGTGGGAGGGCGAAACGGTTTATGGCGTCGGTCAGGTTGCCGCCGTGGACTGGCGTTTGTTGTGGCTTCATTTGCATTGTTAATGGATTGCGTTGGGAAACCATTCACCAGACAGGAAGAAAATTTGAAGATAGAGGTGATCCTTCGATACGGCCGATGGCCTACTCAGGACGAACGGTTTTTCTTTAAAATTTTCACAAAAACCCGTTCGTCCTGAGTAGCGAAGCGTATCGAAGGATCACCGCAAAACTCAAATCCCCTCGTCCAGCAAATCCCCAACCGTATCCGCCCCCAGCAATTGCTGCGCCGCCTCACTAGGCAAAGCCTCGACCGACTTCAACTTGCGCGCCATGGCCCGGCTGCGAATCTCCGCTTTATCGATATTATCCGCAGCCCGTACCAAGGTGGCTTTGGTGGCCGCCAGCACATCGCCGAATTTACCGAACTCGGTCTTCACCGCGCCCAGCACTTGCCATACTTCGGAAGAGCGCTTTTCCAGCGCCAAGGTGCGGAATCCCATCTGCAAGCTGTTCAACAGCGCCGATAAGGTCGAAGGGCCGGCAATGCTGACCCGGAAGGTGCGCTGCAAATCATCGGCCAGGCCCGGCCGCCGCATCACTTCCGCGTACAAGCCTTCAGTCGGCAAAAACAGAATCGCAAAATCGGTGGTCAATGGCGGCGAGAGGTATTTTTCGGCAATCGTCTTGGCTTCCAGACGCACCGCCCGTTCCAGCTCCCTGCCCGCCAGGATCACGCCATCTGCATCGGCGCGATCGGCAGCATCGGCCAGACGCTCGTATTGTTCCTTCGGAAATTTGGCGTCGATCGGCATCCAGACCGGTGTGCCGCCCTCTTCCGAGCCCGGCAGCTTGATGGCGAACTCGACCCGCTCTCCGGTGCCGGGCACGGTCTCTACATTTTTCGCATACTGCTCCGGCGTCAACACCTGTTCAAGCAGCATTTCCAGTTGCACTTCACCCCAGGTGCCGCGGGTTTTGACGTTGGTCAGCACGCGCTTCAGATCGCCGACGCCGATCGCCAGTTGCTGCATTTCACCCAGACCCTGATGCACCTTATCCAGGCGGTCCGATACCAGCTTGAACGATTCGCCCAAACGCTGCTCCAGCGTGGCGTGCAGCTTTTCATCGACGGTCTTGCGCATTTCTTCCAGCCGCGCGCCATTGTCGGTTTGCAGGTCCTTGATTTTGGCTTCCAGCGTGGCGCGCACTTCGGCCATGCGCTGCGCATTCGATTCGGTCAGCGTCGATAACGACTGGTTCAAGGTGTCGCCGAAGCGTTTGAACGAAGCGCCCTGCTCTTCGCGGCTGGTTTGCGCTTGCTGGTTCATCGCCAGGCGCATGCTGTCGAGTTGCTGCGCGTTGGTTTCATTGAGCTTGACCAGTTGCTGCGCAAAACCGTCGATCTGATTGTTTTGCAAGGTGGCGACACTGCTGATCTGGGCCGCCAGCGTTTGCTGTAATTGCGCGAAATTACTGCCCAGCTCCTGCCGGGTGCTTTGCGCGGTGTGTTGTATTTGCCCGCGCAATTCACGTTCGTTGCGTTCGCTCAGGTCTTGTTGATGGCGCTGTAAATCGGCTTTCAATTGCGCGATTTGCGCCGTGAAGGCGGCTTCGGCGGCATCGTCCCGGCCGCCGTTTTTACGCGCCAGCGCGACGATTTGCAAGGCGATGATGGCGATGCTTAAAAGCAGCAGGATTATTTCAATGAGTGTCATAGGGTTCAGAGTCAGCCGGCTTTATTGCGCATCCAGTCGGCGGTTTGGTAAAACGATGCCATCAGGCGTTGCTGCAAGGTCTCGTCCAGACCGACGTCCTGCATCGCCAACGCCATGGCGCGCAGCCATTGATCGCGTTCGGAGATGCCGATTGCATATGGCAGATGGCGCGCACGCAACATCGGATGGCCGTATTGCTCGATGTAAAGATTGGGGCCGCCGCTCCAGCCTGAGAGAAATTTGAAGGTTTTGTCGCGCGAGCCGTCCAGTGTGGGTGGATGCAGGGCGCGCAGTCCGGCGAATTCGGGTTCGAGTTCGATCAAGTCGTAGAAACGGTCGACCATCTGGCGCAGGCGCTCGCCGCCGCCGATCATTTCATAGACGCTGGGTTGGTTTGGCTGTTCGATTTGCATGACCCGCATGATAACGCAGGATCGGCGATTCTTCGATACGCTTCTCTACTCAAGCTTCACGCAAAGACAGCAGCGGCGGCCGGTTCAATACATTACGCAGACCAGCCCAGGCGCCTATCAAGGCGCACAGCGCGCCGATCAGCATGCCCGATAGCCATACCCAGGGGCTGAATTGCCATTCGAAATTGAATACGTAACGCGCCAGCGCCCAGCCGGTGGCGGCCGCGCCCGTGGCCGCCAGTAATCCGGCCAGCGTGCCGACCAGCCCGAATTCTATCCATTGCGCCTGCGCCAACTGACGGCGCGTGGCCCCCAGTGCGCGCAGCAAACCGGCTTCCCGGATGCGCTCATCCTGCGAGCCGACCAGTGCCGCGTACAGCACCAGTACCCCGGAGGCCAGCGTGAAGAAGAACAGGAATTCGACCGCCGCCACGACTTGATCGACCACATCCTGAATCTGTTTCAGGATACTGCCGATATCGACGATGGTCAGGTTCGGAAAATCGCGCGTCAGGCGATTACCCAGATTAAGTTGCGACGCCGGTAAATGAAATGCGGTGATCCAGCTCTCCGGCATGCCGGCCATCGCATGCGGATTGATCACTACGAAGAAATTGACCCGCAGCGAACCCCATTCCAGCTTGCGGATGCTGGTGATCGGCGCGCTGACCATTTGCCCGCCGACCGCGAATTGCAGCCGATCGCCCAGCTTCAGCCGCAAGGTTTTGGCGAGCCCCTCTTCGACCGATGCTTCCGGCTTGCTGTCGTCGTACCAGCGGCCCGCGACGATGGTGTTTTTCGGCGGTATCGCCGTCATCGTCGATAAATTGAATTCTCGATTGACCAGCCGTCTGGCGTTGGCTTCGGTATAGGTGTCGGCGGTGATTTCCGCGCCGTTGACCGATACCAGGCGGCCACGCATCATCGGGTAGAGTTCGGGCGCGGCGATGCCGCTTTGATGCAGGCTCTGCTCGACCGCTGCTTTTTGCCCGGTCTGGATATTGAGGACGAAACGGTTCGGCGCATCGGCCGGCGTCGATTGCCGCCATGCGTCAACCAGATTGCCGCGAATCACCGTGAGCAACAGCAGCGCCATCAAGCCCAGGCTGAGCGCCACGATTTGCATGATGGTCGCGCCGGGCCGGCGTTGCAGACCGGTCAGCGCAAAGCGCCAGCTTTGATGATTGGAAACACCGCGCAAACGGCGCAAGCCCTTCAGGCAAAGCCAGGAAATCAGGGCAAATGCCGCCAGCCCGCCGATAAAACCGGCTGCGGTGAGCAAACCCAGCTTGAGATCGCGCGCCTGCCATAACAGCAGGCCGATGAATACCACGATGCCCAATACATAAGTGGCCAGGGTCAGCGGGCGCGGCGGGTTCTGTTCGCGCCGGATCACGCGGTTATGCGGCACATTGCGTAATTGGAGAATCGGCGGCAACGCAAAGCCGAGCAATAGCAGC
This sequence comes from Herbaspirillum sp., assembly GCA_028291765.1. Lineage (GTDB taxonomy): Bacteria > Pseudomonadota > Gammaproteobacteria > Burkholderiales > Burkholderiaceae_D > Herbaspirillum. Next base: position 24,329 of record JAQGNR010000213.1, read on the forward strand.
AAACCGGTCGCCATGCCCTGCAATGCCGGCAGCCAGCCGGCGGCGGGCAAGGCCCCGGGAATAAAACTGCCGAGCCAGTCCAGCAAGACAAAATGCGCCGCGAAACCCAACACCACACCCAACACACTGCCGAGCAGGCCGACCATCAGGAATTCATTCAGATACATCGCCGCGACCTGATTTTGCGTCATCCCGAGACAGCGCAACATCGCGCAAGCATCCAGATGGCGCAGCATGAAGCGGCGCGCCGCCATCGCCACCGCAATCGCCGCCAGCATCGCCGAGAGCAGGCCGACCAGCGATAAGAACTGCTCGGCCCGGTCCAGCGTGGCGCGCATTTCAGGGCGGCCCGATTTTAACGACTCCAGCTGCATGCCCCTGATATTGCCTGCGTCGATTTTTTGTTGCAGTTGCTTCTGGTAGGCAGTGACGGTTTCAGGCGTGCCGGCCAGCAGCAGCCGATAGGTCACGCGCGAGCCGAACTGAATCAGATGGGTTTGCGGCAAATCGCTCATGGCCAGCATGATGCGCGGCGAGAAATTGATAAAGCCGCTGCCGCGATCCGGCTCGAAGTTGAGTACTTTGGCGATGGTGAAACGTTTATCGCCCAAGGTGAGCGGGTCGCCGATATGCAGATTCAAACCCGCCAGGATGGCCGGATCGACCCAGACCGTGCCGGCCGATGGTATTGCCGTTGTCGGCACTGCGGCACTGCCGTCGGCCTGATCGCTGAGCTTGACCTGCCCGCGCAACGGATACGCCGGGGATACGCCCTTGATCCCGCTGAGCAGGGAATGCGTATTCTCGCCCTCGCCGGCGATCGCCATGCTTGGAAATACGACGGTCTGCGCAGTGGCCAGGCCACTCGTCTGCGCTTGTTGGGGCCAGTCGGCGGGAATCGGCTGATCGGCGCTCAAAACCAAATCGGCGCCGAGCAGTTGCGCCGCATCGTGCGTCAAACCGGCGCGCATGCGATCGACGAAAAAACCGACCGAGGACAGGGCCGCTACCGCGACGATCAGCGCCACCAGCAAAAAGCGTAGCTCACCGGCGCGCCAATCGCGCCGCGTCATTCGTAGGGATTGCAGGAATATGGACATCTCAGAAACCGTTCAGCAAAAATCATTCATTCAAAACATCGGCGCCCTTGGGCACCGTAAATGTGAAACTATTCGCCTTAAGCGGTGGATTTTTTTGGAAATTGGTGAAGTTCAGCACCGATACCTGTCCGAAGGAA
>JAQGNR010000031.1 GCA_028291765.1 Herbaspirillum sp.
TGTTTAGGAGTGGTAGTTCAGTTGGTTAGAATACCGGCCTGTCACGCCGGGGGTCGCGGGTTCGAGTCCCGTCCGCTCCGCCAAGTTAAAAGGAAAATGCCCACGCAAGTGGGCATTTTTTTAACTAATTTTTCCTGTGGGCACCCTTTAAGTTTTACCCATTGCGGTGATCCTTCGATACGGCCTGCGACCTACTCAGGACGAACGGGTTTTGGTGAAAATTTAAAGAAAAACCGTTCGTCCTGAGTAGGCCGCAGGCCGTATCGAAGGATCACCTCAACAGGCAAAATTTAAAGAATTTTAAAATCTCACCGCTCTTCTTCCATTTGCTTCGCCATCTGTTCAGCAAGAATATCAAAGCATTCACTCCATCCGCCCTGATGCGCATTGCGTTGCTGGACTGAATCGAAGAATTTCTGTTCGAACGTGAGCTGGGTTTGCTTGCCGTGATCGGCCAGCATGACGGTGACGATGGTTTCGTGGCCAGGGTTGCAGGCTGCGTCGTCCCAGGCATGCGTAAAAACCAGCCGTTCATTAGCGACGATTTCACGATAGACGCCGCCTAGCCAAAGATCCTCTCCAGCCGGCGAGCGCATGCATGATCGCCACGCGCCGCCGGGCCGTAAATCCGCGTCGGCATGGGTGACCACAAAGCCGCGCGGCCCCATCCATTGGACGACATGTTCGCGCTCCGTCCACATTTTGAAGACAAGGCTGCGCGGTGCATCGAAGATGCGCTTGATGACAAGAATATGGTCCGCCGAGGTGGCGGCGGGCTTATTTTTTTCGCTCATGTTTTTTCTCCTTGGTTTGTAGTTCATGCAGATAATCGTCCAACCGGTCGAAGCTCTCATCCCAGAAGCGGCGGTAATGCTCCAGCCAACCGTTGATATCCTTCAGCGGCCCCGCTTCAAGTTTGCAGGGCCGCCACTGCGCCTCGCGTCCCCGAATAATCAAGCCGGCGCGTTCAAGCACCTTGAGATGTTTGGAAATGGCAGGCAAGCTCATCTCAAATGGTTCAGCTAGTTGATTGACGGATTTATCGCCCGCAATCAGATCGGCAAGGATTGCGCGCCGGGTCGGATCGGCGAGCGCTGCGAAAGTAATACTGAGGGAATCAGGAGACATTTATTTAGCCAAATGTTTATTTAACCATTAAGTTAATTAAAAGGGAAATCTTTGTCAAGTATTTTTAAAGCCGCCCCAAAATGCCTGAATGCCGGCAACGCCATAGGCGCCGTTTTCCCGGGCATTCTCCAGTAGGCGAACATTCATTCCACCCAAGGCATAGACGGGAAGCGTAGTCTGGGCGGCCAGCGCTCTAAAACCTTCCCATCCTAATAGCGGCGCTTCCGGATGGCTCGCGGTGGGAAGCACCGGCGATAAAGTCGCCATATCCGCGGCGATCGTTTCCGCTTTCTTTAATTGTTCCAGCGAATGGCAGGCGGCACTGATCAGCTTGCCGGCAGCCAGCGGCCGATTTTGACAAGCAGCCAAGCGCATGCCATCCAGATGCACGCCATCGGCGCCGATCGCATCGACCAGTTGCGGATCGGCGTTGAGCAACAGGATGGCGCCATGCCGCCGGCAACAGGCGAGAACCTCGATCGCCAGTTTTTCATACGCCGCCGGTGCGAGTGTCTTCGCTCTGAATTGCACCAGACGAATACCGGCAATCAAGGACAATTCCAGTTGCTGGATAAAATCCGTCAATCGATTGCCGGGTTCCGGCGTTACCAGATACAAGCATGGCAGGGGCGGGGGAAGCGGTGCGCGAGCAGTATTCATGGCGGTCTGATTCCTGTTGTATTCCGATCCCATCCCATCCTTCAATGAGCGAATCTAAATTTTCGCCGCGCCGTCATTCTCTTTCAACTGCCCGCCCAGCGCTTCAATCAGCTCGCTCATCATCTTATGCAACTCACCGGTCATCATCATGGCGTCCGAATCGAAACGCTCATCGTCATTCTTGGTGCTGCCGTCGGCATCTTCCTTGAGGACATCCAGCGGCGCGATGCGTTTGATCGCCAGGCCTTCGGTCAGCACGAACGAGATTTTATCGTTCCATGTCATTGCCAGCCGCGTGCATTGCTTGCCGGCTTCGATATGGCGGCGCACGTCGTCGGCTTCCAGGGTGTGGCGCACATAACGCACGGTGGCTTTGCCTTCGCCGGTCGAGCGCAGTTCGGTATCCTGATCCACGGTGAAACTGGACGGCGCTTCATCGTTGAGCAGCCAGCCGGTCATTGCGGTCACAGGCGAGAGCACGGTGCGCAGCGTTTCCAGCGGCAGCTTGTCGACTGCTTTAATCAGCAATTTCAATACTTCTTCCGCTTTGCCGGGCGTGCCGGCATCGATCACCAGCCAGCCGTGCACCGGATCGATCCAGGCCCAAGTACTGCTCTGGATACTGAAGGCGCGCGGCAGCAATTCGTCGGTGACATCTTCCTTGAGTTCGCGCATCTGCTTGCGGCCGGGCGCGAAACCTTGCTGCTCTTCGATTTCAGCGGCGCGCGCCTTGGTGACCTGATTGATGACGCTGGCCGGCAGCAATTTCTTTTCGGTGCCGAGCTGAATCAGCATTTGACGATTGACGGTATGCACCAGCATGCCGTTGTTGCGCGGCGAAACCCAGCCCTGACTCAGCATTTCCAGACTGGTGCAGGGGTTGAAGGCTTGCGGTGCGAGGAAAGTTTCCAGTTGCTCCGGGGTGATTGCCCACGGCGCTGGGAGAAGGTAAATCTGAAGGTTCTTAAACCACATGGCATTCCGCGAAAAATGTTTGATTTTACACGGTGTCAGGTTCTCGCCGGCGTTAGTGTGTTTTCCATCAGCCCGGGCAAGGCCGATGCCACTTGCGGCCATGGTGATTCGTTGATATTCAAAACCCCAATTCGCCCTGTGCAGCAGCATCGTACTGTTGCAACCCATCAGATTTGCTCAAAGCACTAGCCCGCACCCCCAGCAATCTCAGCCTGCGATCCAGCGCCACCCGCCGGATGCATTCAGCGGCAGCGCGGCGAATGGCGGTAGCGTCCGCGGTAGGTGAGGGCAGCGTCAGATCGCGGGTCACGGTGCGGAAATCGTCATAGCGCAGTTTGATCCCGATGGTTTTGCAAAGATAGCCTTTGCGCACCAGATCGGCGGCCAGTTTCGTGCATAGCCGCGTAAATATCCCGGACAGGATCTCCCGATCCTGCACCGCATGCAGATCGCGTTCGAAGGTGGTTTCACGGCTGATGGATTTCGATTCGGAACTGGTCGTCACCGCACGTTCGTCGCGGCCATGCGCTACCTGCAGCAGCCAGGCCGCATAAGTGCGCCCGAAGTTGGTTTGCAGCAGATCGGCGTCGGCTTGCGCCAGTTCGGCAATGGTATGGATGCCGAGCGCGGCCAGTTTGGCATTCGCTTTCGGGCCGATGCCGTTGATTTTTTTGACGGCCAGCGGCCAGATGCGGGTAGCGATGTCGTCCATGCCAATGATCGTAATGCCGTCCGGCTTATCCAGCTCGGAGCAGATTTTAGCCAGCAGCTTATTGGGCGCGATGCCGATCGAGCAGGACAGGCCGGTGGCCTCATTGACCGCTTGTTTAATGGTTTTCGCCAACGCCAAGGTCTGCTCGGGGTGCTCGCTCAGATCGATATAAATTTCATCGATGCCGCGGTCTTCGATCAGTGGGCAGATGTTGCGCACGGCAGCTTTGAACAGGCGCGAATAATGACGGTAGGAATCGAAATCGACCGGCAGCAGCACCGCATCCGGCGCCAGCTTGGCCGCCTTCATGGTGCCCATCGCCGAGAACACGCCCAGCGCTCTGGCTTCGTAAGTGGAGGTGGTGATGACGCCGCGGCCGGTATAGTCGCGCAGCCTGGCGAAGCTCAGGCTGCCGTCGGCATTGCGCTGCGGCTGGCCCGAGATGCCGCCGATGACCACCGCTTGGCCGCGCAACTCCGGATAGCGCAGTAATTCGACGGAGGCGTAAAACGCATCCATGTCGAGATGGGCGATGCGGCGTTCGGTGGACATTTTCTGTGCGGTGCAGTGCGGTGCAGATTTGGCAGCTTAGTAGTGCGGCGGTCTTTCGTTTTCGCTACTCGGTTGGCGATCGGCACCACCGCTTTCCTTGATGCGCCGTACCAGTGCCGAAAATAAATCTTCCAACTGATCGATTTTCTTTTGCTGACTATAAATGGTCTGGTTCAGCGATTCGACCAGATCTTCCTGATGGGCGATCTTGGTTTCGATTGCAATTAATCTGTCTTCGGGATTCACGTCGATTCTCCATTTGGCGCGGAATTGGGTGCGGAATTGGGCGCCGATAGTGAGGCTAACCATTCTAATGCGGCTTTGCCGGCGGTGCGTCCGCCGGCAAAACAGGCGCTCAGTAAATAGCCGCCGGTCGGTGCTTCCCAGTCCAGCATTTCGCCGGCGCAAAAAACGCCGGGCAGCGCGTGCAGCATCAAGCCGGAATTCATCGCTTCGAAGCGGACTCCGCCGGCGCTACTGATGGCTTCATCGATCGGACGCGGCGTCAGTAATGTCAGCGGCAGCGCCTTGATGCAGGCGGCCAGCCGGGCCGGGTCTTTGAAATCGGCTGCGGCCACCAGTTCGCGCAGCAAGCCGGCTTTGACGCCCTTGAGCGATAGGCGGCTTTGCAAATGGCTGGACAGCGAACGTGCGCCGCGCGGCCGGGCCACTTCATCCAATACGCGTTGGGCGCTCCAGCCGGGCATTAAATCGAGTACGATCCGCGCGCTGCCGGCTTCGGCTATCGTATCGCGCAGGGCTGCCGACAAGGCGTAAATCAGGCTGCCTTCAACGCCGTGTTCGCTGACGACGAATTCGCCTTGTCGATGGATGACGGCGCCGTCGATATCGGTGCAGGTGACAGCCACCGATTTCAACGGCTGTCCGGCAAAACGGCTGCGGAAGTATTCGCTCCATGCGACATCGAAACCGCAATTGGCGGGACGCAATGGGGCGACATCGACGCCGCGTTGCCGCAACAGATCGCACCACGCGCCGTCGGAACCCAAGCGCGCCCAACTGCCGCCGCCCAATGCCAGGATCGTCGCGTCATACTGCGCGGCGACTTCGCCGCCGGGTGTGGTGAAGCGCAGCATGCCGTCGTCGCGCCAACCGTTCCAGCGATGCCGCATATGGAAATGCACGCCGCCGGCGCGCAGCCGATGCAGCCAGCTGCGCAATAAGGGCGCGGCCTTCATGTCGGTGGGGAAGACCCGGTTCGAGCTGCCGACAAAGGTGGCGATGCCGAGGCCGGCAATCCACTCGCGCAAGGCGTCGGGCGGGAAATTAGCCAGCAATGGCGCCACATGCTGCTGCCTGGCGCGATAACGGGTCACGAAGGCGGCATACGGTTCGGCGTGGGTGATATTCATGCCGCCTTTGCCGGCCAGCAGAAACTTGCGGCCGACCGAAGGCATCGCATCGTACAGATCGACCCGTGCGCCCCCTTGCGCCAATACTTCGGCCGCCATCAGCCCGGCCGGGCCGCCGCCGATCACGGCTACCGATGGTGATGGTGTTGGTGATGCCGGCGATGATTGCGTGTCAGTCATCGCTCAGGCTTCCCTCGGCTTTTGCAGCAGCGCCTTCAGATTGGCTAATCGGGTTTGCGGCGTGATGGTTTCTGCTTCGGTTGCCACGGCAGTGCCTTCGTCGAGTTTCATTTCCTTGATGAAGCGCGAAATGTCGCATTGCTGATATTCGCGTGCGCGCTTGCGTTTTTTGCACCAGCTGATTTGCAATGTACGCTGGGCGCGCGTGATGCCGACATACATCAGCCGGCGTTCTTCTTCGATGCGCGCGCCCATGCTTTCGGCCGGGGCGTCGGGGTCGCCCTTGTGCGGCAGAATGCCTTCTTCCACGCCGACCAGAAACACGTGCGGAAATTCCAATCCCTTCGAGGCGTGCGGGGTCGACATCCGCACCGCATCCGGGTCTTCATCCTTGCCTTCGAGCATGGTCATCAAGGCGACCATTTGCGTCAGTTCCAGCAGGTTTTTCAGATCGCCGTCACGGTCCTTGCCGCCATTGCCTTTTTCTTTCAGCCAACTGGTGAAGTCGATCACGTTCTGCCATTTGCCCAGCGCGGCACGGTCGTCGAAGCTATCGTACAAATACGTTTCGTAATCGATTTCCTTCATCATGTCGTCCAATACGGCGGCCGCATTTTCGCCGCTGCCGGAGGGGCCGGGGCGGCTTGCGCGCGATTCGAGATCGTTGATGAAGTCGCAGAATTTTCGCAGCGGATATAACTGGCGGTCGGCCAGCTTGCCTTCGATGCCGCCTTTGTAGACGGCTTCGAACAGCGAGCATTGCCATTGGCCGGCTACGGTGCCGAGCACTTCCAGAGTGGCTTGGCCGACGCCGCGTTTTGGGGTGGTGACGGCGCGGATGAAGGCCGGGTCGTCGTCCTGATTGGCGATCAGCCGCAGGTAACTGATGATGTCCTTGATTTCAGCGCGATCGAAATAACTTTGGCCGCCCGACATCACATACGGAATGCGTTCGCGCCGCATCGATTTTTCAATCACGCGGGCTTGGTGATTGCCGCGATACAAGATGGCGTAGTCGGAGAATTTGGCGCGCCGTTCGAAGCGGTGCGCCGAGAGCATGATGGCGATCTGATCGGCTTCCTGTTCATCGTCGTCCATCGCCATGACCGTGATCGGGTCGCCCAGGCCATGCTCGGACCACAATTTCTTTTCGAATAGCTTGGGATTGTTGGCGATGACGGTATTGGCCGCTTGCAGAATGCGGGTGGTGGAGCGGTAATTCTGTTCCAGCTTGATGACCTTCAGATCGGGAAAGTCGACTTGCAGCGTTGTCAGGTTTTCGATGGTGGCGCCGCGCCATGCATAGATGGCCTGATCGTCGTCGCCGACGGCGGTGAACAAGGGTTTTTTGCCGATGCCGGTGACCATCAGCTTGACCAATTCGTACTGGCAGGTATTGGTATCCTGATATTCATCGACCAGCAGATAGCGCAGCCGCCGCTGCCATTTGTCGCGCGCGGCGTCGTTGCGGCGGAACAATTCCACCGGCAAACGGATCAGATCATCAAAGTCGACCGCTTGATAGGCCGACAGTGTGGCGACATAACTGCGATAGACCCGGCCGGCTTGCGCCTCATCTTCGGTGGTAGCGTTTTTGATGGCGATTTCGGGATCGACCAGGCCGTTTTTCCATAGCGATATCGTGCTTTGTATGCGTCTGATCAATTGTTTGTCGGTGGTGGCCGATAAATCCTGCACCAGAGCAAAGCAATCGTCGCTGTCCATGATTGAAAAACGGTCTTTCAGGCCCAGATGTTGTGCTTCCTGCCGCAGGATTTTGACGCCCAGCGAATGAAATGTGGAGACGGTCAGGTGCTTGGCCAGCTTCGGTTCCTTGAGCAGTTTGGCGATGCGTTCCTGCATCTCCAGCGCGGCCTTATTGGTAAACGTCAGCGCGGCCACATGGCGCGCTTCGTAACCGCAGTTTTCCACCAGATGCGCGATTTTTTGCGTAATCACCCGCGTTTTGCCGGAGCCGGCGCCGGCCAGCACCAGGCATGGGCCGTCCATATACTTGACGGCTTCGCGTTGCGGGACATTCATGCCGGACGGGGAGGGGGAGGACATGCTGGGGGACTGTATCGGGAAAACCAAGCATTGTAGCAGGGCGGAGGCGCTCTTTTGGCTTGGATCCTATGGGACAATCTTGCAAATTTTTCTTAAATATCAATCGTCTATGAAATTTAATCATTTGATACAAATTAACGATAAGCGCAATCCGCTGGTCGATCCGTTGACGCGTGCACAGTTATGGCGCGGGCTGGTATTGCGGGCCGAAGCGCCGCAATTGTTCATGGAGCATCTGGATGATTGCCGGATCTTCGATAAAACCCCCGATGGGGTGTCGCGCGAATTGCATTTCGGCAATCTGACGGTGTGCGATACGGTGACCTTCCTGCCGTTGCTGCAGGTGCATTATCAAGTACCGGCGCAAGGGGAAATCGGGGCATCGAATATGCGCATGCGGATTGAAGAGCCGGAACCGGATGCCTTGTTCGTGCGGTTTGAATACGATATGGACCAGCCGGATGATTCGACCGGTGAGGAAGCGTTTTATAACGAGTTCCGGCGTAGTGCTTATGAGGCTGCGGATATCGATACGATCCGGGTGATTCGGGAGTTGGCGGCGGAGCAGCAACTGGGGGAGTAGCTACGCAGGACGGTCGGAAAAGCACGCTTCGCTACGCAGGACAGTCGTGGAAAGGCAGGGGCTGTGCCCTATTTTTAAAAAAATGGGCTGCACCCCTAAGCCAAACGAACGTCTTTTATGGATTTAGAGAAAATTTGCAAATGACTGATTTTCTTTAGTGCCATATCAAATCGTTCGTTTGGCTTAGGGGTCAGCCGGTACTTTTTATAATTAGGGCACAGCCCCTGCCTTTCCGACTGTCCTGCGTAGCGAAGCGTGCTTTTCCGACCGCCGTGCGTAGCGCAACGTACCGAAGAACGCTACTCCCCCAGTTGCTGCTCCGCA
>JAQGNR010000227.1 GCA_028291765.1 Herbaspirillum sp.
ATAGGCGCTGGCCCGGCGGTGGCTGACTTTTAAGGTGTAATGAAAGAAATCGATGATCTCGACCGTTTTACGGTCCGCCGTTTTCTGCAGCGTCAGTTCGCCGCCGGCCAGTAACGGGTCCAGACCCAGATGGTTATTGACCACCCGCTTTGCGCCCTGCACCCGCGTCATCGCGAAGTAGCCGTTGCTGTGCGCTGTTGCGTAGAGGACCTTTTTGCGGGCCGCCCCGGGAATCGCCGGCGTGTCGAATACTTTGTAGGCCGGCAGTACTTCATCGGGACCTGTCTGATCTGCCGTTTCCTTAAGGTCCAGCGCGGCGCCATCCTGTGACGTTTCAAATCCTTCGGCATCTATCTGCCAGTGATACAGTCCAGCAGGCGCATCCGGCGTAAGGAAAAAATTATAGCGCCCTTGTTCATCGGTCACAGTATGCACATTGCTATCGGCCCCAAGCAAATGAAGCCGAGGAACAAACCCTTCCGGTCCTCGCAACGTAATGTTGATATTGGCGACAGGCTGCCCAGTCTGTTTATTGAAAATAATGCCGGTCGGCAGCAATGCCAGATTCTGATCGGGATATTCGCGCGAGGCCATTAGTTCATCGTAAACCAATGTGCCGTTAACAAAATCACGTCTCGCATCAATGACCAATGCGCCACTATTGTCTTTGCTGTCGATCGGCGGGGCTTCGATCCGCCCCTGAGGCGACAGAAAACGCAGACTGTATCCACGCGCCGGCATGATGCCGCTGATCCGGTATCGTCCCTGTGGATCGGTCATCGCTTCCTTGACAATCTGACCGCCGCTCAGCAACTGCGCATGCCAGCCGGCCAATACCTCGGCGCCATTTCTATAAACACCATCGTTGGATGCATCAATCCAGGCCCGACCGCTGACGATTGCGCCACTGGCACAAAGCAACGGCGCCTCTGCAGTATTGTTACCGGTCATACCCTGCGCTTCATTCGGTACCTTGATGGTAACGATGATTTTTTTATCTGGATCGCAAATCTCGCCATTCGCTGCAGCAGCACCATCGCGCGCCGAAGTGATTATCACAGGCGAGGTGTCGTGGCCTGCAGCCAAAGGGAGAGAATTGGTGCATTGAAAAACCGATCTGGAAGGAGCGCTAGGCGGGACGACAACACAATGCCAATCTTTTCCCCTGACGTCACCATCTGCTAATGCAAACGGGACCTCGCCATCCATGGTAATAGCTTCCTTGGTGGTTGCCGTGCCGATATTTTTAACGCCGATCTCGATCTTGGCCGATTCGCCGCCATTGTCCGCGTCATGTTGAACGATGTGCGGCATAATATCGGGCGTTTTATTGCGCGCCATATCGAACTTTAAAATATTGCTGGCGATTGCCGGCAACAAAGCGTCGTCGAAACCTTCTGCCTGACTGATAATCTGCGGCTCGATATCGCTAACGAGCTGAAGCTTAAATGTCATATGCCGACTTTCCTTATATGCCAAGGCAGACCTGACGGCGATTGCAATTTCGCCTACCTGTTCCGACGGCAACACAGTCCAGTATTGAAACGCTTGATCGCCGCTCGCGGCAAACAATAAGGTAGACGATTCAACACTGCTCAGCGACGCACTGCCGCCCACATAGCGCATACCATTTGGAATTCGATACCGCAGCAGAGTCACCGCCGCTGGATGCTCGTCGATTATGATGGTTTTATCCATCTGCAAGACCTGCTCGCCACTATTTTCAATACTCGCCGTCACCTTGGTTTGCTTGGACAGATCAAGAATATAAGGCGAGGCTTCCAACAATACTTTTACTTGAGCTGCAGAACTGACGTCCAATGTCAAATTGGCAGTTGCGACTGCATCAGAGTTCGACGCCGCGGCAACGATCCCGACCTTATAAGTCTGCCTTTCTGTGCTGCCGCTCGGCACCGTTCCTGTCAGCAATAGAAAGTCGTAAGCGGCATAGTCAAGATTAAAGGACTCGCTCATATTTAGTTCAATATCACCGTCGTCCTTGCGTCCATTCCCGTTGACATCCAATACAAGTGCGACAGAATTTCCCAGATCGCCGCTCAACGCCAGCTTATAAAACATCGCTGTATTACCGCTATTACGCAATACCAGCGGTATCGAAAACGACTGCCCCGGCTGCACCGATACTTCGTTCGAATAATCGAATGCCAGTGCAGGCACCGGCAATACATCGACCAAAACCATATTCGACAATATATGTTTCTGGAGCAGATCGTCTGCGACATAAAAGGATACTTCTGCCCGCGTCTTAAGCGGATTTTTTGCATTTGGCGGCAAGGAAGCGGCATAACTACAAACAGAGAAATTCGCGCACAGCAACGTCAGCCACATGAAGTAATACAAAAAATGCTGTATTGCCTTAATCTTAAACACTAATAATTTACAAACGAAATTCATTGATTCAATCACTTGCTATCCGACGAAATTGAGCGCGATCTCCCCCCTTTTCGATACGCGCCGTCAAATATTTGTTTAAGAGGCCCCGTGAATATATTGATGAATTTAGGCCAAATATGTGGATATACGCGCGGCGATCCGGATCGATTTTTTTCAGCCGGATCGGCACGTATATATGAAGGTAATAATTAAACTTATTTTTTGAAATTGACCGTGACCGGATAGATCAGCTCCAAAGAATTACCCGGCACTAGGTCAATACCTTTGGTAACGATTTTTCCCTCATGAAAATTGGGGATCGCCTCGGGCAGATTGGTTTTTGCGCCATCGACGTAGGCACTGTATTTCGGAATAGGATCGGTAATCGTTACATCGCTCACCGTAGCGGTCATCGACGGATTGGTGACGCTGACGCGGTACCAAATACAATCGCCGTCCTGGACCTTTACTTTCGTAGTTTTGGAAAAATTCCCTGGCGATACGCTGACGGTGCAATCAGCAGGCGATGTGGAAGATACCGATTTAACAATCGCAATTTCCTTTATTACAATCAATCCATTCTCATCTAGTGCAAGCGTTACGACTGCCGTCGCTTTACTCTTCTTCTTATCACCGCTTTCACGCAATCCGAGCGTCACCGACCACGTTCGATTAACCACCACGCCCTCCGGAATCGCGATCTTTACAAACACATCTTTGCTACTACCGCTTTTCATCTCCGGCAACAGCAAAGAAGATTCCCAGTTTTTTTCATCGAAGGAAAAAATTGTCGACCATAACTTGGTTGCCGACGTTGTATCGGTGGCATCATGCCAAAGCTGATATTCCTTGCTGGTCATATCACCGCCGCGATTGACGATTCTGATTGTCAAAGCAGCGTCTCCACCCGGTTCGCCATTGCCATCGTAAGCAGTGCTTTCAAATGCGATATCAGCGGATTTTACGAGCGTTATCGTCGCTGTAGCTTGAGTGGCGCGAACCGGATCGGTCACAATAAGCTCACTTTCCAGAAGACTAATTCCGCTCAAATCGGCATCCACGCAAAAGATCTGGCCATCGTCACCTACCGGACCCGTATGGGTTACTACAGAACCGCAACTTGGTTCCGAATAAGATTTGATGGTGAAACCTTTTTTGACGAATCTCATTTGATACACATGCGGCAATTTATCGGCATTTTCAGGGTTCTTGATCCGCATATAAAATTGCTTCGTATCCTGACCATCGGTGAGTGTGAATTTGTTGGTGGATCCCGACATATCATCTGTATCCGAGAATGTCACCGAAGGATTTCCGCCGGAAATGACCTTATCGATGGTCAAAACTTGTGCAATGGGATCCACGGTTCTTGCGCCAACGGATTTAATCCGGAATTGAACGTTTTGTGCTTTTTTGCTGGTACGACCATCGCGCAGACGCACAGAAATTTTAAATTTTAAATCTCCATTGGCAGGAATCGCCTCGGTCTCCGGCAATCCATGTACGCCAATCGAGATCGCTTCCTGGCCTGTACTATCCATTGGCTTCACCGCAGCGATCAGTTCGCCTTTTCCTTCTGTCAGTTCCTCAATGAGGAAGGTATCGGCAAAGGTGCTCTTATTGTGCAGAACAAGATCGTAGTCGACTGTTTCGCCTGGGACTGCCTGTTCAATTCTCGTGAAATCCACCCCTGGCACAGGCCGGCTGTTATTAACAACTTCGAGTACCGGAGAAACTTCAATATGATCGAATCTGATCACAAAACCTGTCGATTTCTCCAGCCCTGCTTCTCCTATGATTGGCTTGATGCCAGTAGGATCGGCTTCGCCGTATTTGGCGAACATGACTATTTCGTCGCCTCGCTCGGCATCGGCAACTGTGATCGGCATCTTGATGAGATAACTGCCGTTCCCCCCCACTTCGTGCACTATCTTGAATAACTTGTCGTCGTTGCTGTCGAACTCGTCGTGACGCAAGGTATGGCCATCAAAGGATGCTCGTTTACCTACCTGGTATGTCAATGGCGTCGATACGTCCGCCCCTTTCACCGCCCATAGTTCGAAATAACCTCTTTTGGAAGTAACCCCGCCATTTACCCGGAATTGTACCCATGCCTTCTTTTCGCCATTGAGTTTTGCTGTTCCGACCGGTACGACTGAAAAGGGATTGCCATCTATCGTCATGGCATTCGCGATCACGCTTTTAGAAGCACCGCCTTTTGTCTTCACGCCCAGTTCGGCATTAAATTCCTCGTTCTTTTTTGCTGATTTCGGCAAGGGCATACGCAGTACGAAATAACGCCGGTCGTCGTTAGTATCGATACCTTTCAACGTAAATGGAACCGGATTGCTTGTACTGCTTTTCACACCCGTCCCCGCTTGCGGCACACCGCCTGCGTCTGCATTAAAAAAGATAACATTATCAATATTTTTAGGAAAGGTATTCACGTTCAATGTCACATCGTCAATGCCATTCCCGACATTTGTCACCTGAAACGGAATATCCGCGTTTTCACCTTTTTCGGCGTGAGCCGGCTTGCGCATTGCCACGACATCCACCTGATAAACCTGATCGATCCTAGTCAGAACGATGTCACTTTCGCGTTTCTGCAGTACGTTGGAAGCGTCTCGATAAGTAATGGTTGCCCTGGTGCCGATCGGTATACCTGCTTTCGGTATTGCCGCATTTGATTGCCTTGCAATAAATATCATCACGATCATCAACAACAAAATACAAAGTGCTCTGACCCAACTCTTATTAACATTCGACATGCGGCTTCCCTTAATAATTATTGTGAAATCGATGGCTTAACCTGAACTACCGATGGAGATATCTGCAACTCGGATGATGCCGAGCCATTAACACGTACACGCATACCGACAACAGCCATTTGTCCCGGCGCCAGTTTTTCGATAGCCCAGCGCAATGCGTTGGGCGCATCCGCAGAGGCCTCAGCCGTTTTATTTTCAGGAGTGACTTTTTTTGTTTTTTGCGTGTTTTGCACTAACGGTACGAAGACATCTTTAGAATCTTTCGTACTGATGGCGACCTCGCCCGGATAGGCGGACCCAATAACCAACGTTGTGTGTTCCGGTAATGGCAAGGTTGCCAATACTTTTGTCAATGCCGTCATACCGACATTTTTATATTCAGCCCGGTACTCAAGCACATCGCCCGGCACAGCATTGCCGGCATCGATCCGTTGCTCTTTACCGTCGCGCAGAACGATTTTCTGTACAGTCAATGCGATATCCAGCGGTGCGTTCTTTTTAGGCGCAGCGCCTACCGATACCTCGGGCAATGCTTCTGCGACGATCGGCGGGAAAATCGGCGGAGATTCGTCTGCAACAGCAAGAACCGGCGTTGATGCACAGGCCAGCAAAGCTGCAATGATATGTATCTTCAAAATAGTCCACTCAAAAAATCGCGACATGCCATAGCAGACGCATAAAAAAAGGAAAGATGCCGTTATGGCATCAGACACTCCCATCGCAAACTGCATACGAAATCAGCCCAAGCGCAAACACATATGCGAAAAGTAAAACAGGTCGCTATTTTGAGATGTAGAAATTTGAAAAAATATGTGTAAAAAACCTAAAAAATTATTAGGATAATTCTTAATTTTTTAGTTGATGCAGAATTGAATTGGCGAAGAACACACCGCATGCACACTATATGAAGTGAAACCATCCATCAGCGGTTCCGCAAATAAGGTATGTGGAAAAATATTTTGAATAGCTACCCATAAAAAAACCAAAAGCAACGAGTAGGAATAATCTTATTTAAATGTCGAAATTCACTCCTATGCTTGTCACAAACAGCCTTCGTATCTACACTTTCGTTTCGAATATCCCACACTGATCACCGCATCGGCCGTTCTCCTGACGGCCGGCCATCCCGAATTTTCTAAAGCAAAAAATCATCGTCAACGACAATTTCACAAAACGGAGTACAGCAATAAATCAGGAATTTCCTCATCATTCGGAAGTGCTATAAATGATGCCGGAACATATGCAATTTTTAACCTGAACAAGATAAATTATTTTTAAAGGAAAAATAATGGCCAACCATAATTTATAAGAATTCACTACAGAAAACGAAATGCAAAAGGCCGCATAAAAATATGTTGTTTCTCTTATTAAAGATGGACCATACTCATTCATCGAAAAACGAGATGCTCTATTTTTTCGAATGTTCTTGTTTCTCATTTTTCTACTGATCTTTATCTTATATTTTGCTGATTTTTTTTGAATTTCCTGCTGCATTCCCTACCGATCCTCACGCGTATGTCGAACCAAATCGGTAATCAAACAAATTAACCAAATCAAACATGCTGAATCGAAAATCCACATATAAAATCGTCGTCGCCGACGACCATTCCATTGTCACTTCCGGTGTCAGTCAGGTTATTGCCGCTTTTCCGAATATCGAAATTGTCGGCGCAGCAAAAACCATCGAATCTCTTTTTTCTCTATTGGAGCAACAGCCTTGCGATGTCCTGATTTGCGATTACGCATTTGCCGACGATAACAAACCCGACGGCTTGCTGTTATTCGATCGCTTGTTACGAAGCTTTCCCGATATAAAGGTGATCGGCTATACCATGCACGACAGCTTTCCTTCCGTTAAGCGTGCGCTCGATCTCGGCCTGCATGGTTTTGTCAGCAAGGCTTCCGATCTCGATTGCCTGGTGGCCGCCATTAACGCGGTGATGCTCGGAGAAATATATACCGATCCGAAAACAACGCAGCTCTTGTTGAAACGTATTCTCGCCGGCACCTCGTTTTCTCTGCAAAAACCGCTTTCCGCCAGGGAGACCGAGGTGGTGCGCATGTTGGCAAATGGCATGAAAGTGGGACAAATCGCCAGCATCACCAATCGCAGCCTGAAGACCATCAGTACACAGAAAAAATCTGCGATGAAGAAACTCGGGACGGATACGAATGTGCAGCTGATCGAGGAATTTAAGAAAATGTTCACTAGCTAAGAACATGTCGGACAGCTGCGTTCCTGCATATAATCGCAGCTTGCTCTACGCAGTTGCGCTGGCTCTATCGTTTGCCGTTCTTACGGTATCCGCGGCGCTCGCATGGGACCAGATGAATTTAGTCATCGATAATGTCCAGCGCCGCAATTATGTCGAACAACTCGATACGCTGAAGAACAATCAACGCAAACTTATTTATAGCCTGCATCAGATAGCCCGGCTGCATAGCCGCCTTTTAATTCAACCGCATCAAAACGGCAATTGCAATACCAGTATTGTTTTCCCGGGAGAGCTCAATATGAGGCCGGGAGCCGAAGCAAACAATACAAATGCGGCGCCGTTCATCATCACGACGCTTGACGATACCGGATGCGCCTCGGAGCTTCCACTATTGCGCAAGCTCTCCCGCAGTCTGACGTTTTCCATCCATAATCTTTGGAATTATCCTGAAATCAGCAATTACACCTTTGATCTGAAAGGCCGCTTTCTGGCGCAAAGCGGTACCCCTACCGGCGCCATGTCCACTTCAAAAGGCAACATTCGAAACAACATTGCATCAGTGACGGCGCCTCTTCAGCCAGGCATACAGTATTTACGCGAAACAGCAGGCACATCTGCCTTACCGTTTTTTACCGGCATTCATCGACGTGCGGATAAAGACGAAGACGAGGTATTAAGTATCGGCGTGCCGATTTACGACAAGGACCGGTTATTTGCAATCACCGCAATCGATATTGAGCACCGTGCTTTCAATAAAGTGTTCATGCAATCAGGACGATTACCCGGATTTTTCGTATTCGACACCAGCCGCCCTACCCCGGTCCTGCTCAACAGCATCGCCGCCGGCGAACGCCCGCTGGTGCAGTCCATACTCACACACTGGCATTCCATTAATACGATTGCCCATGATCTCTCCGTCACGGCAATAGGTCACTGCTTCTATTTGGCCGAAACGATCGCCGGCACGCCCTGGGTGGCGGTTTACAGTTTTAATTTCGGCGATATCCTGGCTGTTTCGGAATCGCTTTGGATGTGGATCGGCTTTTCAATGTTCGGTACGCTGCTGTTACTTTGGAGCGGCATTTACCTGATTAATCGATACATGCTGGTACCGCTGTTCATGGCCTCGCAGCGTATTGCCGCCAGCGAAGAATTAAATCGGACGATTATCGCCACTGCGCCAGTCGGCTTGTGCATGGTGGATCTGCGCACCATACAATTGTTGCTGGCCAACGATCTGGCTCGCTCATACGCCGAGCGCTGGGGGCAACAACCGGATCTGGCGCGAAGTATTCTGGATGCCTACAATGCCATCGCCGGCCCGGATGCCACGACTGACCAGAACGATGTTCAATATACGGAATTACCGGCGCCGCAAGACATCAAGGCGCCGCCATTACTGGCCGCGTTTTCCCTTGTGCGATATCAGGAGCGCGATGTGTTGTTGTGCGGATTATCGGACATCACCGTCCACAAGGAAGCAGAAGCCATGCTGCAGCAGGCCAGGCAAAGCGCGGATGAAGCCAATGCTGCAAAATCCATGTTTCTGGCCACCATCAGCCACGAAATCCGTACCCCGCTGCACGGCGCGATGGGCAATCTGGAATTATTGGAAAACACCTGTTTGTCGCCATCGCAACACAGTACGATCGGCACCATTAATCGCGCTTTCTTCTCGCTGCTGCAGATTATCAATAATGTACTGGATCTATCGAAAGCCGGGACCGGCCAGTTGCACTTAAGTACCGATATTTTCAATCCGGTCGCCTTGCTGGAAGACGTTGCCCTGACATTCGCACCATGCATTGCCAAGAAAAACGTGGAATTTTTCTGTTTGATCGATGGCAGGCTGCCGAAGCAGCTTCACGGCGATGAAGCACGTCTACGCCAGATTTTTAATAATTTGCTGTCGAATGCAGTCAAATTTACCAGCAGCGGGAAAATCGTCATGCGCGCCGACTTATCGGATTTTCAAGCCGGCGGTTGTGCCTTCACCGTACAGATCATCGACAGCGGTATCGGCATTTCAGCCAGCGATCAGAAAAAACTTTTCAAGCCTTTCCAACAGGCCAATCATACAATTGCAGGCACGTTCGGCGGCACCGGCCTCGGACTGTCATTGGTCAAAAATTTATGCGATGCGATGGGAGGCGCCATCGAAGTCAATAGCCGTCCGGATCAAGGGGCCTGTTTCACCGTTTCATTAAAACTGCCGGTGTCGAATTTAATCAGGGAACATGCTGAAAAAAAAGCCTCAGACGCCAAAGCCAAAGATGAGACTAAAGCTGCAATGCCAACGCATGCACTGGCCGGCGTAACGATTGCCCTATGTTGCGACGATCCCTTATGGCATCGGCATTTATGCCGGCAACTCGAAGCAAACGGCGCAACCGTACATGCAATAGGGATTGCGACAGACCTTGCAAGCGACGTTGCAATAGCGGTTGCAACTGCGGTTGCAACTGCGGTTGCAACTGCAGCACAACCGCCTGCAACGGTAACCCATTACGATACGGTTTTAATCGCTTGTCAGGATAATCAGGAAGCCATCTATTTACCGCTGTTGATGCACTACCCGCACGCACGTCACGTGCTGCTGACGCCGCTCGGCCCGCTGCCGCCGGAACAACAAGCGGCCTGCAACCGCGTGTCGGCCCTATCGCAGCACGATTTGCTATTAGCCGTGAACCCCGCAGTCGATGTAGCGCCGCCCTTGCTCGAATGTTCACTCACGCCGGAACAGAACGCGAAGCCGGACGAGATAAACAAGCGCAGCTATCCACCGCATAAAATACAAAATGTATCGACAAACGCCGTCGTAGCAAACGATGCCGATATGCTCAATATCCTGCTGGTCGAAGACGACTCTGTCAATGTGGCTCTGGCGCAGCAGCAGTTGGCGGTATTGGGGTACAAGCACATCGACCTGGCGCACAATGGACAAGAGGCGCTGGAAAAATGCAGCGAACAGGCTTATCAAATAATACTGACCGATCAGTTCATGCCGGAAATGGACGGCAATCACCTGGCGGCAACGTTGCGGCAAAAAGCCTATCCGGCGACCATCATCATGCTCACGGCAAGCCGTCCCAGTCCCAAGGATCGAAAAAATCTCGACGCGGTGCTGCTCAAGCCGGTCTCGCTGGAGCAATTAAGAAACGCGCTGTCATCCCATTGCCTGCCTTCAACGCCGATTGCGCCAACATCTGCGCCGACATCAAGTCAAATAATTCTATGGAATGCATTTCTACAAGATTACACAAGCACCATGGATACACTCGAACTGGCGTCTCGCGAGAGCAATAGAAGCCTGTGCCTGCAACAATTACATAAGCTCAAAGGCGCACTGGGGATTTTGAAACAGCCGATTGTAAAGCAGGTGGCGACACTCGAAAGACGCAGTAAAACGGCGTCATTTGGAACGCTGTCCAACGCCTACCGCGTACTACGAGAAGCGTTGGATCAGTTGATCGCTTCCAAAGGCTAGTGTGCTGTCCCACAAATAACCAGATCATCGTGGCTAAATTCGCCACTGGCACCCTATTTAGCTTGCGCACGCTCTGCGGCGGCCTTGCAGGCATCAGCGGCATTCGCATCCAACACGGTTTGGCCAACCGCGGTCAGACCGATGCTTACAATAGCCGCGCCGACACGCGCGGCGGTTCCAAGCAATCCTCGCGCATCCAGGTGGAAGCGCGGCTTTATCAGCTTGCCGCTGACATTGACTGCCCCGGTCAACATCGATGCGCCAAGCTGTAGCCCATTCACGGTGGTGACCCGGCCATGCAAATCCAAGGTCTGATCGCGCATGTCGACTACGCCATCGGTTAATAACTGACTGGAGTCGGTGCGAGCGCCGGCAATCGACGTCGCCGTAGCGCGGCCGTTCTCGAACGGCATATTCGCAACCAGACAAACCACATCCATATGATCGGCGCGTTTGCCGGCCAATACGGGAACCAGCCCGGTCAATAAGGATTCGGTAGCGCCGGCGCTGGTCGAACGCACGACTGCCCGCCCCATGCGCAAGCTGACCGGCCCGGTCATTGTGGCCGCCAGTTGATTCAACGATGCGCCGCTTGCGCTGACACTGGCATTTACCCCGAGCGGAGCGCCGCTCAGTAGTAATGGTCTATGCAATACAGCGCGCCATTGTTCGATCGAAACATTCGATGCCTTCAGATTCAACTTTACCTCTCGATTGTGGGCAGTAAAGAGCGCATCGGCAGTGGTCGTACCGCCAAGAAAAACAGCTGAAAACGCCGGAATACGCATCTGATCCGTTTGCAATTGCACCTGCATTTTTACGTTCTGCAACGGTAAACCGGAGCGCAATTTAAGTACGCCTGACTGCAATCCGAAATCGGCAGTAAAACCATTAATCCGTTGCAGCAACGGCCATGCCAGATGTGCATCCTGAAACAAGGCACCCGGCGGTTTTGCAGGCGGCTGCGGAAATCCGGCATCCAGCGTCGCCTGCGCCCAATCCAGATAATCGGTGCGTAACTGCCCTTCTATTCGTAACGGAGTCTGCCCGGTATGCACTGTTGCCTGTCCGGCCACACGCAAATCGCCCAGCCCAAATGCCAACTGCGTCACCTCCACGCGGCCGGTTCCGGCCTTGCTGTGCAAGGCAAAATCCAGTTTGATCGCTGCCAGATCGCGTCCGGCCAATGCCATTAAAGTCTGCCAGGGACTTTTAGCCGGCGCATCGATATGCACGCGCAAATCGGTACCGGCCAAATCGGCTCCCAGGCCGAGCGTACCTTCCGCATGGATATTACCCGCGGCGCTTTGCGCCGGCACATCCGCATTAACCAGAAAAGGCGTCACCGCGCCCGGCCCAAAGTCCGACAAATTATCTGCGCGCGCAATCAGATGCACAGTACGATCGTCAACCAGTATTTGCATATCGGCCGCTACCTTACGCGCCCCAACAATACTTAACGTCAGCAACGGTACTTGCCAGCGCCGCGCGGTTTCGTCGTGCGCTTGATCACCCTTCGCTTGATACTGGATTACAGCGCGCCGAATGATTGAATAGCCCGGCAGGAACGGAATGGACGCAATTTTTACAGCGCCTCGATCACGCCTTGCCTGGCTCGCATCGGGCGCATCGGCTGCCGATTGAAAATGCCAATTATCCGCCGTCGCGCTACGCACCAGAAACAGCTGCACCCCATCCATTTCCGCGTTCTCTATCCGTACTCTGCCGATCAATAACGGCAACAGGGAAATTTTGAAAGAAGCCGATTCCGCACGCAAAAAATCCGGATTTGCGCGCACCCAATCCGGATTCGATACGCGCAATTGCGTAGCCTCAATGCGCAGTGCCGACGTCAATCGCAAAGTCAATTTTTCGGCATGAAATTGGCGTCCGCTGGCAGTTTCCAATTGCCGGATCAAATATTGCCTGGCCCAATCGCTCCCTATGATTGCCGAAGCGCTCAACGAAACCGCAATGCCCAACGCAAGCATCATTCCGATCGCCCAGACCAGCCATTTGTATTTACGCCCCATTACGCCGCTACCTCCTGCGAGAGATCATACATGGTCGTCGGACAGCCCATTTAAGTACTCGGAATATGGTAACGTGACAATATTCATTCACAGGAGGCCATCATGCTTGTCGATAACACCACAACATCGCCAAATGAAGCACATCCGCCTTTCAACCTGGAACGCATCCACGCGCTGATCGCAGAATTGGAAACAGAACTCGCCAAGGCGCCCCCCGGCGCCGATCTGCAGGATTTGCGCGATGAAATCGAGACCCTAAAGAATGTTTTAAATTCGCCGAAAGTGAAAGAAGGCTGGATACGTGAAAGCCTGCACTCGGTACGTAACGGCATCGAAGAGATCACGCAGACAGTCGAAGGCACTGTTTTAAAGGATAGCCCCTCAATAGCTGAGATCGGACGGATTCTCGGATTGATGTAAACGCTGCCCGTAAATTTCGTGTGAATTGCCTATGGGTCTCATGATGGGTCTCAGATGAATCTCAGATAGTTCTCACCTAATAATCGAGGAGAAAAGGCATGGAAACCGATCTGATTCCTGACGAACAGTTAAAAATCGTGCAAGAACTGAAAGTCGTGCACGCTTTCAACAGCGCCGCCGAGGTAGTACGGCGTTCGACTTTTCTGGCAGACCAGTTAATCAATCATGACCGGCATGCGTTGATTCTCGGTATCAGCGGCGGCGCCGATTCCCTGGTCGCGGGTTATCTGGTGCATAACGCCATCGAACGTGCCCGCAATCGCGGCCATCAAGCCCAATTCATTGCCGTGCGCCTGCCTTACGGCGCCCAGCAGGATGAAGACGATGCACAACTGGCGCTGAGCTTGCTGCATCCCGATCAGATCATGACTATCGATATCAAGCCGGCCACCGATGCCGCGGTACAGGGATTACGGCAAGCAGGCTTGCAATTTTCCGACGCAACGCATGAAGATCTCGTCATCGGTAATCTCAAGGCGCGCCAGCGGATGGCGCTGCAATATGCCATTGCAGGGGCGCTCAAAGGTCTGGTGGTCGGCACCGATCACGCGGCTGAAGCTTTAATGGGATTTTTTACCAAATACGGCGATGGCGCCTGCGACATCGCGCCCTTATCCGGCTTGATCAAACAACAAGTCAGGCAACTCGGCCTGGCTTTCGGCGCACCGGAAAAGCTGGTCATGAAAGTACCGAGCGCCGATCTGCAAAGCCTGGCGCCCGGGAAGCCGGATGAAGATATATACGGCATCACGTACGCGCAGATCGATGAGTTCTTAAAAGGCAACCGGGTCGATCAGCCTGTCTACGACATCATCGTCAAGCAATATCGCGCCACAGCGCACAAGCGCGGATTGCCGACCGATCCATTCGCCCCCGATCCATCCGTACCGCCGCACGCGGTTGAAAATAACCATGCGCCTCATGCCGATGCCCCTAAATTGACGCATTTTTCTGAATAACACCTATTCAGCAAAAGAATAGGATTAGTCTTATAAAACACTTCATGAATTCCTACCAAATAAAAGGCACTCCACCTATATAGCCTTTATCCCTACGGCAATAAGCTTGTGATCAAGATAACTTCATGAAATGAAATCATGCCAAAAATCACAAAAGCCGTTTTTCCAGTTGCAGGTCTTGGCAGCCGTTTTTTGCCAGCCACTAAAGCGCAACCTAAAGAAATGCTGCCGATCGTCGATAAACCGCTGATCCAGTATGCGGTTGAAGAAGCGGTAGCTGCAGGTATTACGGAGCTCATTTTCATTACCGGCCGCAATAAGCGCGCGATCGAAGATCATTTCGATAAAGCCTACGAGCTGGAAGCAGAACTTGAGGCTGCCGGTAAAACCAAGCTGCTCAACTTTGTGCAGAATGTCATTCCCAAGCACGTTAATTGCATCTTCATCAGGCAATCGGCCCCGCTGGGTCTTGGCCATGCGGTGCTGTGCGCGCGCCCGGTGGTAGGCGATGAACCGTTTGCCGTTCTGCTGGCGGATGATTTCATGGATGTCGATGATGGTGTACGTCCGGTGCTGGCGCAAATGACCGACATCTTTGCCAAGGAAGGTAGAAGTCTGCTGGCGGTCCAGGATGTGCCTCGCAACGAGACCAAGCAATACGGCATCGTCAGCGTTACAAGTTCCGAGAACGATCTGAATCAGATTGACGCCATCGTGGAAAAACCTGCTCCGGATAAGGCTCCGTCAACGCTGGCGGCAGTCGGCCGCTATGTGCTGACCAATGAAATTTTTACGCATCTGGAAGGATTGACGCAAGGTGCAGGCGGCGAAATTCAGTTGACCGACGGTATTGCCGCATTACTCAAAGCAGAACCGGTCTATGCCTATCGCTTCCAGGGCCGCCGTTACGATTGCGGCTCGAAACTGGGTTATCTGAAAGCGACTCTGGCGATGGGCTTGAAGCATGACGAGGTTGGCGCCGAATTTACTGCGCACGTCAAACTCACGCACATGATGCCAGAATCGGTGGCAAGCATGGTCGACGCTGCGCGGGTAGTGGCGATCCGTTAAATCCCAAAGTCTATTAAGAAATAAATCCGACATCAGAAACCCGCCTGCAACGAAAGATAGGCGCCGTTCTGATGCCGGTAATCCCCCACAAAAATGGCTCGGCACATTCAAGCGCTCAATGCACCCCTCAATCTCCATGCACCCCTCAATCTTATTGTCGAATAAGATTGGGC
>JAQGNR010000039.1 GCA_028291765.1 Herbaspirillum sp.
TTTTTTACCTGTTGTGGTGATCCTTCGATACGCTTCGCTACTCAGGACGAACGGGATTTTTCCGAAAATTTTAAAGAAAAACCGTTCGTCCTGAGTAGCGAAGCGTATCGAAGGATCACCTCAAGACGTAAAATTTAAAGGAATTAAAAATACGCACAAAAAAGTCTGAAGACGCACCCCTTCGATATTATTAAATCCGCTACTTCGTTTGCAAAAATATCTGCGACCATAATTTTTGCCACTTGTCGGCGTCATCCAGCACGATCGCAGGATCGATCAATTCATAGGATTTAAAGAAGCACCTCATTTGAGGCGTTTTCCTTACAATTTAAATCAATTCAATTTGTACTTTGCGCCCGACCAGCGCTGCGGCGCGCTGCAATGTGGACAAAGTTACGTCTGCGGCTGGATCAAGCAAGCGATCTACCTGAGTCCTGCTAGTTTTTAGCAGGGAAGCCATACGTGTTTTGGACATCGATTTCTGCTGCATCGCTTCAATCAATTGCCAGACGATCAATTCCTTGATTGCTTGGGCTTGGGTTTCTTCATAGATGTTTTCGTCTTTTAAAAAATCATCGAGTGAAGATCCGATATGGCGGTTTTTCATTTTTTCAATTCCTTCTGGCGTTTTCGTGCGAGCTCGAGTTCATTGTCGGGTGTTTTCTGCGTCTTCTTAATGAATGCATGCAATGCCACCAGCGTCTTGCCATGTAAGCAGAACAGCACCCGGCCGATACGCTGTCCTGACAATGCGATGCGTACTTCCCACAATCCCTGACCCATTGGTCGGCACAAGGGCATCCCTACCGGCCAGCGCCATTGAACACGCATCAAATCTTGTCCTGCTGCAAGTCGATCCGGTTGTTCCAGGCTTTTCTGCCATTCGCGCACCGGTTCGACGCCATTTGTGTTTCGATAGAAGAGCAACAGCATCTTCTGCGCATCAATTTTTGGCATTTTTGATCCTGCAATGAGTGTACTAAATAAAGTACATTATTGCAATCACGGTCACAATGCCATTAATGACAGAAGAAGTGCTTATTCGTATTTACCGTCTCGCAAAATAACATTGCGAATAAAATAGTCCGCATTCAATCCCTAATCTGTAAATTTCGACCTTATCCATGACAGAACTTCTAAAACTGAATTTCTCAACGCTAGCGGCCCTGGCTCAAAAATCTGCCGGCATCACCGTTGCGTGTACTTGCTCGCCAGTGAGCCTGGCAAGTTGGGAAAGCGTTCCTTTATCGTTGGATGAGTCGAGCCTGGATGAGGTCGGCACGCTCTTTGAAGACTATTTCGTGGAGCCAACCTTCGAAGAATTTCATCCCTCAGGAACACGCTACGATTCACCCACGGCGCCGATCGCGCCGCGCTATTTTCCGTACAACCGCTGCACGGTGGCAGAGTGCCGGATTTGCGGCCGCCATTTTTTACGCTATACGGAAGCAGGGGGGTATTTCGTCGATCGCAGGATTCGCTTGCTGTCGGCCGAATTGCTGATCGATGCCGCGCTGTAGAGAGGATGCCGTGCATTCGGCTGTGCGTTTATATATCGAGACAACTAGCCGCAGTCCAGCCATAAAGCCATTGCAGCGCGTCGTAGAATTGCTCCGGCGTGCGGTCTTTCCAGAGCGAATTGCGCACCAGGCGTTCTACCCCTTTGGCGTGATAGATGCGCCCCATTTCACGCGCGGACAACACAGTGCGAGCGGTGCGGGTGACGCGTGATTTTTCATACAGCTTGAATGCCGCATCCAGATCGTAATCGCAATACTTGACCGCTTCGCCCAGCGTGACAGCATCCTCGATCGCCATGCACGCGCCTTGCGCCAGATATTGCAGCATCGGGTGCGCGGCGTCGCCCAGCAGCACGGTTCTGCCGTGAACCCAGTTGCCGATCGGATCACGGTCTGCAGTGCTCCAGCGTTTCCATGATTTCGGCGCATCCAGCAATTGGCGCGGACGATCGCAAATGCCCTGAAAGTACGACAACACTTCTTCCTTGCTGCCTTCGCGCACGCCCCAGACTTCTTGTTCGCGGCTGTGGAAAGTGACCACCAGATTGAATTGCTGGCCGCCGCGCAGCGGATAGTGCACCAGATGGCAGTTCGGTCCGACCCAGATCGCGGCTTCGTTCCAGCGCAGATCGGCCGGCATTTCATCGACCGGCACCACGGCGCGATAAACCACATGTCCGGAAACGCGCGCCGCGTCGCCGATCAGCTTGTCGCGGATTACCGACTTGACGCCGTCGCAGCCGATCACGGCGTCGCCGCTGAAACGGTGGCCCTTGCTGTCGATCACCGTGACCTGTTTGCCATCTTCGATCAACCCGGTAACGTGCGTCGAGGTAAAAAATTCGATCAGCGGCGATTGCGCCACGGCCTCGTAAATCGCGGTATGCAGATCGGCGCGATGAATCACCGCATAGGGATTGCCGAAGCGATCGCGGAAGCGCTGATCGACCGGAAAGGTGCCGACTTCCTTGCCGTCGACGGCATCCATCATGACCAAGCGTTCGGTGAACACAGCGCGGTTACGCGCATTCTGGCCGATGCCAAGCGCGTCCAGCGCCGCAAATGCATTCGGCGCGAGTTGAACGCCGGCGCCGATTTCACCGATCTGGGCGCTTTGTTCCAGCAGTTTGATTTTGATGCCGAGCCGGGATAGCGCCAATGCCGCCGCCATGCCGCCGAGACCGCCGCCGACAATAATGATCGACAGATCTTTTTTATTCTGGGCCCGCATTACGGCTCCTCAATACAATTTGCAGCGTTTCACTTCCTATGCCGCATCCGGCTGCCTCGGCGGGGACGCGGCTGCAAACGCCTCCATTTCCAGGCAAGTGTCATTGATGCGCGCTAACGTCGGCATCTGAGATAGATTGCATTCGAAACGCTTGGCATTGAACATCTGCGGCACCAGGCAGCAATCGGCAATCGTAGGCGTGTCGCCGTGACAGAATTTTCCGGTGCGCCCACTCTGCAGCAGCATTTTTTCTACGGCGATCAGGCCGGTTTCGGTCCAGTGCCGATACCAGGTATTGCGTTGTTCTTCGTTCAGGCCCAGTGTGCCGCCCAGGTATTGCAGCACGCGCAGGTTATTGATCGGATGGATGTCGCAGGAAATCGCCAGCGCGATGCTGCGTACTTGCGCGCGCTCGAACGCATCGGCCGGCAGCAGCGGCGTGGCCGGATACAGCGTCTCCAGATATTCCAGGATCGCCAGCGATTGCGTCAGCGTATGACCTTCGTCGTCAACCAATACCGGCAGCAAGCCGAGCGGATTGAGCGCCCTGAATTCGGGCGTATTCTGTCCGCCGCCATCCTTCGATAAATGAATCAACGCCGCCTCGTAGGGAAGACCTTTCAGATTCATGGCAATCCGTACCCGGTACGAGGCCGAACTGCGGAAAAATGTATAAAGCTTCATGGATGGCTTCCCTGCGGGTCGGAGGCGGTTTTAAACGATGGGTTTAAACGACGGTTTTAAACAATTTTTACGGTGATCGATTCCAGTCCCTCGACCTTGCCCACCATCGTTTGACCGGGCTTGATTGCGCCGACGCCTTCCGGTGTGCCGCTGAAAATGACATCGCCCGGTTGCAGTTCGAATAGCGTCGACAGATTGGCGATGGTCTCCGGCACCGACCAGATCAGATGCGTCAGATCGCTGCTTTGCTTGACTACGCCGTCCACCGTCAGGGAAATGGCGCCCTTGGTGAAGTGGCCTGTCTGGCTGGCTGGATGGATCACGCCGATCGGGCCGGCGTAATCGAAGGCTTTGCCGATTTCCCATGGACGGCCTTGTTCGCGCATCTTGATTTGCAGATCGCGGCGGGTCATATCCAGGCCGACGCCGTAACCGAAGATGTGTTCGTTGGCGCTTTCGACCGGAATGTTCTTGCCGCCCTTGCCGATGGCAACCACCAGTTCGAATTCATAGTGATAGTTTTCGGTCAGCGTCGGATAGGGCAGCTCGATAGTCTTGCCTGCCGGTACCGGCACGATGGAGGCGGCGTCATTGAATTTGCAGAAGAAAAATGGCGGTTCCCGATCTGGATCGAAACCCATTTCGCGCGCATGCGCTGCATAGTTGCGGCCGACGCAATAAACGCGGCGAACGGGAAATTGATCGTCTGTGCCGGCGACCGGCAGGCCGACGATGGCAGGAGGATTAACGACAAAGGACATAAGGTTCTTTCTGATGAATAAAGCAATAAGTTTAATGTATTTGCGTCAGCATTGATTGAGAGCGGACGTAAGCCAAAAAGTGCCGTTGAAGGGCTTAAGCATCTCTTAAGCGCTCTCTTCCAGGAAGGCTTCACGCAATACACCCATGGCATCTTGTACCGGGCGATCGGAAAAGCTGAACAGCACCACATCGTCCTGTGCATCCAGCCGCGATTTGGCCCATGACGGCACCACGAAAATATCCTGCGGTTCAAACGCAAATGACTGGCCGCCGATATGCGCCGTACCGCGGCCTTCGACCACGCAATAGATGGTGCCGTCGGTGGCGCGATGGGTTTTGCCGCGAAAGCCGGCCGGCAGCAATTGCAGGAAAGTGGCGATGGTCGGCATCGGATAGCCGCCGGTCACCGGATTGGTATAGCGCAGCTTGTAGCCTTGCCATGCATCCATTGCTTCCTGCCGCTGCAACAGATGCAGCGCTTCGCGGCTACGTGCATACGGGTAACTGAAAATCGGCGAAGTGGCCGCGCTATGCGTATGACGCACCGGCGCCATGTTGTAGCCGAAGCGCGCATAACTGTTGCCTTCGGCGCGCTGGACTTGTTGCGACTGGTTGTCGTCGTTTTCGGCAAAGCTGGCATCGAAGAAGCGCAGCAATGGAATGTCCAGGCCATCCATCCATACCACCGGTTCGCTGACGCCTTCGATGCCTTCATTGCCGTGATCGTGCCACTGCCAGGAGGGTGTGATGATGAAGTCGCCGGGATACATGGTGGTGCGTTCGCCGCCGACGGTGGTGTAGGCGCCGCGGCCGTCCACGATGAAACGCAGCGCCGATTGCACGTGGCGATGCGATGGCGCCACTTCGCCCGGCAGGATCAATTGCAGGCCGGCGTACATGGATTGCGTGATCGACGATTGGCCCGGCAGACCGGGGTTTTCCAGGATCAGCACGCGGCGCACCGCTTCTTCGGCGCTAATCAGATCGCCGGCCTGCATCAGGAGCGGGCGGATGTCCTTGTAGTGCCAGAGCGCGGGTACGCAGGGGGAATTCGGCTCGCGCAGCACCAGCGTATGCAGCGATTCCCATAGCGGGGTGAGATTCAGGGGTTTGATGCGATCGTAATAGGCTTGCCGCTCGGTATTGATCACCGTTTTGGAGCTATTTGCGTTCATGTCTCCTCCGTATTTTGTAGCGTTGCCACGCTTGCGCTCGGAACGATGATGCAGTGTTGCGCAATACCATTATTGCGTCAAATTAGTTTTTAGATTTTGTGTATTGCGTTTTAAAATAATGCTCTAAAAATGCAGAAGGATGCCCATGGCAAAGCTCGATCTGGAATGGTTGGCGGTGTTCGATGAAATTTACAAGACCAACAGCGTTTCCCGGGCGGCCGAACGGTTGGGTCTGGCGCA